>NZ_JAGIOS010000003.1:0-312103 GCF_017876815.1 Sinorhizobium meliloti | reverse complement strand
CCACCCCGAGCGCGCTGCCGACATAGACGAAGGCGGCCACATGCTGGCCGGCGCCGGAAAGGTGCAATGCATAGACCGTGCCGATCAGCGCCATGATGGTGAAGACGGTCGCGAAGACGATGCTGAGCTTGTCGGCCTTCGCAACCAGAATGTCCTGGCCGAGGAACTGCGTCTCGCCATGACTGCCGGGCTCTATCGCCGTGACGGCGACGATCGCCAGTACCGGGATCAGCACGAGATAGGCTTTACGCACCGGTCCCGTTAAGAACGGGATCGGCAGAGCGCCTAGAATGAAGATGAGAGCCGGGTGGACGAAATCAATCATAGTAGTCCTCGCGCCGCATCAGCCCGGCGCGATGACCGAGAAACTTGGAAACGAAGATGAGCAGCACGCAGGAGCCGAAGCCGTACGCCGCCGGCCAGCCCGGCAGCCGCTCCCACAGGTATTCGGCGTGGTCGCGGGGAACCAGGAAGTCGGCGGCGACGATCAGGACGAGCACCAGATAGAACAGCCGCCGGCGCAACCTCGCATATTGCGCGTCACCAAAGAAATCGACGACAGGCTTGATCATCGGATCACTCCGTCCGCGAGGGTGAGGAAATAGTAGGGGAAGATGCCCATCAGCACTGATAGGATCGCGGTCGCGACCAGCGGGATCGCAACAAGCGGGATTTCGCGGACCGGCGCCCGGCTCTCCTTGGTCTCCGCCTCGAAAAAGGCGGTGTAGCTGACCGGCAGAAAATAGGCGGCATTGAGGACCGAACTTGCGAGCAGCACGGCCAGGAAAGCCATCTGTCCGGCCTCTACCGAGCCCTCCGCCAGATACCACTTGCTGACGAAACCTGCCGTCGGCGGGATGCCGATCATGCTCAGCGACGCGACGAAGAATGCCCCCATCGTCCAGGGAAGCCTCCGGCCGATGCCCGCCATGTCGCTGATGTTGCGTTTTCCGGACGCGCAATAGATCGACCCCGCGCAGAAAAAGAGCGTGATCTTGGAGAATGCATGCGCGGCGATGTGGATGATCCCGCCGACCATGGCCAGCGGCGATAGGAGTACCGCGCCCAACACGATGTAGGAGAGCTGGCTGACGGTCGAATAGGCAAGCCTCGCCTTCAGGTCGTCGCGCGTCAGCGCGTAGACCGATGCCATCAGGATGGTGAATGAGACCAAATAGGCCGTGGCGACCCCAAGGCCCAGTTCCCCGACCGTGCTGACGCCAAAAACATGAAAGATCACCCGCAGCACGCAGAAGACGCCCATTTTGACGACCGCCACGGCATGCAAGAGCGCGCTGACAGGCGTCGGCGCCACCATTGCGGCGGGCAGCCAGGCATGCATCGGCATCACCGCCGCCTTGGCGAAGCCGAACAGATAGCAGAAATAGACGACAGTGAGCAGCGTCGCCGAGGCATTGGCGCCGGTCAGCAACCCGCCCCTCACGAAGTCGAGCGACCCGGCGATGTGATAGGTCAGCGCCAAAGCAGCGAGAAGCACGCTTTTCGAAGCGCCCATCAGATAGACGAGATACTTGCGGCTGCCCCGCCATCCTTCTTCGTCCTCGTGGTGGTAGACGAGCGGATAGGTGACGAGGCTCAGCACCTCGTAGAAGATAACCAGCGTGAACAGATTTGCGGCGAAGGCGCCGCCCACTGCGGCCGCGAGGCTGGTGGCGAAGCAGGCGAAAAAGCGGGTCTGCGCGTGCTCGTGCAAGTGCCGCATATAACCGATGGAGTAGACCGCGGCCACGATCCACAGAAGCGAAGAGACAGTGGCGAATACCATGCCGAGCGCATCGGCCCGCAAAGCGACGTCGATCCCTGGCAGGACCTCGAACAACCGCAGTTCGACGGTGCCGCCGGCCAGCACCGTCGGCGCCATGGAGACGACGATCGCAAACATGGCGACCGCGGCGATCGGCGATACCGCGTCGCGGAGTTTTTCGCGCTTGTTGAGAAAGAGAATGGCGAGGGCCGCCAGTCCGGCGACGGCGACGGCGAGCAGCGGCCGGGTCGATATCACCGGGTCCAAGCCGCTATCCTTTCATGATGGTGACGTCGTCTACCTTGAGGGTGGACTTGTTCCTCACCAGCGCGACCAATATGCCGAGGGCCACGGCAACCTCCGCCGCGGTGATCGCGATGACGAAGATCGCAAAGATCTGTCCGCGGAAGTCGTCGTAGTACTGCCCGAAGGCGATGAAATTGATGTTGACCGAATTGAGCAGAAGCTCCAGCGACATCAGCACGATCAGGATATTGCGCCTTAGAAGGACGCCCCCCGCTCCTATCACAAACAGGGCCACTCCGAGCAGGATCGACCACCAGAGCGGGACCATCAGCCAGGCTCCTTCCGCGCCAGCACGATGGCGCCGACGAGAGCCGCCAGCAGGATGACGGAGGCGACTTCGAACGGCAGGAGATAGTCCGAGAAGAGCGTCTTGCTGAGATCTCTGATCGCATCGCCTCCGCGTTCGGCGACTGGCGGCGATTCGATGAAGCGATCACTCCAGAGCACCAGCACGACCATCTCAGCACCGAGCAGGACGAGAAGGGCGAGCGCCGGCAAGTTGCCGCCGGGCATGAAACGCTGCAGCACCGCTTCGCGCACGTCGACCATCATGATCACGAACAGGAACAGGACCATGATCGCGCCGACATAGACGAAGATCTGGATGACCGCGAGCAGCGGCGCGCCGAGCATAACGAAGATTGCGGAAATCTGCAGGAAGCACGCCATCAGCGCCAATGCGCTGTGAACCGGATTGCGCGCCAGGACCAGCGTCAGGGCTGTGACCACGGACACCGTAGCGAACAGAAGAAAGAACCCCTGATGCATCGACGCCGACCTTTCGCCCACGAACTCTCGGCGCAAGACGGCCGGAGTCGAGATAGCGCCGCACTCACAAATTGTGCCCTAGTATCGGATTTTTCACAAGATTATTGTCGCTCTGACAAATTCCGATGCTCTATCCGTTCTGCGGCCGTCGGCTCACACCCTTAAGACCTTGCCTGCGCGGCGCCGGATCGCTAGCGAATTGTTCGCGCCATTTGGCCTTGCTATTGCAGGCTCGTCACCCTTTAATGTTCGAGAGGCCATTGCCGGCCAACTGGCTGAGGAGAGCGCGCCCTCATGAAGCCAATGAACGAAGAGCACCTCGCCGTTCTGCGCAGGCACATGGTCGAGGTGGTCGCAATCTATGCCGACCTTGCAAGTGAAGAACTCGGCAAGGCGGCGCTCGATGAACGGGTAATGGCAGCGATGCTGCGGGTACCGCGGCATCTGTTCGTGCCCGCCCAAGCTGCGCCCTTTGCCTACCAGGACATGCCGCTTCCGATCGGCTTCGATAAAACCGTGTCGCAGCCCTTCATGGTCGCACTCATGACCGATCTCCTTGCTCCCAAACCGCATGAGGCCGTGCTTGAGATCGGCACCGGCCTGGGCTATCAAACCGCAATCCTCGCTCAACTCGCCGGGAAGATTTGGAGCGTCGAGATCATTGAGGAATTCGCAAGCCATGCCGAGGCTCTCCTGCACGGCCTCGGCATGTCTAATGTCGGCATTCGTATCGGCGACGGTTCACGCGGCTGGCCTGAGCACGCTCCATTCGACAAGATCCTGGTCACGGCGGCGGCTGAGGAGCCGCCTCCGGCTTTGCTCGAGCAGCTCAAGCCAATGGGCCGCCTTGTTCTTCCTGTGGGTTCGGAAGAACAGGTGCTGACTGTCATCGACAAGGATTCGGAAGGGCAATTCCTGGCGCGGCAACTCATCCCGGTTCGGTTCAGCAAGCTCGAGGCGGTCTAAGGCGCGCGTACCCTGCCGCAGGAGAGGCTGTATCTATTCTCCGGGAACAATTTGCAGTCGCGATCAGTTGACCGAGTTTGCACAACCTAGTGGGGATTTCTTCAATGCGCTACAGCGCCTCACCGGTCTAAGTGTCGTGTCATGAACGCACCGACGCCCGAACCGCCCTCCCATAGATCCCATGATCTCTTCCAGCGGCTTTTGGATGGCATCGCCGAACCGGTGATTATCAAGGACGATGCGTCACGGTTCGTCTTCATCAACGACGCGGCATGCGACCTTCTGGGGAAAGACCGGAACCAGCTCATTGGACGGACCGACCACGACATATTACCGGGGGAGCAGGCAGACAGGATCGTCTCGCTCGACAGGATCGTACTTTCGACAAGCGAAGGCCACGAGCTCGAAGAGCAAATCACGACGCCCGATGGGACACAGCGCACGCTCCTGACGAAAAAACGGTGCGTGAGCATTCCCGCCGGTTCGACACAAGAGAAGTTCGTGGTCGTAACGATCGTGGATATCACCAACCTGCGCAGGACCGAAGAGACCCTCCGAGCGAGCGAAGAGCATTATCGCTCTCTGGTCGACCTTCACCCGCAAGTTCCCTGGACCGCAGACACGGCGGGAGAGGTCCTGGAGGTTGGCCCGCGATGGAGCGAACTGACCGGACTGGGCGAAAAAGAGACACTCGGCAGCGGATGGGCCAAAGCGGTTCATCCGCAGGACGCGGAGGCTTTGCAAGAGGAATGGCGCCGGTCCCTGGCAAGCGGTGCACCGTTCGACTGCGAATTCAGGCTCTTGACCAAGACCGGCGATTATCGATGGTTCCGCGCTCGCGCAGCCGCAAAGCGTGACGCGGATGGAAAAATCGTGCGCTGGTACGGCGTTTTGGAGGATATCGACGAAAGGCGGCGCGCTGCCGACGACTTGCGCGAAAGCGAGGCCCGCTTTCGAGCCATCGCTGACGACGCCCCCGTCATGATCTGGGTAGCGGACCCCACAGGCGACACAAGCTTCTTTAATCGCTTGTGGTTGGAAACGACTGGGCAAACAGAGGCTGAGGCGCTCGGTTTCGGTTGGGTCGACGTCATCCATCCCGATGACCGCCAGGCAGTCCAGGAGACATTCTTTAGGGCGACTGCGGGCAAGGAACCGGTGCGCAGCGAGTACCGGTTGCGACGAGCCGACGGAAGCTGGGCATGGGTCATCGACGTCGGGCAACCGCGCTTCTCCCCCGACGGAACCTTCCTCGGTTATGTTGGATCCGTTCTCGACATCACGGAACGCCGAGCCGCGGAGATCGCTCAACAGGAAGCTCAGGCGTTTATCAGAAGCATCTTTGACAGCAGCCCCGACTGTGTGCGCGTGCTCGACATGGAGGGACGGCCCCTGCTCATGAACGAGGCCGGGCGGCGTATCTTCGGACTGAATGAAGGCGCGCCGGTGACGGGGCAGACATGGGACTCAATCGGGCGAGCTTCCGACGCCGACAAGGTCGAGGCGGCCTGGGAAAGCGTCAGACGCGGCAAGACAGCGCGTTTCGAGATTTCCGTTCGGGATGCTGGCGGTGAAGAAAGATGCATGGACGTGATCTCGGCCCCGATCACAGACCATCACGGAAAGCCGTTCAGAATCCTGTCGATCTGGCGCGACATTACCGATGCCAAGCGAGCAAGCGACGAAATCAGCCGTGCGCAAAGGCACGCCGAAGCCGCTGCCGACCAACTTTCCTCGGTTCTCGAGAGCACCATGGATAGCGTCATGCTGCTCGACGCAGACTGGCGCGTGCGCTATCTCAACGAGAATGCCCGGAAGCTCCTGCAGGTCGGAGACGAGGCCCTCGGAAGAGTGTTCTGGAAACTCTTCCCCGAAGAGGAGGAGGGGAGCTTCGCCAAGCATTGCCGCGAAGTGATGGACCGACGGGTCCGCTCCTTTTTTGAGGACCATTTGTCGTCGCTCGGCCGCTGGGTCGAAGCGAACGCCTCCCCAACGCGAGACGGCATTTCCATTTTCTGCCGAGACATAACCGAGCGGCGTCGCGCGGAAGAAGACACCCTGCTCGCCCAAAAGCAGATGGCGCATATGGCCAGGCACGACATGCTCACGGGCCTCGCGAACCGGATGTTCTTCCGCGAATGCTTCGAGGAAGCGCTGAACGAGAGCAACCATGCGCGTATGGCAGTGCTCTGCCTGGACCTTGACGGCTTCAAGGCCGTCAACGACACGCTCGGCCATCCGGCCGGCGACGCTTTACTGCGCCAGGTTTCCACAAGACTGATCCAGGCAGTCAGGAGCACGGAAACCGTCGCGCGACTTGGGGGTGACGAATTCGCTATAATACAACCTCTGATGGAGTCACGTGACGAAGCTTTCCGCCTCGCACAGCGACTGATCGATACCCTTTCCGAGCCCTTCAGTATCGAGGGCGCCGCCGCAACCGTCGGGACCAGCATCGGAATTGCCTTTGCGCCAGAAGACGGAACCTCTGCAGATGAGTTGATCAAGGCGGCTGATATCGCACTCTACAGTGCGAAATCTAGCGGCCGCGGCACCTACAAGCTTTTCGACGTGGCGATGCATGCGCAGTTGCAAACACACCAGCAGATGAAGATCACAATGCGGGACGCGCTGGCGAGGGGAGAGTTCGAGCTGCACTATCAGCCGCTGGTGAGCTTGGAGTCGCGTTGCGTGAGCTGCTGCGAGGCGTTGTTGCGATGGCGGCACCCCGACCGTGGAATGATCGCCCCGTCCGAATTCATTCCAATTGCCGAAGAAACCGGCTTGATCGTTCCGATTGGCGAGTGGATCCTGGGCGAGGCATGCCGCCAGGCCGCGCGCTGGCCGGAACGTGTGAGTGTTGCCGTAAACCTCTCCCCTGTCCAGTTCAAGCATCGCAACCTGGTGAGGGCCGTCGCCAAGGCCCTTTCAGCCACCCGGCTTGATCCCGCTCGTCTGCAACTGGAGATCACGGAAACGGTTCTCCTGGACGAGAGTGAGCATAATCTCGAGCTGCTACAGGACTTGCGAAGGCTCGGCGTCAAGATCGCGATGGACGATTTCGGAACGGGTTATTCCTCACTTGGGTACTTGCGCAGCTTTCCGTTCGACAAGATCAAGGTTGACCAGGCCTTTGTCCGGGACCTGCCGCACGGCAAGGAGTCCCTCGCGATCGTCAAGGCCGTCGCGGGCCTTGGGCAAAGCCTTGGCATGACGACCTCGGTCGAGGGCGTCGAAACGGAGGATCAGCTGGCGGTGGTGGATTCGGAGGGCTTCAATGAGGTGCAGGGCTACCTCTTTTCTCGCCCCCTGCCCGCCGCGGAAATTTCCAAGCTGATCGCGGCCGGTTCCCTCTAACTCGATTGCCGCAGTTGCCAACAGGGCAGGAATTAGCCCTACACGTCTCGCGGCGTGTGTGGCACAATCCAATTACTACCAGTCATTGATGGAAATGGCGGGAACTCATTCGCGGAGACGATCGTTAGTTGCAAGTCGACTAGACGGGTTCGGAAGCCCTTGGCGTGAGCCAGCGAGCGGGGATAGCGTAATGAATGCCTCAGGCGTCGCACTTATTGCCGATGACGATGAATTCTTCAGGATTGCGCTTGGCTTCATTTTGAAGAGCAAATTGCGCTTTACCGAGATTATCGAGACTGGGTCACTCGACGAGGCAATCGAGAGGCTTTCCGAACGCGAAGACGTCTCGCTGGCACTATTCGACCTGGCGATGCCGGGCATGCAAAGCGTTGCCAGCCTTGCTGCCGTGCGCGACGTCCACCCGGATTTGAAAGTCGCGGTCGTTTCGGCATCGTCGCGTCGATCGGATATCCTCTCCGCCCTGACGGCAGGCATAAACGGTTATGTCCCCAAGGGGCTCGGCGCGACCGATCTCGCCGAGGCGGTTCGCGCCATTCTCAACGGATCCGTCTATGTCCCGCCCTCCATCGCAGGCCGCGCCTCCCCTTCCGAGGCAGAGACGCCCGCGCCTGGCGGGGGCGTCCAGAACGAACGCCACCGTACGATCGAATTCCTCACGCCGAGGCAGCGCGAAGTCTTGCAGCTCCTTGTACAGGGCTTCTCGAACAAGGAAATCGCACGCAAGCTGAAACTCGGCGAAGGCACCGTGAAGATCCACATGGCAGCACTATTCCGAAGCCTGCGGGTCAGGAACCGCCAGGAGGCGGCCGCAGCCGGAGCACGTCTTTTGCCGATGACCGAAAACCGACAATAGTCCGCTTGGATAGGCCGCCCTCTAGGTCATCCGGACGAATAGCGCAAATGCACGCCAGGACGTAGTGACGACAGCAGTCAATGTATGTGGAACGAAAATGCGCCAGCCGGTTTCGACAGAGAGCTTCATCCCGAACGGGCAACGAGGTGTCCAGTGACCAGGCACGGCCCGTCGCTGGAGCTCGCTGAACAGGTTGCAGGCAGGGTCGGCCTGAGCTTCTCGGCATCCCGGAAAGAAACCGTCGCTTCGGCGATAGACCGGGTCATGGTGCGGCGCGGCATTGGCGAGGGTCGCTTGCTTCTCGACCGGCTGGGATCGGACGAGGATTTGACCGAGGACGTGATCTCCGCGGTCACAGTTGCCGAAACGCATTTCTTCCGCGGGCCCGAGCAATTCGAGCTGATACGGCAAACAATTCTCCCGGAATTGCTGCGACGTCGGCCCGAGGGGTCTCCTCTGCGAATCTGGAGCGTCGGCTGCGCGACGGGCGAGGAACCGTATTCGCTTGCCATTCTATGCGAAGAGGAAGGCCTCTTGGACGGCGTCCGGATCGATGCAGCCGATATTTCGAGGAGGGCTCTCGCCGCGGCCAAGGCTGGCGACTACGGCGAGTGGGCCTTGAGGAATACGGGCCCGAGGCTGAGGCAGCGGTATTTCACTTCGTGCGAGGGGCGTTTTCGACTGAACGAGCGATTGCGCCGGCAGGTCGACTTCGCTCATCTGAACCTCGGCACCGACGCGCTTCCGGCACCGGAAAAGCGATTGTCTGACTTCGATTTGATCCTTTGCCGCAACGTGCTCGTCTATCTCGAAGCGAGCGCAGTGCGCCGCATCGCCCGTCAGCTTCTGGGTTCCCTTTCCGATGGCGGCTGGCTGCTGACGGCCCCGACCGACCCGCCCCTGTGGAAATACGCCCCCTTCGAGACGTCGATCACGCCCGCGGGCATTGTCTACCGCCGCATCATGGCTCCGGACACACGCAAAAGCTCGACCGCGTGCGTCGCTCCCGTCCAACGCCAAACCGGCAACCCGGTCGCGGGCGTTCCGCTCGCCCGGGCTCGCGCCGCGGCCTCGGGAAAAACGACCGGCGACGATACGGCCGAGGCCATCGCCCGGCAAATCCGATCGCGTTTCGACCTGGGTGAGCCCCGCGAGGCCGCGCGCCTTGCCGCCCGAGCGATCGAGAGGCATCCGCTATCAGCGGAACTGCACTTCCTTGAAGGTGTCTCCCGGATGGCCAGCGGCGAGACCGATGCGGCGAAGGCAGCACTCCGGCGGGTGGCATATCTCGACGGCAAACTGGCGGCTGCACAGTTCTTACTCGGTGTCTGCCTCAAGGACAGCGATCCGCGGGCGGCCCTGCGCGCCCTCGAAAATGCGCTCTCGTCCTGCCTATCTCGCTCGCCGCGCGAACACGTTGAGTTGATGCCCGAGGCAACGGCCGGCCATCTGGCACAGCGTGCACGGCGAGAGATCGCCACGATACGCCAACATCTCGGGAGCGAAGCCGGATGAAGACACCTTGCCGTCCCGCCGCGCGTCCGCTCGACTGGACCGCCGTCAGAAGCCGTATGGCAGCCGCGATAGAACAGACGGAGGCGCTTCTGGAAGCGGCACAACAGGATTCGGAAGCGCAATACGAGCAACGATCACCCCGTGTGGCCGTTGACGTATCCGCCGGGCAAAGCGAAGAACAGGCCGTCGGTCTTGTGATCTTCGTCCTGGCGGATCGCCACTTTGCCTTGGAGATCCGCTACGTTTGCGAAATCGTTTCGAGGGCACGCGTCAGCCCGCTCCCCGGAATGCCCCCGCATGCCTGTGGCGTTTACGACCTGCGCGGTCAACTGCTTCCCGTGTTCGATCTGCGCGGACCGCTCGATCTCCCGCAAGAGGCCCGTATCGCCGACGACTGGGCGATCGTGTGCGGGCAGGAACGGCCCGAATTCCTGATACTTTCCGAAGCCGCCCCAGAAATATCGACGCTGCCGCTGGAGGAAATCCGAGCAGCGGAGCCCGCTCCAGGCAAACCATGGCATTGGGCGGCGACGAAAATCGGGGCGGTCATTCTCGACGGCCGCCGCCTTTTGGATGACCGCCGCTTCTTTCTTGAGGATGAGCAGATCACCGCCAGCGACGAGACGGAAAGGACCGAGTTCCATGAGTCCCCGACCAGCGAATAGCCTCTATGGCGCATTGGGGTTGGCAATGCTCCTATTCCTGGCAGCATCGGCGCTGCTTGTCGGGTCCAGCTTCATTGCTCTGGAACGCGTGCGGGCCGATCTCGCGGCAACGTCCTCGCTTGGCAAGGAACGGCTCGCCTACCAGATGATCTACACGGCCAGTCACCTGGAACGAGCGGAGGGTCCGGCTCGGGCCGCTGCTACCGATGAGCTGCGCCGGTTGATGGCTCGCAATGAGCGGCTTCTTGCGAGCCTGGCGAATAGCGAAGAAGGGATCGGTCTGGCGGCGGCGAACGATCCTGCTGCTCTCACGCAGCTTGAGCAAGCCCGCCAACAATGGCTGGATGAAGTCAGGCCCGGTCTGGAAAGCGTTATGGCCAGCGCACCGCGCAGTCGCGGCGCACTGGACGAGCTGGATCCCGTGATCAGAGCGTTTGCGGCGCGTCTGGACGGATTGATCAGCCGCATCGAACAGGCCGGAGTGACCCGGCTCCAGCGCTCCCAATTGCTGCAGTTTGGTTTTTCGGCACTCGCCCTGCTGCTGCTCCTTCACGTGCTGCGGGTCGTGCGCCGTCTGGCCCGCCGCACGCGCGCGCTCGCGGTCCTGGCGGAAAAGGTCAGCGCCGGCGACCTGGCGCAGAAGGCATCCGTGGAGGGCAGCGACGAGCTCGCGGTTCTCGGCGACTCCTTCAACGCGATGACCGCAAGGCTTGCCGGTATGATCGACAACGAGCGGGGCAGCAGGGAGCGGCTCGAGAAGTTGCTCGCCACGATTTCTGAAACGGCGCAACACCTCTCATCGTCAGCTGCCGAAATTCTCGCCGGCACCACGCAGCAGGTCGAAGGCATGCGCGAGCAGTCCTCGGCCGTTGCCCAGACGGTCACGAGCGTCGACGAGGTATTGCAGACGTCGGAACAGGCAGCACAGCGCGCGCAGCACGTTGCCGCCTCCTACGACAACGCCGTCAAGATCAGCAATGAGGGCCGCAGAGCGCTCGACGACACGGTGCAGGTGATGAATGCCGTTAGTGCCCGGACGGAGACGATCGCTGCGGATATTCTGTCGCTTGCGGAAAACAGCCTCGAAATCGGCGAAATCGTCTCGGTCGTTGCCGAGATCGCGGACCAGACGAACCTCCTGGCATTGAATGCTGCGATCGAGGCATCGCGTGCCGGCGAACACGGCAGGGGCTTCAATGTTGTCGCCAGCGAGATCCGGACGCTTGCCGACCAGTCGAAATCTGCGACCACCAGGGTCCGCCGCATCCTCATGGAAATTCAAAAATCGACAAACTCCGCGGTGATCGGCGCCGAGGATGGATCCAAGAGCGTCAGCCGTGCGCTCGAGACGGTCAGCGAAGCGGGCGAAACCATTCGGCAACTCGAGGCAATCGTCGCCGATTCCGCGCGATCGGTCGCTCAAATCGCCGCCTCGGCTGGTCAGCAACGCGCCGGAATGAAGCAGATTCACGAAGCGATGCATTACATCGAACAGACCAGCAGCCAGAACCTCTCGGCGATACGCCAGGCAGAGGAGGCCGCAAAAGATCTGAATGAACTCGGCTCGAGGCTGAAGGAAATGCTCACCGACCACGGCAACGAACATGATAACACCTGAAGAACTCGACCCCGGCTTATTGACCATGTTCACTCAAGAAGTGCGGGAACGTGCGTCGGAGATGGAGAACGCCGTGCTCGCAATTGAGGCGTCCGGCGACGCAGATCGGAAACGGCATCTGCAGGAACAGCTTCTAAGAGTGGCGCATAGCCTCAAGGGTGCCGCCGGCCTGCTTCAGGTGCGCGGCGTCGAAACGATTTGTCACTGGATGGAGGAAATTCTCTCGATCGCTGCGAATGTAGGGCTTGTTCTCGAACGATCGAGGCTTGACCTGCTACTGTCGGCTGCGGACGCAATCAGGGACGCGGCCAATCTGCTTGAGAGCGGCGAAATCCCCTCTCCCGCGCATGGCCAGGACGTGGTCGAAAAGCTGAAGGCCGTCGCAACCGCGGGTTGCGATGACGGCTTGAAAGAAGCGCACCACCATCCGCCCATGGCGGAACCGGGGATCGCCATTCGCGCCACCGACACCGACGGGTCCATGCGCGTCTCAGCCGCGCGCCTGGATGCACTCCTTTACAGGAGCGGTGAGATGTTGACCTTCAATGCCGTCATGCGGCGTCATGCCGAACAGGCCTCTTCGCTGCGCGAGGAAGCAAGGAAAATGCGCGCACCGGGTTCTGATCCCACCGGACAGGTGGCGAGCGTCGAAGGCGGCCTGCGTCAGCTCGCAGCATTCCTCCGCCAGGACGTTCGCCTGATGCAAAGTGCCGTGACCGCACTCGACGAGGAGATCAGACTTGCGCGCACGCAGCCCTTTGCAGAGGCCTGCAAGGGTCTGGGCCGCATCGTCCGGGACGTGGCGGCGGCATCGGGCAAACGCGCAGAGCTGGAGATCAGCGGCGGAGAGTTAGAGGTCGATCGCTCCATTGTTTCAGCGCTGCAGGATTCGCTTCGCCACCTCGTCCGCAACGCGGTTGCGCATGGAATCCAGACGCCGGAGGAGCGTCGGACGGCAGGACGGCCGGAAAAGGGCAGGATTCTGGTTTCGGCCGCGATGCGCGGAAACCGGATGGAGGTTCGCGTCGAAGACGACGGCCGCGGCCTGAATTTGGCTTTGCTGAGTGCGGCGACAGGCGAAAGCACACATGGCAAGCAGGCCGAAGCGGATATCCTGCGGCGTGTCTTCGAGCCGGGCGTCTCCACCTCGGCGACCGTCACCAGCCTCTCAGGGCGAGGTATAGGTCTCGATATCGTGAAAAGGAATGTGGAAAAGCTACGCGGCGCGATCGACGTATCGCAGGTACCTACCGGCGGTGCTGCCTTCACCCTCACCCTGCCTTTGACCCTTGCAACGGTTCGCGTTCTGGAAGTTCTTGCAGGAGGACATGTGTTCACGATCGACACCACGTCCGTCCAGCGCGTTATCCGGATCGACCGGGGGGACTTCACGCTGATAGAGGGCAGGAATTTCGTCCGTACCCCCGCAGGTCCGATGCCCTTCGTCGATGTTTCACTCTGGCTCCGCCTCCAGCCGAATCGCAGTCCTGCGAGCGAAACGACGCCGGCAGTGGTCGTCGACTCGCCGAGCGGGTCCACGGCAGTGCTCGTCGACGAAATCACCGGGGAACAGGAATTGCTCGCACGATCGCTCGGTCCGCGCCTGGCAAATGTCCGGCGTTACAGCGGTGGCATGGTGCTCCCGGACGGGCGCATCGCCCTCCTTCTGAACGTCGCAGCTCTCGCGGAAGCTGCCGCCGAGGTGCGGCCTCGCAACGAGGTCGTCGCGCGCCGGAGCGTTGCGGCCGCTCGTCGGAAGGTCCTTGTCGTCGACGATTCGAAATATGTGCGAACATTGGTGAAGCTCATACTGGAAGGCGCAGGATACGATGTGACGATGGCGACCGACGGCACGGAAGCGTTAAAGCAGCTTCGCGACCATGGAGCCGACGTCGTCGTAGCCGACGTCGACATGCCGTCGATGAACGGCTTCGAGCTCACCCGGGCCATTCGCCAGTCGGACCGCTTTACCGGCACGCCCGTCGTACTCGTCACCGGGCGGGAATCCCTGGAGGACAAGGTGAAAGGACTGCGCGCAGGCGCAAACGCCTATCTGAGGAAGGATCAGTTCGATGCGCACGACTTCCTGGAAACAATGCGGCAGGTCGTTTGAGGGACGAGAATGGTACGCATTCTTCTCGCGACATCGACAGTCGAGCTCGAGGATCTCGTAAGGAGGGCTATCGAGGGGGACGCCTCAGCGGAGCTCGTACTGATCGCAAGAAGCGGGAGAGAAGCCGTTAGAATGACCGGCGAACTCTTGCCGGACATTGTCGCCGTGGAGCTCTGCCCCTCCGGGGATGACAGCGCAGAAACGGTCAGGGAGATAATGATCGCGGCACCGACACCGGTCGTAATGCTCTCCCATCGGGACGGCTCGCAGCTCGGGACCATATCGGCGCGGGCACTCGAAGCGGGCGCTCTCGCGGTCATCCCGGCGCCGGCCGCGCACGGCATGCCGCTCGAACAACCGGCCATCGAAAAGTTCCTCTCGACGATCAAGGCCATGTCGCAGGTAAAGGTCGTCCGGCAATGGCGCCAGAAGGTCCGCGGAGATCGCGCGGCTAAAGACCAACCGCCAGCGGCAAGGACGCCGATCGGAATCGTGGGGATCGCGGCCTCGACCGGTGGGCCGGCGGCGATCCGTGCGATACTGAAAGACATCTCAGCCGATCTCCCGGTGCCGATCCTCATCGTCCAGCACATGTCGAACGGCTTCATCGACGGCGTTGCCGCCTCTCTCAACGCGACCGTGCCGCTCACGGTGAAGGTCGCCAGGAATGGAGAGCTTCTCAAACCCGGCACGGTCTACCTAGCGCCGGACAACTGTCAGCTCGGCGTCTCGGGCAGGTCACGCCTACGCGTCTCGGACGATGCTCCCGTCAACGGCTTCAAACCGTCCGGATCCTACCTCTTCGGCTCGATCGCGCGTGCCTTCAAGGGAGAGTCCCTCGCAGTCGTCCTGACCGGAATGGGCGATGACGGAACCGAGGGGCTTCGGGCACTGCGCATGGCGGGCGGCAAGGCAATCGCGCAGGATGAGAAGAGCTCGGTCGTCTTCGGCATGCCGAAGTCGGCGATCGGTGCCGGTCTCGTGGACCTGGTGCTGCCGCTGGAAAGCATAGCCGAGAACATCACCGCCATCGCCCGGGGGCGGAGCGAACCGGAAGGGGAAACGAGGACATGAAAGCTGTGGCGCCCACGCGTCGGATTTGACGCGCAGGCGCCAGACCGCCCCCCTCTAGGTGCTCATGATCTGAATGACCGCCGGTGTGATGATCACCGCGAAGAGGACCGGCAGGAAGAACAGGATCATCGGCACGGTGAGCTTGGGCGGAAGGGCAGCCGCTCTTTTCTCGGCCTCGCTCATGCGCATGTCCCGGTTCTCCTGTGCCATCACGCGCAGCGCCTGACCGAGCGGCGTGCCGTATTTCTCCGCCTGGATGAGGCTGGTCACGACGGCGCGCACGCCCTCCACGCCGGTTCTCTGCCCTAGATTCTCGAAGGCTTGCCGCCGGTCCTGCAGGTAGGAAAGCTCCGCAGTCGTCAGCAGGATCTCCTCCGCAGTTTCCGGCGATTGCGTGCCGATCTCCTCCCCAACCTTTCGGAAGGCGCTTTCGATCCCCATGCCGGCTTCGACGGTAATCAACAGAAGGTCCAGCGCCTCCGGCCAGGAACGCCGGATAGACTGCTGCCGCTTGGTGATCCTGTTCCTGACGAAGATCGCCGGAGAGAAATATCCGAGCGCGCCCATGGCGGCGGCCATCGCCACCACCAGAAGCAGCGGTGCCTCCGGGCGAACCACCAGCAGGATATAAAGCAAGCAGGCCGCGAAGATGGCAACCGGCGCAATCAGCCGGAAAGCAAGGAAGGCGGTCACGGCGGCATGGCCCCTATAACCCGCCATGCTCAACTTGCGCACGATCTCGCCGTCCTCCGCCTGCTTGGCAAGACGGAAGCGGTCGACGATCGCCTGAAAGAGGCGCTTGGGTTCCACACGCAAGGATACCCTGCTCTTCTCTTCCAGCCGGGCGCGTTCGCGCTGGCGGATACGCTCGCGTTCGCCCTCCACCCTTCGCATACGGTCTGACAGCGTGTCCCGGAAGACGTAAGGCCAGGAAACGACCACGACCGCTGAAAAGGCGGAGAAGCCGGCCATTATAGCCGCCAACTGTTCCGGATCGGGGATATGGACGCCAAGGTTCATCTCAAGTTCTCAGAAGTCGAAGTTGATCATCTTGCGCATGACGAGGATGCCGATGCCCATCCAAAGGCCGCAGCCAACGACGACGACCTTACCGATCATCGTCGTGAACAGGAGCGCCATGTAGTCCGGGCTCATGAAATAAACGGCGCCGGCGACGAGAAACGGCAAGGCACCGATGATGCCGGCCGAGGACTTCGCCTCCGAACTCATCGCCTTGATCTTGCCCTTCATCTTCTTGCGCTCGCGCAGCACCTTGGAAAGGTTCCCGAGCGCTTCCGAAAGGCTGCCGCCGGTGCGGCTCTGGATGGCGACGACGATGGCAAAGAAGTTGGCTTCGGCCAGTGGCATGCGTTCGCTCATGCGCTTCACGGCCTCGTCCACAGGGATTCCCAGCGTCTGATCCTGAACGATCGCGAGGAACTCGCCCTTGACCGGCTCCTGTGCCTCCATGGCAATCACCCTGAGGCAATCCGGCATCGGCAGGCCTGCCTTGAGCCCTCTGACGATGACGTCGACGGCGTTCGGGAACTCGGCAGCGAACCGGGTAAAGCGCGCATTGCGCTTCATGTTCACATAGAGGTGCGGCAGGAGCAGCCCGCCCGCGATGGCGAAACCGACCGACACCAGCGCGCCGAGGCCCAGCAGTAGCAGCATCACGACCCAGGTGGCCAGCGTAGCGCCGGCACAGACGAGAAAATAGGCCTTGCGGGACCAATGAAGGCCGGATTGACGGAGCCTGGCCGAAAGCGTCACCTTGCCTTTGCGCGCATTCGCCTGGCGCTTCTCCTCAATCTCGCGCAGCGTCTTTTCCACCGACCGACGCCGGTCGCGGCCATCCGTCTCCGCTGGCTCGCTTCGCTTGTCTTCCGCCCGCGCCGAAATGCGCTCGAACCTCTGGCGATAGGCGCTTGCCTTGGAGACACGCGGATAGAACGCCGCCACCATCATGCCGCCGATGCTGGTGGACGCCAGGAGGAAGACGAAGACGGGAAACAGCAAAGAAGTCGCCATCTGTATTGGCCCCTGTGTCAGCGTGTCGTCAGGCGGCGGCCTTCAATTCCGCCGCGTCGAGGGCGGCGGCAAGCCGGGCCTCTTCGCCGTAATAGCGTGCGCGATCCCAGAATGCCGGCCGACCTATCCCGGTCGACCGGTGTCTTCCGATGATGTTTCCCTTCTCGTCTTCGCCGAGAATGTCGTAGACGAAGAGATCCTGCGTCGTGACCACCTCGCCTTCCATGCCGAGCACTTCGGTGATGTGGGTGATCCGGCGCGAACCATCGCGAAGTCGCGCTGCCTGCACGATCACGTCGACTGACGAGACGAGCATCTCCCGGATCGTCTTGGCCGGCAGCGAGCTCCCGCCCATGGTGATCATCGCCTCGATGCGTGCCATCGCTTCGCGCGGGGAGTTGGCGTGGAGCGTTCCCATCGAGCCGTCGTGGCCCGTGTTCATCGCCTGCAGCAGGTCGAAGGCCTCGGGCCCGCGCACCTCGCCGACGATGATCCGCTCGGGCCTCATGCGCAGGCAGTTCTTCACGAGGTTGCGCATGGTGATCTCGCCCTGCCCCTCGATGTTCGGCGGCCGCGTTTCGAGGCGCACCACATGCGGTTGCTGCAGTTGAAGCTCTGCCGCATCCTCGCAGGTGATGACGCGTTCGCCGTGGTCGATATAGCCGGTCAGGCAGTTCAGAAGCGTTGTCTTGCCGGAGCCGGTACCGCCGGAAATGAGGACGTTGCAGCGCACACGTCCGATGATCTTGAGAACCTCGGCGCCCTCCGGCGAGATCGAGCCGAACCGGACCAACTGGTCGAGGGTCAGCTTTTCCTTCTTGAACTTGCGGATCGTCAGCGTGGGGCCGTCGATTGCCAGCGGAGGCGCAATCACGTTGACACGGGAACCGTCGCCCAGACGCGCGTCGCAGATAGGGCTCGATTCGTCGACGCGCCGGCCAACCTGGCTGACGATGCGCTGGCAGATATTGAGTAGCTGCTCGTTGTCGCGAAAGCGGATTCCCGTCTCCTGCACCCTGCCGTTGACTTCGATGAAGACCTGGTTTGCGCCATTGACCATGATGTCGGCGATATCGTCGCGTGCGAGCAGGGGCTCGAGCGGGCCGTAACCCAAGATGTCGTTGCAAATGTCGCTGAGAAGGTCGTTCTGCTCGGCCATCGAAATGCCGGCCTTCTTGGCCGCGACGATGTCGTTTATAATCGCGCCGATTTCGTTGCGCGCCTGCTCGCCATCCATATTGGAGAGTGCTGCAACGTCGATCGTCGCGATGAGGGCGCTGAAGATTTCCTTCTTCAAGCTGTAATATTGTTCGGCGTTCTCGGGTTTCGCAGTTGCCGGAACCTGGGGTGGCTTCCGAACTTGGACAGGGGCGTGCGCGGCCTGAAGTTCGTTTTCGACGACGGGCTGGACCGCTGCTTCGGCTGTCCGTTCTTCCGAAATGGATTTCTTGCCGAACATCGTTGTCGCTCTGTTCCCGAGATTGAGAAGTTTGAGTTCGTTGAATGCGAAAGCGGAAGGCATGCCTTCCGCTTCGCTTGGCAACCGGCGCGCGTTGTCGAGAGCGTCAGCCGCCTGTGAGCGCCGTGCCGATAGCGGTGAATCTGGTGGTCAACCCCGTGCCTATGGTCCCCATAACGGTGATGAGCACGACAGAGATCAGACCAGCGATCAGGCCGTATTCGATGGCGGTTGCGCCGGACTCATTGCGAGCAAAACGGGCGAGAAGATTTTTCATGGTTCGGTCCTTCATGGGTTGGAGAAAGTGCCGAAACCAGGTTCGGCGTCACAGGGCCGGGCCGGGTTCTGCCTCGTGTCCCGCTTGCTGTGTGGCCCTTATATAGACTTTGTTAACCCTCCTGATCCATTCAGCCTGATGGCCGATCCGGCCGTGCAAGTGGCTCGTCCGGTTGGTCTAGTCCGATCGCCAGAACCGCAATTTGCGACACCTTGAAGTTGCGATGCGCCGCGACGCATGGATCGTCCGAGACACTGCGCCCCGCTCCAGATAACCGTCATCGCCGCCAACAGATCGTTGCAAACACGCCAGTTGAAATTCGCCGGCCTTGGCTGGAAGCTCAATCACCCGATCGGGATGCGCCGCGACAGATTGAGGCTGACGGGGCTTTGGGCGAGACCGGGGACGACGAAGGTGAAGGGATAGCGGATCGAGAGCACGCGGAAGGCTATGCCGTCCACGGTTTCCTTGGTGACAGCGATAGTGAGCAGCGTCGGATCGCCGCTGTGAAAGCTCTCGCGCACCGCGCCAGCCAGCTTGGTCAGTGCTTCGCTGTCGGTCGCATCACGCGCGATCTGCCCGATCAGCACCCGCCGAGCGGCAACGTCGACGGCGTGCGAGAGTTCATTGCGCACGTAAAAGGCGCGGCCGAACTCGATGATGCCGAAGACGAGCAGCAGCAAAGGCAGGCAGACGAGCGCGAATTCCACCGCCGTAGCGCCTGACTGACTCCGAAACAGACGGCGGAGGATGGCGGGCGGAGCCCTCATTGGACTTGCACCTGCATGGAGGACCCGAGCTCGAACACGGGAAGTACCGCCGGCAGGGACATGGGCCGATAGGACTTTGCAGCCGCGAGCCGATAATACACGAATTGCGGTTTCGCGTTCGCGCAGGTCACCGTTCCGCATTGCGGCGCGGCTTCAGGTGCGACATCGGCATTTTCCGGGCAGGCGCAGTAGCGCTTCACTGCCGGCAGCGTGGCACTCGCCAGACGCGGGCTCTGGGCCAAGGTGGAAACGAGCACCTTTTGGACCTGCGCCGCGCCGGGATCGGCCAGAGCGGCCTGCGCACCGGCGCGCAGGACATGGTCGATCGTCATGCGCTCATGGATCGCAAGACCGAGATCGGCCGTAGCCACGAGACCGAGAGCGAGGACCGGCGCGACCAGCGCGAATTCGACCGCCGAAGCACCGGCCTCGGACGTCTTCAATTCCCCGGCCTTCTTGCGCAACGTGGACGGAGCCTTCGGCTTGCCGCGTTTGAAGACCTTCTGCAGCAAAGCTTTGACCCCTTTCTGCCGCGTCCGTCTCTCCCGCGTCCCGCCAACCCGCCAGGCGAGCGAAACTATGGCTTTTCCCGCCTTCGAATCCGGTGCCGACTCGATGACCAGCCGGCCATGATTGGCCGCCGCGCCGAACAAGGACGGCTCGAATGCCAGAGAGACACTCTCTTCCAGGCCGACAGCCGCCACGAAATCCTTCGGCTTGATCTCCTGAAGTTTCGGGGTGCCAACCTTGTTCAGCACAAGCCGCGGCGGCGGATCGTTCGGCCGCGCCTTCTTCAGGAAATCGATCAGGTTCTTGGCATTGCGCATGCCGGCCAGGTCGGGCGTCGCCGTCACGACGATTTCGTCCGCCTCTAGCAGGATCTTCCTCGTCCACTGCGTCAGAATGTGCGGCAGATCGACGACGACATGCCACGAGCTCGAACGAGCGACGTCGAGGAGATGATCGACATCGCCCTCCCGAAGATTAATGAACTTGTCGAGATCCGTGGTCGCCGGAAGCAGGTGCAGGCGGTCCGTGTAGCTGACCGCCAGGCGTCGCAGCAGCACGTCGTCGAGACGATCGGGGCTCTGGAGCACATCCACCATGCCGTGTTTCGCCTCGATGTCGAAGTTCAGTCCGAGCGTACCGGACTGAAGATCAAGATCCGCCAGAAGAACATCGGCATCCACCCGCTTGGACATGGCGTATGCCACGTTGTGCGCGAGCGTGGAGGAGCCGGTTCCTCCCTTGGCACCGACGAATGCGACGATGCGCCCCAGCTTTTCCTCGGTAGAGTCGCGGAAGCAGCGGTGCACCGCCGCGACGAAGTCCATCGGCTCGAGCGGCTTGACGAGATAGTCGCTTACACCGGCGTCCAGAAGCTTCTTGTAGAGACCCACATCGTTGGAGCGGCCGATGACGATGACCTTGGTCCCCGTGACACACTCCATTGCGAGCGTTTCCAAGGTGGCCATCAGACGGGCCTCGCCATCGTCGCTCTCTACGACGACGAGGTTCGGCGATGTTACGCCGCCATAAAGCGCAGTCGCCTCTTTCATTCCTCCGGCCTTCACCGTTACGGTGGCGCGCGCCATGCGACGATCGATCGCCGCCGTGCCGGCGGCCTCTCTCACCTCTTCCGACTGGCAGAAGACGGCGATGTCCACCTTCGGTATGGGCAACAGCGGTGCAGCGGTCATCGGCTGCGGTGCTTCCCTGGTTTCGCTATCGAGCTGTTTCATGTTCGGAATTTCCATAAAGGATCAGCTGCCGCCGGAACGGGAGGGAACTTCCACCATCGACATGCGTCCGCCGTTGAAAAAGCGCACCACGCCGGGTCGGGTTCCCTCTGCTTCCACGACCGAGGCTTCGTGATTGTCGGTAATCGCACGAAGTGCGAGCGAAACCGTGCCGGAGGCTTCCGCCGCCGCGACGGCTGAGATCTGTTCGGGATCTACTTCGAGCGTGGCGGTCTTCCCGATCACCGAGGCTCCATCGGATGCCTGTGAAACGGTCTGATCGACCGCGAGGACGCGAATGTTGGATAAAATCGCCCGGCTGACGACCTTACCGGCGTCGCCGGAGGCGTCAGGCCGGGCGACGGTGTGAATAATGTCGACATGGTCGTTCGGCAGGATGAAGCCACCGGCGGTGCTCTCGGCCGTGACGCGAACGGCAATCGCCCGCTTTCCCGAAGGCAGCAAGCTGGACAGATAGCCCGTGCCGCCCTGCGCAAGCTTGTCGTCGCGAATGGGTTCTCCCGCTACGAAGCCGCTTAGGGCGAGCGAACCCTTGAGCGCTGTCGTCGCATCGGGTCGGGAGCTGCGGCTGATGAAGACAGGGGGGATTTCGCCCTCCCACGGCTGCCAACGCAGCTGGTTCTCTTCGATCACTGCACCGCGCTTGAGCTCTGCAGCTGCGACGAGCACCTCCTGCGAGGGCGTTTCTTGAACCTCTGCAACCTCGACCGCGCGCTGATCGCCGGTGCCGAGCGCCAGCCAGGAGGCGGCCCCACCGGATGCCAGTGCGAGCAGGAGAATGACGATACGGATCATGGGTCAAACCTCGTCTTGCGCGGCGGATCGCCACGCGATGGTTTAAAGGAGGACGGAGCACCAGTGGCTTTCCGGAAGCAGCAGAAGGGCAGCCGGCGCCATAGCTGCGCCATAGGGAATGCCCGTCTCGCGGTCGAGAAGACGCTTCGCCCAGGCGTTTTTCTTCAGGGCGAGCGGTAGAGGTACCCGTCGAAGCTGAAGAAGCCCAACGGTCAGGGCCGCGCCGATGACCGACGTGTAGAGGATGAAGGGGAGCGCAAGGTCGGCGCCGAGCCAGAGCACGGCAACTGGCAGCAGTTTTGCGTCACCGCCGCCGATCCAGCCGGCAGCAAAGAGTACGAAAGTGCAAGCGAGCACGGCGGAGGCAACGACAACGCTCGACATGACCGTCGCGAGGTTCAGACCTGCAGCGGGCGCAAGAATGGCGAAGGCGATCACCAGGAAGACGACCAGGCGGTTGGATATGGTCATCGTCGCCACGTCCCTGATGCCGGCGTAAGTCATCGCTCCGGCGAAAAGCAGGAAAGCGAACCAAGCTGCGGATGTCGAGATCATCGTCGATGCCTCATGCACAAGGGCCGATGCGGGGCCGGTTGGAATGTCCGGAATGTGCCCACTGCGCTAAGGAATATCCATTCGACCTGATGGACTAAGCACGCCACGCGAAGGGCTGCGGCCCGGACTAGGCCGACTGGCCGAATCGTCGGCAGGCGGCAGGCGGGATATATCGTCCCACTGGAACGCCCTACTGCATCTCACCCAAAGAATGCAGCGGTTCCGAGTAACGATATGCCTTCGACTTCGGGAAACCTGGATGAGCAAGAGAATTGACGCAATCGGTGAAGCGAGCCGTTCGCCTCGGCGACAAAGGCTCGCACGCCGATTTCTCACTGCCGAAGACGGCGCCGTCGCCGTCATCGCTGCCGTCGCTTTTCCCGTGCTCGTCGGTGCGATGGGTTTGGGGGTCGAGACGGGGTACTGGTATCTGGAAAAGCGTAAACTGCAGCATGCGGCGGACGTATCGGCCTATGCCGCAGCCGTGCGCCATCGCGCAGGTGATCAACAATCCGCACTCGAGACCGCCGCGCGCAGGGTAGCAGGTGGCTCCGGGTTTTCGCCTGGGGACCTCACCGTGTCCACGGCCCCGGGCTCTGCCGGTGGATCGAACAAGGTGACGGTCGAGTTGACCGAGACACATCCACGCATGTTTTCTTCCGTGTTCGGCACTGGGACCATCACCATGAAGGCACGCGCGGTCGCTCAGGTCACTGGCGGCTCCAAGGCTTGCGTGCTTGCGCTGTCGAACTCCGCTTCGGGCGCCGTCACCGTAACCGGCTCAACGGAAGTCCTATTGTCCGGCTGCAGCGTGGTTTCCAATTCTAATGCCGCCGACGCCTTTCTGATGAAGAACGGCAGCGCGCTAATGTCGACCGATTGCGTGTATACCGTCGGCGAAGCCGTAACGACGACGGGCCTCACGCTTACCGGTTGCAGCAAACCCGTCCAGCAGGTTCCGCCGACGCCGGATCCTTTTGCATCCGTCGCCGAGCCCGACAAACTGCACATTCAGCAGCTTCCTTGCCGAGATCTGACCTATGTCTCGAACTCCACCTATGTCTTCGACCGGCTTGCAAGCGGAGTCGAGGCAATCCGTTTCTGCGGCGGAGTGGACATCAAGGGAACGATCACGCTAAAGCCTGGCCTCTATATCATAGACGGCGGCGAACTGACGATAACGGCCGGGGCAAAACTCACCGGCGAAGGCGTTACCTTTTTCTTCACCAATTCGGCGGCCGCCAATCTGCTGGGCAACGCCGACATCGATCTGTCCGCTCCGACCAGCGGACCCTTTGCTGGCCTGCTGTTTTTCTCCAGTCGCCAAAGTGCCGGCGTACTCCATAAGATAACAGGCAATTCCGAGTCGACCCTGGTTGGAAACCTCTACGCGCCGACGGGCAAAATCGACTTCACCGGAAACTCGACCGTTTCCGGAGGGTGTACGCAGATCATTGCTGATCAGGTCACTTTCACGGGCAATTCGACAATGGAGACCTGCGCCTCGCCGACGGAGGAGATCCTGGTCGGTCGGACCGTGTCGCTGATCGAGTGAGGGCGACACGCCGCCATGTCCGCAAGCGGAGCGGCAACTTCTTTGTAGCTGGCCGGAACGCAAGAGACGTCCAGCCGTTGACCTCGACTGTCATCAATGCAGGAGTTTTCCCATGTCCAGGAGCTCAAAAGGGGCCGTCTTGTTGCTGGCGATATCAGCTCTGGTCAGGCCCGCAGCAGCGGACGAGCAAAAAACGGCTACTATTCCGGTTCAGCAAAGGAGCACAGGAGCCGAAGGGGTGGAGCGGCTTGTCGTCGACTTTGCCAAGACCGTTGCGCTTCCTCGGCCGGCGAGCACAGTCATCATCGGCAACACGGGAATAGCACAAGCAAGCCTGAGCGACGACAGGACCGTGATCCTCACCGGCAAGACACCCGGCTCTACGAACCTGATCGTGATCGACAGCGACGGCGCCGAAGTGGCGAACCTCGTTCTGGATGTCGTTGCGAGCAGCGGCCGTCTGGTCACGGTTCATCAGGGCGCGCGGCGGGCGACCTTCACATGCGCGAGGCGCTGCGACCCGGTTCTGCTCGTCGGAGACGACGCTGACCACTTCAACGCCACGGCCTCTCAAATTGCCGCGCGCAACGGCTTTTCCGCCCCCTCCCCAGACAACCAGCAGTGACGGCATTATGTTGGTCCAAGGGACGCCGCCGCTGTTAACCGAACGATGACGCGTTGAGTGAGGAGTCGTCCGTCCGCCGAGCAGACTTTTGACTGAATCTATCCTCGCGGCGGCCGCTGAATCTCCACCGGCGTCTTCATGATGATTTCTCGATGCGGAAAGGGGATGGACACCCCAGCCTCTTTGAATGAATCCCATAGTGCCATCAGAACTTGGCCGCGCACATTCGTCAGGCCGTTTGCCGGATCGGAGATCCAGAACCGCAGTCGGAAATCCAGCGAGGAGGCACCAAAGGCGGTCATCCAGCAGACGGGCGCCTTGTAGTCATTGACGACGCGGGGAACGGCCGATGCGGTTTCGACGGCGATCCGTACCACCTCATGCGGATCGCTGTCGTAGGAGGTGCCGAAATCGACGTCGATGCGGACGTAGTCGCTCGAAAACGACCAGTTCACCACCTGTTGCGAGATGAAGTCCTCATTGGGGATGAGGTATTCCTTCCCATCGCGGGTAATGACCGACACGAAACGCGCGCGGAGGTCGCGGATGGATCCGAACGTGTCGCCAAGCGTAATCGTGTCGCCGGGCTTGATCGATTTGTCGAGCAGGATGATGATTCCGGAAATGAAATTGGACACGACCTTCTGCAGTCCGAAGCCGACGCCGACTCCGACAGCACCCGAAAAGACCGTCAGCGCCGTGAGATCGATACCTGTCGCGGACAATGCTATTGCACCGGCGATCATGATTAGAGCGATCTTGATGACCTTGCTGATCAGCACTTTGAACGATGGCGAAAGGTCACCCGAACGCTGAACCCAATGGGCAAGCACATTGCCGACGAGCACTGCGACCCAGATAAGGGCGACTGTCAGAACAACCGCCTTCAGAACGATCAGCAGTGAAAGACGCATCACGCCCAGATTGACTGCGGCAGCATCGAGCGCCGACAGGATAGGACCGTCAAGGCCGGTGGCATATACGGCGAGGTATCCCCAGCTTACCATGGCAACCAGGCGCGACAGGGTCGGGTTGCGGATAATCTTGGTCAGCACGGAAATTATGAACCAGGCGGCCGCCAGGGACAGCGCCGTAGCGATCAGCCATCGTTGTGACGGCCAGGTACCCTGTTTGAGAATGACGCTCGCAAGCCACAACCAAAGGGTCAGAAAAAGCCATTTCAGGCGGCGCATGAAGGCGATGATGACGCGCAGCAGATCTGGATTGCCCTTGATACGCCGAGCCCTGGATTCCATCGCCGGCTCGGTTCTCGATGCGACGAAGGAGGCGAAAACGTACCCGGCGGCGATAATCCCAAGCTGATAGAATGTCCATTCGCTGAGCACGAATGTCCTGAGCCAGATTTCAAGCGGTCGAACCATCTGCATGAAATCCACGGCGATGCCTCTTGAACTAGATCTTTAAACCCCCTGTTACAAAATGTTACTCCGAAGCGGTCCAGTGGAAAATAGTTCACTTCCGCAGTGCCCTGCTGCACGGGGCCCACTGCATGTTTCCTTTGATCGTAGCCGATTGAAGGACAAAACATTCAGCAGATTAAAGTGCTACAGCGCCGCGTCGACCTACACTTTGAAAGTACGCACTTCCGCACGGAACACCGTTACACACTTTTTCTGAAAGTGCTCTAGATAGAGACTCCCGCCTCACGGAGACCTTCCACCAGCCGGTCCATCAGATGGGGATCTTGGTAGGGTAAAGATCGCCTCAGGTGATCGACGGAAAAGCTCGGGTTGACCCCCAATACCTCCCGCCAGTAGCCTCGCGCTTCTTCATGCCGCCCGGTACGACCATAGAGGCAGGCAAGATAAAAGCGCGTCATATCCGACCGGGGCGCAAGCAATAACCGACGTTTGAAGGCGACCTCGGCCTCGTCAAAACGGCCGAGATTCAACAGAGCCCTCCCTTGGAAATGCAGCGACAGGTCGAATTGGGGGTCCAGCCGGTGGGCTCGTGTATACAGCGCCAAAGCCTCTTCGTGCCGGCCCTGGAAATCCCGAATGGTACCGAGTGCCGTATAGGCGTTGGCGGAATTGGGGTCGAGTTCGATAGCCCGCTCTGCAGCCTGCTCTGCCTCGTCCAGACGCCGCATCCAGGAAAGGGCAAGCGCGAGTGTGTAGTGACCTTGCGGCTCGGAACCGTCGGTATCGATTGCCTCTTGGGCCAGCCCAAGTGCCTGTGTGAGATTGTCAGGCGTCGCGCCGTTCCACTGGTTGATGAAGTCGGTCAAGGCGATAATCGAAAGCGAAGCGTGGGCAGCCGCCATCCCTGGATCGATCTCGAGGACGCGGTGCAGCATGCGGCGGGCCTCCATGGAGGACAACGCGTTGAACTGCAGGATCGCCTGACGGGAGCGGACGAGCAGGTCATAGGCCTCTGGATCGACCTTGCCGCGGCTCTCGCGCCGCTCCTCCTCGCCGGCGGTCAGCTTGACGCGCAGCGCATTGACGATGGTGCGCGTCACCTCGTCCTGAACGGCGAAAATATCTTCAAGCCCCCGATCGTAACGCTCTGCCCACAAATGGCCGCCGGTCGTGCCGTCGATCATCTGGGCGTTGATGCGGATGCGGTTGGCCGCCCTGCGTACGCTGCCTTCCAGGACATAGCGTACACCGAGTTCCCGGCTCACCTTGCGGATGTCCGGCGTCTTGCCTTTGTAGGCGAAAGAGGAATTTCGGGCGATTACGAAAAGGCCGGAAACCTTCGAGAGATCCGTGATGATGTCTTCAGTAATACCATCGGCGAAGTAACCTTGCTCCGGGTCGCCGGACATGTTGTCAAATGGAAGGACGGCTATGGACGGCTTCGCCGGAAGCTGCGGGGGCGGTTCGGCAGCGATATTAAGGGGCTCCCTCGCGTGGTCCTTAGGCGACCAGGTCCAGATGTGCACCGGCCGCTCGATGTTCTTGACTTCATGATAACCACTGTCGACGAAGGCGATATCGGTGCGGCCATGCACATATTCATGAATTCCATCCGAAATCGCCACGCCGCCGGGGTCGGCAAGCGCCTCGATGCGGGCAGCTACATTGACCCCGTCGCCGAAGAGATCGCTGTCCTCAACCATGATGTCGCCGAGATTGACACCGACGCGGAGTACGATGGCACGGTCTTCCGGCAGGTCTCTGTTTGCGGCCGCCATGGCCTGCTGAAGTGCTGCAGCGCATTCGACGGCGTTGACCGCGCTGCCGAACTCTACGAGCACGCCGTCACCAGTCCTCTTGAAGACACGGCCCTGATGAATACCGACGAGCGGCTCCAGCACCTCTTTCCACCGAGCCATAAGCAAAGTGTGGGTGCTCTTTTCGTCCCGCTCCATGAGCCGGCTGTAACCGACCGTATCAGCGGCGAGAATGGCTGCAAGCCGGCGTCTGATGGATTCCTTGGCCATACGCAATTGCGCCTTCCCAATGCGCGCGGATCAAAAATTCTGCCGTCCTTTTCCGTCCATTCGGCGGTTCGCGCATTGATGCGCTCTAACGTCAAAATATGCAGAACCACTTCGCGAGAGCAGAGCTCAGCCTTGCTTCAAAAGTGCCCGTGCGAGCTCTTCCCATTCTTCATCGACCGTCAAGGTCGATGGTACGATATCGCATCTGCGATACCAATATTCGGCGTTCGATTGATCGCCTTCCTTGCGATGGAGATAGGCATGCACATGCATACCCGCCCTATTCTCGTGCTCCTGCGCGCGTTCGTGCGCCTTGTTCCAATCGCCCTTTCCATCCCACCACAGCGCCTCCAGCGCAGGGCTTAAACCGACGGGCGGTTGTGGCTCGGCGAGCGAATCTCTGAAGGCGTGTAAATCCAAATCATCCATCCTCGTGAAATCGCAGCCCCGATAATACGCTCGCCCGGGCCCGAGCGGTAGCATGCATCGGGCGATATTCGCAGTCCGCCTGGGTTGCCGGAAACGCTCGAATCAGGCGCCACACCTTCTACTCGAACTCCACCTCAGACGTCCCCTTTTTCGCTATTCGATCACCAGCGGAGGCTACCGAGGCGTTAGTCCGGCGATTGTCCCAGAATGAGGCGCAATCCCGCAATGGCACATCAAACCGCGAGAGCTTCTTCTTGAAAAGCAAGTTGTGCATGAAGCTGTCCCGCCAACAGCCTCCTGAGCCGCTTGCTCGCTTTCGAGGAGTGCCCCTAGATCTTGTTCGAGCCTAAGGTCCTGGCGGGCGCTCCTGCTGCCTCGGCACATCGAGCTCTGCTCCGCCGGCGGTCAGAATCACTGCTCGTGCAATGTCGACATCGCCCGCATCTTCGCTAAAAGAATCTGAATTTGTCGGAGTGCCGGTGCGATTTCAGCTGAGAAGGGCATAACAGATGCGACGCCTTCTCCTTCACGTCGCGCTCCAGAGTCCTCAGGTCCGTGTCTCCCCAGATTGAGTTTTGGGACTTTTGGCTGTCGTCGCACCGACATTGATTCCCCAGCGAATCTCCGTTGTGGCGTTCATAACCTGTCGGTCCCAAGCAAAGTGAAAAGGACAACGCCGGTCGGGCGCGCCGCGCCTGATGACCGCACCAATACAGCCCCTCCCCGCACTGCAGCTCCTCCACGCGCGAGGCGGATCTGTGCTTTACGTGCCCACTCGCAGCTAGCGAGCCTTTCGCGAGGTGACGGCGGGGAACCAGCAGCGCATCATTTTGCCGGCCCAATTAGAAATTGGAAGCAAACTCGAGCTTTTGGCGTCACGCAGTAGGACGCCGAAGCGACCGTCCAGCCTGCGCATCCCGGTCGTGACTAATCCAGCCCAAGCCTCTTGCGCAGGTCGGCATTTTCCGCTCGCAACTTCTCCGCCAGAAGCTTGCGGAGCCTCTGGTTTTCTTCTTCGAGTCGAACGAGATCCGCCAGCTCCTCGCCGGTGGGAAGACGTTTCTCGGCCTTTTGCTCAACCGGCTTTACGGTCCGCTTCCACTGATAGTAGGTTTGCTCGGAAATGCCGGCGCTCTTAATAGCGTCTTTGAGCGTAACTTTGCCTTCGGTGACTTGCGTCTCTATCAGCTTAAGCTTCTCTTTTCTCTGTTGTTCGCTATATCGCCTCGGTTTGGCGGCCGGCGTCTCCGATACAGCTCGCCTTGGTTCGGCAACCGCCTTCTGGCGCCGTGGCGACCTCTTCTTCTTAGCCGCTGGTGCTTTCACGTCGGCGTGTGGCGCTACAGCCGCAGCAATTGACCCGGTGTTACTCTCGTCAGCCATCAGCAATACCCTCCTTAGTTATGATTTTGTTTTCTGCTGAGTGCACCACAGAGTCAACACGACTATCAAACATCTGCTTTACAGATTGTTGATGTTGGACCCCGTACGAGGGAGCCATGGGTGCTTGCAGCGTAGTCGTACCTGTCAGCTACGGCACGGCGCACCAGTCGCGGGTGTGGGCCATAGCTCACCTCACCTCCATCTTGCTCGGCCATCTTGCTCGGTTAAGGCGGGAGGTGTGTGCGACAAGTCACACTACGGGATGCTAGGGGTGGCCCTGCGGGGCGGGGGTCAAACCACTAAACAGGAGACTTCTCGATGAGCAGAACTGTCACGAATGCCCTAGGCGAGCCGCTGTCCTATGGCGGTAGTTCTACGGCATGGTTTTCCGCCAGCGGGTCCGGACCGCTGCTCTACGGAACGGCCGGCAACGATTCGATGTGGGCTGACAGTTCCGTCGATGTCACTATGACTGGGGACTCAGGCGACGACATCTACTATCTTTATTCGGGGGTCAACCGAGCCTCTGAGGCGCCCAGTGCGGGCGTCGATACGATCAACACCTGGATGAGCTACTCCCTGCCGGAGAATTTCGAGAACCTGACGGTCACCGGCGTCGAAGGGTTTGGCTTCGGCAATAGTGCCAGCAACATCATCAGCGGCGGCTCTGGCAGCCAGACGATCAATGGTGGCGCTGGCAACGACGTCCTCACCGGGGCGGGTGGTGCAGACACCTTCGCTTTCAAAATGGGCAACGGTAGCGACCTGATCAGCGACTTCGGCTCCGACGATGTGGTGAGGCTCGAAGGTTATGGTTTTACGTCGTTCGACCACATTCTTGCCAACGTTGCCCAGGAAGGCTTGGATCTCAAGCTCAGTCTCGCCGATGGCGAGTATCTCGTCTTTGCAAATACGAGCGCCGATCAGCTGCATGCGAACCAGTTCAGCCTGGCGCTGGACCGATCCGTTCTGACGCAGACCTTCTCCGATGACTTCAACACTCTGCAGCTCAGCGATGGTACCAGCGGTGTCTGGGACCCGAAGTACTGGTGGGCACCCGAAAAGGGGGCAACCCTCACCGGTAATGACGAGCTGCAATGGTACGTCAATCCGAACTATCAGCCGACCGCCTCGGCCAATCCATTTTCCGTGACGGACGGCGTTCTCACGATCACCGCCAAGCCGGCTTCACAGGCGATCCAAGCCGAAACCAACGGGTATGATTATACCTCCGGCATGCTGACGACCTACTCGTCATTTGCTCAGACTTACGGCTATTTCGAGATGCGCGCCGACATGCCGGATGATCAGGGGGCGTGGCCAGCATTTTGGCTGCTGCCGGGCGACGGCACCTGGCCCCCGGAACTGGATGTGGTCGAGATGCACGGCCAGGATCCGAATACCGTCATCGCCACCGTGCATTCCAATGAGACCGGTTCTCAGACCAGCATCGCAAGCGCAGCCAGGGTCACCGATACAAGTGGCTTTCACAAATATGGTGTGCTTTGGACGGAAGAGGAGATCGTCTGGTACTTCGACGATGCCGCGATCGCACGCGCCGACACCCCCTCGGACATGCACGATCCGATGTACATGCTTGTCAATCTTGCGATTGGCGGGATGGCAGGCCGGCCAACCGACGGGCTCATGGGCGGCGCTGAAATGAAGGTCGACTATGTCAAGGCCTATTCGCTCGACGCAGACTGGCACATCTGAGTTAGGAAAGCAGACCTGAACCAGGAAAGAGGTTTCCAGCGGCCGGCAGCCCCAAGGCTCTGCCGGTCAGAATGGATCGACTGAACCCGCTTTCGCTAACCATTCCTTACACCGCGCATGCGTTCTCTTTGATGAAGGACCAGCTCCTCATCAAGCATCGACGTGCCGCGAAGACGTCGGTGCATTCAGAATCTTTCGCAAGGGCAAACGCTCACTTGGGGCGTTATCACCCTGCAAACCGGTTGGGCTCGTTGACAGTTTCATGGGACAAGAAGGGAAACGGGACGAAGTGCCCCCGATCGAGATCTCCGGGAAATCGCCAAACTTGTTCCCTTAGGAACTGCGGGGATTTTCAGTAACTGTCATAAATGAGAGCCTAGAACGGAAATCTGCAGAAACAGCTCGTGCACCAAAGGGAAAGCGCACATGACGTGAATGGATTCCTAGTTCATCAATACGGTCATCGACGCTATCCGCGTGTGCTTAATTCGAGCGCAGGAGGGTATAATTATGGGGCCGGTAACTCTTGTACTGACGGTATGCCTTTTGTCAGCACCCGAAAAGTGCCGTGAGGAGCGCCTGGAGCTCGAGATCCAAGATTCGCTGACGCAATGTATGTTCCGTTCCGTTATGTATGTCAGCAACTGGTCTGGACAGCATCCAGGCCTAAGCGTCAGAAAATGGCGTTGTGAGGTACCGGTTGCCAGCCGAGATGCCTGAATGTTCCGCCCCAAGGCGTTCATCGCACTGGCGCAGCGACGAGCTTTCAATCCAGGCCTGGATTTCCGATGTCAGTGGGCCAGATGACTTCCGTCAACGTCGCTACCGCATGCAGCGCGGTCGGGCAAACTCATCGAGATATCGTGATGAACGATCCAAGCGTCAGGACCCTTGTAGTTGATGACGCCGCGCGCTGTCCGCTCGGACGCGTTCACGAAAAACCGGTAGGATAGAACTCTCGAGTGGCCTTCGGCTCGACCGGATTTGCCAGCGAGCGTACAGCAATCTCGAGTCTTCCGGCGTCCTCTTCAGCTCATATTGATTCAGGATGGTGCGGTGGTAGTCGATCGTGATTGAACCTCGGTCCGACGCATCTCTTTGAGGAACTGGGCGCCGACTGCCATCGACAAGTCGTCCCTGATCGTCGCCGGAGGCAGCATACGACCTGCTGCTACCGGTCAACGATGACGTATTCGTTTCGGCCTTAAGGCCGTCGTTGACCAACTCTCCCTACTATGAGAGTTGGGCCTCGATTGCCGACTTGTCGATGACCGACCATACCGAAACGATCTTCGATCCTACGAATTCGTAAAAAACGTTCTCTGTAAAGGACACTTGCTGTCCATTGACGCTCAGGCCCAAGAACTCGCCTTTAGGGGAGCAATTGAATGAGAGGCGGGCGGCAAGGCGCGGCGGCTCGCATACAAGCAGTTGAATATTGAACTGCAAATTTGGAATGTCTTCGAAGTCCTTCACCAGCATTTCCCGGTAGCCCGATATCCTTAGCAGCCGACCGTTGTGCTGGATTTCGTTGTCAACGAAGTGGCCAAGCTCGTCCCAGGCTTGCCGATTGAGACAATCCAAGTAGCCACGATATATGTCAGCGAGTTGTCTGATCAAAACTGTCTCCTTACGTTGAAAGGCCAACTCATAGAATTGGATCGGCGGCACACGGACGGGAAACGCTACGTTCGTACCGACCGACGCCAAACGAGTCGTGACGTGCCTTCGTCACTGGGCAAGATTCATTCATGAAGAAACGCCGAGCATTCCGCCGTAGCTCAAGGCCGGCCTGATCCATGTCCAGTTAAACCATTCATCCTTTCCCGGACGGCAATGGCCGCCTCGGCCGACTTCTGATCACCATCTCTCTTTTTGCGCGACAGGCGTGCTTCGACAACCTCTGCTCTACCGGACCGCCGCCGCCGACCTTGGATCGAAACTGCTCCTCCGTCATGCCGATCCGGCAATTTTGGCCCGTGCAGCGGCGTCCATAACCGGAGCGGAACTACGCAGGCGCCACGTATTTATGGCGTCGCTCGGCCTACTTTAAAAGGCATGTCGTGCCTCCGCTCCGCTCGCACGACCCGCTGCAGCATAATGCAGCTCGGCTGACTAGTCGGATGACTTGATCGCGCCATCGAAACCGGCTGCCTCACGAAGCAGCCGTTGGGCAGATTGCAGATCCGTTGTCGCGAAACCCTCCGCAAACTTGCCGCAGAGTGGCGCAAGCAGGTGATGAACGTCGCCGAACCGGTTCTGCCCGATCCTTAGTCGGGCTAGGCTTGTCGCTGCGCGCAACTCCCACAAGTCAGCGCCTTGCCCTCGCGCTAGTTCGACCGCGTGCTGGAGCCGTGCTTCCCCCTCGGCACGATCAAACGCGGGCAGCTGCAGCATCAGCTCGCCCGTCAGCCGATGCAATTCCGCCTCGAACCACCGCTCGCCCGTTTCGCGCGCTCGCTGCAGCGCGTCGGTCAGCAAATCCAAGGCTCGCTTTGCTCCTGCGCTCTGGGTCTCGACGCGCGCGAGCAAGCTCAAAAAGTATGGAACCAGGAATCTCGCTCCAGTCATCTGCCATGACGCTAAGCCTTCTTGCACCTTCGTGCTGGCCGCCGGTAACTCACCCGTCTGTCCTAACGTCCAACCTTGCACAATTTTACCGGCACCGAGGAAATGCGGAGAACCCTGCGCTCTTGCGAGCGTGATTAGTGAATCTGCCCGGTCTCGGGCTTCTCGCCAATCACCGCGAAGCTGCGACAGGATGCAGCCGTAGAGCAGGGCGAAACCGAGCGTGTTGCTGTGAGAAAGTTCCCTTGCGTCCGCCAATGCCTCGTTACTTCTCGCCTGGGCCTGCTCGGGATACCCAAGAGCGAAGAGGGTCAAGGAGAGGACCGACAGCCCCGCCACCCGAGGGTCCTGGGCGAACAGGAACGCGAGGGCGCGGTGTTGCTGCGGGTCATAGAGTGCGAGCGACCGTTCCAGATATTCACGGGCATTAGCGATCTCGCCGCGAAGGAACGCACCGGTTCCGGCGATGCGCTTGCCGACGATTTCAGCGGACACCTCCCGTTCTTCCTGCGCGCGCCGGAGCAGTTCCTCTCCCGCCTTCCTCCCCGCCTCCAGCTCAGCGCGCACGACGTGGAAGACCCAGTCCCCATAAAGGACAGGGAAGAGCCTGCTTTTGTCCCCCAGCCGCTCGCATAAATTGCGCGCTCGCGCATTTGCCCGGCCAACCTCGGGCGCTGCCCAACCCTTGGCAGTCATGAGGGCGACGCTGAGAGCGACTTGCAATTCGAGTTCCTTTCTCAATCGCGCAGCATCATCAGGCAGCCCTTCAAGCAGCTCCAGCCCTCTTGTCAGATGGCTAATCGCTTCGGTCGTTGCGGATCGCGCAATCTCTGCTTGCCCGGCTCTGAGCCAATAATTGACCGCGGGTTCTAGCCGGCCCGCCTCCGCATAGTGCTGGGCCAAAAGTTCCGGCTGCGTCTGCACCATTTCGGGGAAGCGTTGCTCGATCGCTGTGGCAATCGCCGCGTGCAACCGTTGTCGTTTCGTGCGCACAAGGGTGGCGTAGGCGGCGTCGCGTACGAGCGCGTGCTTGAAGCTATAGGTCAGTTGCGGGGGAGTCCCGTGGCGGAACACCAAACCCGAGGCAATGAGGTCCTCCAGTGCTTCCTCTACCTCGCTGGCCTGCAACGGCGCGGCGGTCACGAGCAACTCATGCGAGAATTCTCGACCGATTGCGGCCGCCACCTGCATCACCTCCCTGGCGGGCGCAAGTCGATCGAGCCGGGCCAATAACGACTCGTGAAGCGTAGCTGGAATAGAGATTGCCGACAGCGGCCTCGCGAGAGCGTAGTGATCGCCCTCGGCTTTAAGCAAGCTGGTCTCCAATATCGCGCGCGTCAGTTCCTCCACGAAGAGCGGAACGCCGTCCGTCTTTGCGACGATCTGATCAAGCACTTCGGTAGGCAGAGCCCTGCGGCCGGTCAGCCGGTCGACCATCTCTGCGCCTTGCCGACGGCTCAAACGACTAAGGGTCAAAACGGTGACATGGGGATAGCGCGTCCACGGTGGGAGAAACTCGGTGCGGAATGTGATGAGCACCAGCACCGGCGAGTCTTGCACGCGGTCAACAACAAGATCCAGCAACTCAAGCGATGTCGGATCAGCCCAATGCACGTCCTCGTATACTGCCAGAATGGGCTGACGTGCCGCGAGCCCGATGAGCTGGTCGACGAGTACCTCCAGCATTCGCTTCTTCTGCCGGTGCGGGCTCAACTCCAATGGCTGATAGCGATCGTCCGCTGGCACCGACAGCAACGCCGCGAGCAGCGGAGCCGCGTCCGCGACCTCTTCGATGGATTGCGTGAGCAGCGCTTCGAGCTTGCTCAGTTTCACTTCGGGGGGATCCTCCGCGGCGAAACCAGCTGCCCGCTCCAGAAGGCGGATAACCGGATAAAGCGGGCTGGTCTGATGATATGGCGAGCAGTAGTGACTTACGGTCGTATGCGGCACGCCTTCCAGACGCCGGCGCAAGGCACGAACAAGACGCGACTTGCCGATGCCGGGCTCGCCCGCTAACAGCACCACGCGGCCTTTTCCCTTTTTGACTGCCTCCCAGCGCTTCAGCAGGAGGCCTATGTCGTGCTCGCGACCGACGAGCGGGGTCAGGCTCGCCCCGTGGAACGCCTCGAAGCGGCTTTCCGCAGAGCTTTCACCGAGCACTCGCCAAGCAGGTATCGAAGCAGCAAAACCCTTCAACGGGTGGAAGCCGAGTTCGGCGAGATCGAACAGACCGCCTATCAGCTGCCGGGTAGCGGATGCTACCACCACAGCTCCCGGCTCGGCGACACTTTGTAGTCGTGCCGCTAAATTGGGTGTTTCGCCGATTACCGTCTCCTCACGCGCTGCACCTTCGCCAATCAGTTCGCCGACAACAACCAAGCCGGTCGCGATGCCGACGCGAGCTTCCAGCGTCTCCCCATGCGGTGGTTGCAGCTTCCGCACTGCGTCGATGGCCGCGAGCCCCGCTCGCACCGCTCGCTCGGCCTCATCCTCGTGAGCGCGCGGATAGCCAAAGTAAGCGAGCACGCCATCGCCCATGTACTTGGCAACGTGTCCTTCGAATCGCGCGATCGCACCCGCCACCGCACGCTGATAGCCCCGCAGCAGTTCGCCCATCTCCTCTGGATCGAGTCGTGAGGAAAGCCTGGTCGATTCGACAAGGTCGACGAACATTACCGTGAGCTGACGACGCTCCGCCTCCGGGTTGATTACAGGTGTCGCGCCAAACCCAGCTGCGCCGCTCGGTTGTTCAGCGACCTCACGCAGTGCGGCGATGGCGGCAAGCAGTTTACGACGGTGCCCTACTGAAGCGACGCCGACCCCAATCAGATCCTCGGCCGTAAGGTGCCTGAGTACTTCAGGATCGATGTCGTTTTGGCGGAACGTTCCTTCGTACTGTCCCAGCCCTTGATCGCGCAGCCAGGCACCGATGTCCATGGCTCCTTCTCCGTCTACTCGGAGTGCAAGGTTCTTCAGCATACTCCAGAAGTCTCTAGGCCGCACGCCCCCAAGCAAAAAGGACCGCATGACGTCGTTCGAATGCGTTCACCTGCTCTTTGCGGCTGCTTCATAGCTTCACGGGGGCAAGCGGCTTGCGCGCCGGACCATGAATGACCGACCCGTCCGATGCGAAGATCGAGCCGTGGCAGGGGCAATCCCAAGTCCCATCGGCGTTGTTCCACGTCACCGTGCAGCCCTTGTGCGTGCAGGTTGCGGACACGGCGTGGAGGGATCCTTCGATATCCCGACACACCGCGATCTTGTCGTCACCCCTGAGGATCACTCCGCCTTCGCCCGGCGGGATGTCGTCGGCACGTCCGACGATTGACTGGCTTTCGCCGTTCTGGTGATAATCCTTGGGGTAGGTCCGGGTCGGATTGTAAAGCCTCTGCCATGGACTGGACCGGCCTTGGATCGTGTCCGCGATCATCATGCCAGCTGCGGTCCCATTGCTGATGCCCCAGGCATTGAAGCCAGTGGCGATGTGGAAGCCCGGAGCGTTGTCGGGATCGGGTTCGCCGACAAAAGGCACTCGATCCGCCGTGTCGTAGTCCTCATTGCACCAACGCCAGGCAACATCGCCGACGGGCAGGTTCTTTCGCGCCCACTCTTCCAGGTCGACGAATCGTGCCGCGACGTTCCCATCCTGACCGGTGTTGAACTTGGGGCCTAGCACGACAAGCAGAGGACCTCTGTCATCCCGGCCGGTTCGTAACGAGTGCATGGGATCATCAATACCGATGAACATACCATCAACGACGAGCGGATCATCAACGCGGAAGGCCATTGCGGTATGACACCGCGGCTGCGTTCGGTTTGCCATCCCTACCGGGCTCTTGACGGTCATGTTCGTCGCAACAACCATGTTTTCCGCGTGAACTGTCCCGTAAGCGGTAACGACGCGCCACCGGCTCGCCTCGCCTATCAGGATCGCGCGGCTGTGTTCGAAGAGGCGGCCACCCCGGTTCGCAACGGTATGCGCCAATCCGACAAGGTATTTGGCCGGATTGAATTGCGCCTGGTCGGCAAAACAAAGCGCGCCGACCGTCTCGAAGGGAAGCGGTGCGCGGTCGAGTACCTCCGCCTGCAGCCCGACTTGCCGTGCAGCCTCTGCCTCGGCCTCGATCTCTTCGCGTCCTTTCGAGTTCGTGGCGTAGGAGTATGCATTCTTGCATTCCAGATCGCAGGCGATCCCATATTCCCGGATCCAGTCCTTGATCAGTTCGACTCCTGCCGAATTCGCCTCGGTATAGTTGCGCGCCGTGGGCAGACCGCAAGTGTCGACCAGATGGCGGTAGATCAGCGCGTGCTGCGTGGTGATCTTTGCTGTCGAGCGGCCGGTCACCTGTTGACCAATCTCAAGCGCTTCGACAAGGATCACTGAACGTCCCGCCTCAAGGAGGCGCAGCGCTGTGGTGAGCCCGACGATCCCGCCTCCGACGACAACGGTTTCGGCATGTACCGAACTGTCGAGTTGCGGATAGCCCGTTCGGTCGGCGGTGGCCACCCAGCAGCTTCCGCGATTTCCCGGCAAGTTGACCATCCACGCGGCGTCCTGCGATTGCATGTGATTTCGATAACCACAGCCGTTCGCGAATGTTCCGGACCGAACTCTACAGAAGGGCGCAGCCCCTACAAACGCTATCTCTTAAAATCAACTATCATAAATGGCCGAGCACGTTCGGGGCGCGTCGTTGTGAGCACGGCGACACCACATGGGCATCTACACCGATATCATCTTGCCGAAGCTCTGTGATCTTTCGATGCGCCATGACGACCCTATCGAGAGCAACTGATCGGCGTGGCGGAGGACGAGTCGTTGAGGCCGAAATCGGTTCGGGCCTTAACCTGCCCTTTTACCGCCCGCCTGTGCGGGAAGTTCTCCCACTTGAATCGGCCCCAAAGCGTCTAGCGATGGCGCGTCGAGTGCCGGATCCGGGAATGCCCGTCAGCTTCATCGAGGGGACGGCAGTATCCATCTTTCTCGACGATCAGAGCGTCGACACAGTCGTGATCGCCTGGACCTTGCGCACGATCCCGGGCGGTCGCGGCGATTGCAGAAATGCGGCGCGTACTCAAATCTGGTGGCAAGCTGCTGTTCGTCGAACATGGATTGGCACCCGATGCCGGTGTGCGCTGATGGCAGGACCGGCTCACACCGATCTGGCGTCGCATTGGGTGGAGACGGGTTACATGGCGCGCCCGAAGCCGATGATGTTCAGGTATGAGGGCAGCGCACGCACGAGGTGACGACGATCAATAGGGCGGGCTGAGCGGTGCACAACTACCATGGTGCGGTGCGACGCGACCCTTTGATCACAGATCGAGAACATCCTGCGGTATGCTGCGGAGGCCCGCGTGAACATCGCCTGAAACAACGCCTCCAAGTACCCGGCGGCTGGGAATCTCCGAGAAAGCCCCTCCACCATATTGAACTTGTCGTGACCTCCGTAGCAGGGAGCAAACCTCTTGCTCGCGAACCACCTGAGGCGCATGATTTCGCTGACGGCAAACTGTACGGGGACGCTTGCTAGAGGTCAGTTCGAAGAGGTCGAGCCATGTTGCAGTCTCACGATCATACAGATGCGGTTCTGCCTGCCGGCGTCAATTTGTTGGATGAAGTTCGCCTTGGCATGGCTCGCAGTCTTAGGAGCACGGCTGCGTTTGAGGGTTGACCTTGAAAAGGCTAGCCTTGCTCGTCTCGCAACGGCTTGTCTCCCCAGTTTTACAATAATCTTTGAAGTCGAAAGAAGCCCGGACCTTTGCGATCCGGGCTCAATCAATGTTCAAACTGTATTCTCATGCAACATCAAGCATCGACACCGCAATATTTCTTCCCCCTCGCCAATACAGAAAGTTCTAAGGGCAATTCAGGAAAGATGTGCCGCTGCAGAAAGGATCTTACCCAGTAGTCTTGCAGAAGCAATAAGAAATTAGGGGCCCAATGATTCATCATACTTTATGTACTCTGGCCTGGTAGAGCCCTGTCGCAGCCGCACGCCTCAAGTGTCGTTACTACAAGGTCGGCGCTGCTGCTGCCACCGATGAGATCATATCAGCCTGGGCGCAAGCCTATGGCAATCCTGCGGGCATTCCGGCCGGGATGGAGAGTGCACTCTATGAGCGCTCAGTAGAGCGGCAGGGTGGTGTGACCGGTTGGCGCCAATTCATTGTCCGTGAAGAAACAGCCGCAATGTCAGAGGCCGGCGATCCGGTCGTAGCTAACGCAGAAAGCCTCACAGTTTGATGAGGCCGAAATTTTGACTCGGCCGGCGAAGATCATGCGAAGTGTGCGGCGTTGATCCGGATCGTTCAACGCGCAAGTCCTGTCAACAGTGGGACACCGGCGTATTTCGAATGTCCGGGGAGGAACCTATGCGAGAGCCCTAGCGACCGCTCACCACAAGCTGTTCGCCGATCGCGCCGCCGCTGCTATTCGCTGAAACAGTAACAATGCCACCAGAATAACTGTCTTCTCTGCCAACTCGCCAGTGCCGCGTCAGGCCTGGCAGCACATAACCGACAAACCCTTCTCGGCGGGCAATGACTGCACTGCCCTGCGCCAGCGTCACATCGGACAGTCTCAGCCTGCTCGCCCCCTTATTTTCGACCACGAGCATAAGCCAGCCATCGGAGCGCGTTAGACTCAATTCAATCTCCGGCCCAAGGACGTCCGGCGGACGGAAAAGGACTGGCAGAACGTGTCGGGCTGAAAGGCTTTCGGCCTCGGGCGTGTTCCGTGTTGGATCAGCCTCATCGATCACCACTCGGTAGCCCTCCTCAGAGCGTAGCGGTTCCTTGCTGACGCGGACCACGCGGACGGCGCGGTTGCCGTTCGGCGACAGCTGCGCTGATATCGGGCTTGCGACCACGTCGCCAGTCGGCTCCAGTTTCTCTACCCCGCCTTTTTGGCTCCAACGGAAGACCCGCACCTTTATGCTAATCGGCCGGTCCATCTGGTTTCTGAGGTGGAAAACCGCTGCTCGATCCGGTGCAACACGCTCGATGGAGGATGGCGAAATCATGAGCGAAGTGGCATTGGCGGTGAGGGTGTACAGTAGGAGCAAAGCAACTGCGCCGGTGCTCTTCAGTATGGAAGTCATGGCGATCTCCTGTCCATTGGTCAGCATGGCTTCTGTGCGAGACCCACACACCCGAGAAATTGTCATACAACGACGCTCGACGCCAGCATCCTATATTTGTGGCGAAAGGTATCGAGACATCCACGTGGTAGTCCACTATTTCTAGGTTCGTGCAGCACTTGGCCTCTGAATGAAATCCGACCGGATCGGGAGAAATGCCCCACACGCCACTTATCGCTACCCTTGTTGCCGGCCTTGGGCTTGCCTTCATTCTCGGCACGCTGGCGAACCGACTTCGCCTGTCGCCGCTAGTCGGTTATCTCTTGGCAGGTGTCTTGATTGGTCCGTTCACGCCCGGCTTTGTTGCAGACCAAGCGCTGGCGCGCCAACTCGCCGAGCTCGGTGTAATCCTGTTGATGTTTGGCATAGGCTTACATTTCTCCTTGCACGATCTACTTTCGGTACGGACGATCGCGGTTCCCGGGGCCTTCGGTCAAATGGCTCTGGTGACATCGCTTGGATTCATCGTCACGCAGGCGATCGGATGGCCGATCGGAGCTGGCCTCGTGTTTGGATTGGCCCTGTCAGTGGCGAGCACGGTTGTGGTTCTCCGAGCTTTGCAGGAGAAGCGACAACTGGAAACCGATGGAGGGCGTATTGCCGTCGGATGGCTCGTCGTCGAGGACGTCGCCATGATCCTCGCGCTCGTATTGTTGCCAGCCTTCGCCGATGTCCTCGGCGGTACTGCGAACCGGGCGGAACCAGAAAACAGCGGAATGCTAACATTTTTTGAGCCGCATACGATTTCGGGTGCGCTCGGACTTACGTTGGCCAAGCTCGCCGCCTTCTTTGCGCTCATGGCAATCGTCGGCCGGCGTGTCATTCCCGCGATTCTTCACTACGTAGCTCATACGGGCTCGCGAGAACTTTTCCGTTTAGCCGTGCTCGCGATTGCCCTCGGAGTGGCTTTCGGGGCCGCGGAACTCTTCGGGGTCTCATTCGCTCTCGGCGCCTTTTTTGCGGGAATGATTCTCGCCGAATCGCAGTTGAGCCAAAGGGCCGCTCAGGAGACGCTTCCGTTGCGCGACGCATTTGCCGTGCTCTTCTTTGTCTCCGTAGGCATGTTGTTCAACCCCATGATTTTGGTTGAGCAACCGCTGCTCGTCGCTGCAACATTCCTGATCATCGTAATTGGCAATGCTGCAGCCGCATCCGCCATCGCGGTCATGTTCGGCTATTCTTTGCCCATAGCCGTGACACTCGGCCTGAGCCTGGCACAAATAGGCGAGTTCTCCTTTATCCTTGCGGGGTTAGGTGTTGAACTTAATCTCCTTCCAGAGACGGGACGTGACCTGGTACTTGCCGGAGCGATCCTTTCGATCCTCATCAATCCGCTTTTATTTGCCGGATTGGATCGGCTGATGCCACGGCTCGAAAATCGGGCGCCAGTCAGGACGGAAGAAGAAGGCCGGATCGACATCACACCCAAACTGACAACTACCAGCCTTACTGACCATGCAATCCTTGTCGGCTATGGACGCGTGGGACGCTTGGTCGCCGAGACATTGCAGAACGCAGGGCAGCCATACCTGATCGTCGAGGAACGGCAAGTGGTTGCTGATCAACTACGCGCCGGCGGCGTTGACGTCATTTCAGGGAACGCCGCTCAGCCAGGGCTACTCGAGGCCGCCAACGTTAACTCGGCTAAGTGGTTGATCAGCGCTATTCCGAATCCATTCGAGAGTGGCAATTTCATCGAACACGCCCGCGCCACCAATCCGAAGTTAGAGATTATCGCTCGCGCCCATTCCGATGCCGAGGTCGAGTACTTAAAGAGATTGGGCGCAAATCTGATCATAATGGGCGAGAAGGAGATTGCTCGGAGCATCTCGGAACATATCTTGAGCAATATCAATGCACCTGACACCACCACCCCTAGCGATAGCGAATCCCGCCTCACGTCCGAGTAGCCTTGTAGGACCTTCAGTTATTCCCGCGCCTTGGACAGGCTTGTCTCCCCGAGGCGGTCGTTCTGAGAAGTCAGTTCTGACCAATGGCGATGACCAGCCAGACGGCGGACGGCGTTCTACTCCTAACTGCTGCCGATTGTAGGCGCATCGCACCGGCCGCGGGCCGACGTCGCCAAAATGGAGCATCGGCTCCGCTGATATTGCAGCAATTGGTTGTAGGTGTTGGTGGTTCCGACGGCGCCGTTGCCGATCCCGCGTGCATAAGAGCCTCCAGCATGTTCAAGCTTCCATTAACCTTGAGGACAGGAATTCGATGAAACGCTGGGTCTTGGCCGGAATGAGGCGTGTTTCGGTGACGGCGAAAATGCTGACCGCCGAGCCCTGCCACTCGGGCAGAATGCGTCGGAGACGGCCGAATGCCACGTCCTCAGCAACGATCTTCTCGGGGAGCAGGGCGATACCCTGGTGGTTGACGGCCAGGGCACGGATCATCCCGACGCTGTTGAGCGTGAAGCGGCCGCGAACGGCGACATCGACCTTGTTTATCCCCTGGTGCAAACTCCAGATCGGGCTTCGCAGCATGCCGATGCATTCATGTTCAGCCAGTTCCGCCGGTGTGGCGGGCTCGCCGGACGCCTCGATGTAGCCAGGAGAAGCATAGAGGTGACGCGAATGCCGCCCGATCAGGCGAGTGATCAGACCGGAATCTTCGAGTTTGCCTATGCGGATCGCCACATCGAATGGCTCGGCGACCAGATCGACCCGGCGCGGGGTCAGATCAAATTCGAACGTGATGCCGGGATAGTGCCGTGCGAACTCGCCGATGATCGGCGTAAGGTAAAAGGTAGCGAGATCGACCGGGAGCGAAACCCGGAGGACACCGCTGGGCTGGTTAAGCATCGCGCCGAGCTGTTCGTGCGCGAGCCGAGCCTCGTCGACGATCCGCTTGCTTCGTTCATAATAGAGCTGACCGGCCTCGGTGAGCTCTATCTTGCGTGTCGTGCGGTGAAGGAGCCTCAAACCGATCGCCTTCTCCAATTCGCTGACACGTCGCGACAGGGTGGAGTTTGGCATTCCGAGAGCCTCCGCAGCCTTCCGAAAGCTTCTGGCTCTGGCGACCTCCACGAATAGTGCCATGTCGTTCAAATGTCTCATGTGACTGCGCCATAGATGGAAAACTGATTTCAACTTTGCCGGATTTATCCTTAAATTGGAATAGTGGACAAGGGCTCTAGCAAATGGAGATCCCGATGAATCCCATGTTCACCTCTGTCCGCGTCGGCCGCTACATGCTTCCCAACCGGTTGGTCATGGCACCCATGACCCGCAGCCGCGCCGCCTTCGATGGTACGCCAGGAGAGCTGGCTACCGAATATTATGTCCAGCGCGCCCGCCTCGGCCTGATCGTCACTGAAGGCACCCAGCCCTCGGATGACGGCCAGGGCTATCTCACCACACCGGGCATCTACACGCCTGCTCACATCGCCGGCTGGCGGAAGATCACGTCCGCTGTGCACGACAAAGGCGGCCACATCTTCATTCAGCTGATGCACGCCGGGCGTATGTCGCATCCCGACAACACGCCGCATCATCGCCAGGGTGTCGCACCGTCCGCGATCGCGCCGGGAGCGGGCATGTTCACCGCGACAGGGATGCAGGACATTCCCACGCCGCGCGCGCTGACGACCGAAGAAGTGCGCCGGACCGTCGCCGAATTCAGCCACGCGGCCCGCTCGGCGATCGAGGCCGGCGCCGACGGTATCGAGATTCACGGCGCAAACGCCTACCTCGTCCAGCAATTCTTCGCGCCGAGTGCCAACACGCGCACGGACGAATATGGCGGTTCCATCGAGAACCGCGCCCGCTTCGCCATTGAGGTGGCCACGGCGATCGCCGAGGAGGTCGGTGCGGACAGAACCGCAATCCGACTGTCCCCCGGCACGGCGTTGTGGGGGATCGACGAAGGCGCCGAGGGGCCGGACCTCTACCGCTATCTCGTCGCCGAACTCGACAAGCTCGGGCTCGCCTATGTGCACATCTTGCACCAGAGTAACGAGCCGTTGCTTGCCGATATCCGCAAGCTCTGGCGCCAGCCGCTGATCCTCAACCGGCCGGGTCGTCCGCGCGGCCAGATCGGCGCAGACGTGGCCTCCGGACTGGCCGATCTCGAACCCTTTGGTCAGATGGTTCTCGCCAATCCGGACTTCGTCGCGCGACTGAAGGCTGATGCGGCGATGAACGAGTCAGATCCCAAAACCTTCTACGGTGGGGCTGCAAAGGGTTACATCGATTACCCTGTCCTGAGCGCCCGAACCGATACCAGTTCATGACCGGAGATTTTAAATTGACCCAATCACCGCATCCCTCGGATAACGAGGTGCTTGCCGACACCGCAAATTCAAGCGCCGCGGCGAAAAAGAAAGTTCTGGTCGTCGGCGCAACAGGCTTCCTCGGAACCAAAATTCTCCGCAACCTGGCGCATGATGCGAGCGTTGCCGTCGTTGCGATGTCGCGTAAGGGCGCCCCCTCAAATGAGAGCGCCGACGTCGAATGGGTGCGCGGCGACATGATGGATCCAGGGTCGTTGGATCGTGCTTTGCAGGGTGTGGACGTCGTCGTCACCTCGGCTAACAGTTACATGAAGGGAAGCCTCGACACGGATTTCCAGGGCAACAGGAATCTAATCGAGGCGGCAGCAAGAGCCAACGTTGGCCGATTTGTCTTTCTCAGCATCGTTAGCTGCGAGGCCGCGTCACCAGTCCCGCATTTCCACGCCAAGAAAGTGGCCGAGGATCTGATCCAGGCCTCCGGGGTGCCGTACGTATTTGTCCGCGCGCCCACATTTCTCGATCAGAGTACGGACTTTATTGCGAAGGGTGCCCAAGCAGGCCGGTTCCTGGCGATGGGCGATAAGACTACGAGATGGTCCTATGTTCTCACAGATGATCTGGCGTCATATCTCGCCAAAGCCGCGACGTTTCCTGGCAGTGAGATCAACAACCAAACGATCGATGTCGGCTGGCGCGATGGCCCCAAGAGCCAGCAAGAGATTGCCGATCTCGTCTCCGAAATTGCGAAGAAATCTCTTAAGGTCCGGGTTGTGCCCTGGCTGGTTCTCCGCTTGCTCGTACACCCGGTAAAGCCGTTTTCCGAGCTTGGCTACGATCTGATCCAGATGTTGCTGTTCTTCAAGAAGGGCGTCTATGTTTCGAACATTTCGAAGCAAGAGCACTTCTTCGGACCCGCCCCTACATCCCGAGATGCGATCACGCGATGGGCGAAAAGCCAGCAACTAATTTCGTGATGCATAGTGTGCCGGCAGTTCAAGAGTAGCGAAATGGGCACCTGCCTTTCGGCCGAATTAGAAAATCATAGAGGAAGGACCTCTGGTGAGTGATCCGACAGCGCTTAAAAGGCCAGAGCAGGTAATTCCAGTGCGACGACTTTAAGTCCTCAAGCCAAAGCCAATTTGGCGCAGGACCCCTTGGTCAGCCGCCTCGGGCAGACGCGGGTAGAGCCGCAGGAGCTTTCGGAACTTGCGGATCCATGGTCGACATGACTCGGCCGCTTGCACCCGGGTTCCGAGGCTCCCTGGCTACCATTGCGTTGCCGAGCGGCGCAGAACTCCACCGAGCCATCCAAGGGCCGAGATTGCGTCGCCAGCGAGAGTATGGGGTTCGGGCGATACGCGCAGCTGTCAGCACCAACCAGTCTTACCTTCATCAAGCTCGAAGCAAAAAGCTCCAACCCTGGAATAAGCTCCTCGTCAAGTTGACGTCACCGGATGCGCCCGAGCGGGCTTCCGCCATAGCCCACTTGCGGAATGCAACGACAGACACGAACAATTCGCTATAGCGAGCTTTCGGCGTCGCAGTCCGCTCGCCCGAGCACCTGGAGAAGCCAGGCGAGACCGGCATCCATCAGCGCCGCCTTTGGCGTAACCGCCTGGATAGAGCTGATGGCAAGATCGAACGGCAGCCTTGCGGTGGCAACGGCGAAGCGCTCCGCATGCATCTCGATGAAGCGTTTCGGCAGTACGGAGACCAGTTCTGTTTTCACGATGAGATCAAGCGCCAGCATGAAATTCGGCACCGCTAGCGCGACCCGGCGGGCAAGGTTGCGGCTCTCGAGCAGCTGATCAACGAGGCCCCGGGGATCGCCTCTGGGGGCGACGAGCAGGTGCTGCATGCGGCAATAGTTTTCGAGCGTCGGGTTTTTGAGGAACGGATGGCCAATCCGAGCCGCCACCACGAATTCCTCTTCGTAGAGCCTTTGCGCGGCGAAGCGGGCCGGCAGCTCGTAAAAGGGCGCGACCGCGACATCGATCAACCGCTCATCGAGATCGGAAAGAGCCGACTCCATCTGCATGTGGCGCACGACGATATCGATGCCCGGCGCCTTGCGGGCGATTTCGTCAAGCAGCGGCGGCAGGAACACCGAGAAGCCATCGGCCGTACCGATGGTGAAGCGACGGCGGGTGTGTGCCGGATCGAAAGGCTCGGCGGTCGAAATGACGCTTCTCACCCGCGCTAGGATATCGGCGATCGGCGCCGCCAGCGCCCTGGCGCGCTCGGTTGGGACGACGCCCTTCGGCGTCTTGAGGAAGAGCGGGTCGTTGAGCAACCTCCGGAGGCGGCCAAGACCGTGGCTGACGGCGGAGGCGGAGAGGTTCAGCCGCTCGGCCGCGCGACCGACATTCCTCTCCTCCAGCACCATTTCGTAGAGCACCAGGAGATTGAGATCGGCACGTGATAGATCGATTTCATTCAGCATAATGATGAAGTTATATCACTTTATTCAGTATGAACAACTGCGTAGTTCTCTCTGCTACAGGCGAGGCCACGCGGTCTCCACCGAAAACGCTACGGAGGAAAGATATGAGCGATTTCACCTGGTACATCGAATCCCTCGCGCTGCGCAGCCTACCGGCGACCCAGGCGCAAAGCCCCGCGGCGGCGGATCCGGTCTTCAACAGGCGATTGCGCGAAGCACTTGCGGCGCCGGCTGAGGCGGCGGCAGTCATCGATTTCTGGCGCGAGGCCGGGCTGACGCGTTGGTTTGCCAAGGACGCCGAGTTCGACCGCGCCTTTCGCGATCGCTTCCTCACTGCCTACGAAGCGGCGAGGCGCGGCGAGCTTTTTAAGTGGACCGCTTCCCCGCAAAAGGCGCTGGCGCTGCTAATTCTCCTCGATCAATTCCCGCGCAATGCCTTTCGCGGCACGCCGCGTATGTACGACACCGACCCCCTGGCGCTTGGCGTTGCGCGGGCCGCGGTCGACGCTGGTAACGATCTCAAAGGACCGCCCGATCTGCAGCTCTTTTTCTATCTCCCTTTCGGCCATTCTGAAAAGCTCGCCGATCAGGAGCGATCCGTCGAGCTCGCCGGACGCCTGGGAGAGCCGAGCCTGTCCAACGCAAAGCGCCACCACGACATCATTCACCGCTTCGGGCGATTCCCGCACCGCAACGTCATTCTTGGGCGGATGATGACGGAGGAGGAACAGCGGTTTTTGGACGAGGGCGGGTTTGCAGGATAAGGACGTGCTTGCAGGCCTCGACCCAGACGCCGACGGAGTTAGCCGTTCTGAACCGCGACGTGCGTTATCTCCGCAAAGCGACTTGTTCCCAAATCGGCGGGTGGGAGGCGCCCGCCTGATTTGCAGGTGCATGTCGGCGCCTACGCTGTGGGCACCGTCCCCCCATCAATCGTGTATTCGGCACCGGTGATCGAAGCGGCGCGATCCGAGGCGAGGAATGCGATCAAGTTTGCGACCTCTTCCGGTTTTGCCGGACGACCCAGCGGAATGCCGCCCAGTCCGTCCATGATGATCTTTTTGCCGCCCTCAAGGTCCGTTCCGGCCTGCTTCGCCAAGCGCTCGGCGAGGCGAACCGAGGCTTCCGTTTCGATCCAGCCCGGCGACACCCGGACGACCCGGACACCCTTGGGCGAAACTTCCTTTGACATCGCCTTGCTATAGGTCGAAAGCGCAGCCTTTGCTGCGGCATAGGCTGTCGTCGATTCCGGAAGCGGCAGTACTCTCTGGATGGATGTGACATGCACGACGACGCCGCTTCCTCGGGCAACCATGTCCGGAACCAGTTGCCGGTCCAATCGAACAGCCGCGAAGAGGTTGAGCGACAGCTCCTTGTACCAGTCATCATCCGATAGCGCCGAAAAGCCGCCCCCGGCGGCTGACGAGCCGCCCAGCATATGGACGATGACGTCGACTCCGCCGAGGCGTTGACGCGTGGCCTCGGCGACGATTGCACATCCTTCCTTAGTGGTCAGGTCCGCTTCGACGAACAGCTCTTCCGGGAGGCCTTCTGGACGCGCCCGCGCTGTCGTCAGCACCTGCGCGCCGAGTTCCAGAAACAGACTGACGGTCGCAGCGCCGGCACCCTTGGTTCCAGCCGTAATGAGGGCTCGTTTGCCTCTGAGGTTGAGAAATTCGATCATCACTGGATCTCCAGCCTGGCGATCCTGCCATCTTTGATGGTGAAGGAGTAGGTGAGGGTCACCGGGCTGCCGGGAAATCGGCCGCTCACCTTGGCTCGGACGAGTGCTTTGTCGCCGTCGACCGTGGATTCCAAAGGTTCAGCAACGTACGAAGCCGCCTTCTTCGCAGCCACCCACCATCTGAGGATTGCGACGACGCCTTGATGGCGAGCGCCTTCGTCTTCGACGACGGCGTCGGGCGCAAAGGTTTCCGACAGCGCATCCGTGTCGTTGCAGCTGTCGGCGTCGAAGTACATGTTCACAATATCGGGCAGATCCATCGTGTTTCTCCTCATGAACCGACCCACAAATTAGCCCTCGACCATTGCATGAATAAGTGGGACAAACTGGCATGCGGCATTGAACAGATCGGGACAATGGAACAAGCCAACCTGAAGGAACTTGAAGCCGTTATCGCTATTGCCCGGCGCGGGACATTTCGCGCCGCGGCCATCGATCTCGGCATGTCCACGACCGCGCTGAGCCACACAATAAGCAGGCTTGAGGCAGCGCTGGGCGTGCGATTGTTTAACCGCACTACGCGCAGCGTATCGCTGACAGATGCAGGCAGACTCTTTGTGCAGCAGGTCGCGCCTTCACTCCAGGATCTCTATGCCGCTCTGGATTCAGTGCGCTCGCAACGCGAAACACCTTCAGGAACAATACGGATCAACGCGGCGCCCTTCGCGGCGCGCGCCATCATCTCACCACTCGTGCTTCAGTTTCTGCGCCGCTATCCCGACATGAATGTCGATATCGTCACTGAAGGAAAGATGGTCGATATCGTCAAGGACGGGTTCGATTTGGGCGTCAGGGTTGCAGGTCTCGTTCCCAGCGACATGATCGCCTTGTCGCTCGGCCGGCCTCAGCGACACGCCGTTGTTGGTTCTCCTAAGTACTTCGAGCAACATGGCAAGCCCATCGTTCCTCCGGATCTTCTCAATCACAGGTGCATTCGCGTTCGGCTGCCTGACGGCTCCCTGTTTCGATGGCGGTTTGAAAAAGACGGCGAAACGTTGCAAATCGATGTGCGGGGGCCAATCACACTCGATGAGGCCAGCATCGTGAGGACTGCGGTGCTTGAAAGTACCGGCGTGGGCTACACCATGGAACAGGAAGTTCTCCCGGACATCAAGGCGGGGCGTCTCGTCCGTGTCCTCGAAGACTGGACGCCGCCGTATCCCGGGCTTTGCTTGTACTATCCTGGGCGCCGAAATCTATCGGCCGGAATCAGAGCGTTCTTGGAACTAGCGCGTGAGTTCTCGCGACGCGCGGCTGAGTGACTCGCTCACAAAGCGCGCCTTTAGACCAATGGCCTCGCTCTTGAGCAGATTCGAACCTGCGACCAATAGGTGGCGCACAGATTTGAGAATGTGATTTCGATAATTTCAAGCCGTCCGGCGATGAACAGATTGGCTCAATGACTCTGTCTTTCTTCGGTATCAGCCTTAGATGCCCGACCTCTTGCTCACATGATGCGTGATGATTGATGCGCGATGAGGCAGACATGAGAACGACCCTTTCGATCGAAGACGATGTCCGGATCGCCGCGAGGGCAATGGCAACCCAGCAACAGCAGCGTATCGGCGAGGTCATTTCCGAACTGGCGAGAGCGTTCACGGAGCCGGCCGCGCGGCCGCGGCGAGCGTGATAAAATTCCTCTCCTGTCGCGTCGGTCGGACGCACCCCCCGTGACGCTCGAGATCGTCAGCGCCTTGCGTGACGAACGGCCGTGACTTTCTGCTCAACGTCAATGTTCTGCCCTGATCGATCCGAGCCATATACGCTATGATAACGCGCACGAATGGTTCGCGGCGGTAGATCAGACCGCGTGGGCCGCCTGCCCCCATAACCGAAAAAGGCGTCACCCGGATCGTCGGCAAATTGCGGTCGCTCCCCGGTCATAGTTGTTGGCCGGAAGATGTGAGCGTTGTCGGGTCAGGCAATGCCGCTCCCACGAAATCTCTAACGTCCGGGCAGGTAACTGACACCCATCTGCGTACGCATGCGAAGGAGTGTCGGTCAGCTGGCGACATTCGATCGCAAGCTGTCAGCAGCGCCGGTCACCTGATCACCGCAAACAGGTCCTGAGGCCCCGTCGATATATGATGCGGTCTTTTCAACACAGGACGGGAACAGTCCCGCTCTTCGCCCAATACCGCCGAAAACTCCCACCGCCCGCCCCGGTCCGCCGAAGTAAACTGCGACCCAGAGCTCTGACACCGCGCAGCTGAATCGGTGGCTCAAATTTAGACCTTCTCGCCGGTCTAGACCGGCCCTTGCCCACCTGGAGCAGCTAACGCTGCGCCGCCGCATCCCGCATGTCCTTCCCAGGATGCTTTCCAGATTATACGGCCGATATTCGCAGACGACTACAGGATGCTTCCGAATAGGGACGCATAGACAATCACTGCAATCGCCAGAGTAAACGCAAGTGCTACGAACAGCCGCGAGAAATCATAGGTATAAAAGCGGGCGGGAATGAAGCTTTTCATTGCGGTCTCCTGATTTCTGTCTGATTGAGATGTCCAAAGCGCGGCGGCAACCGTGCTTCAGGATAGTGATCGACTGCAACTCGTGCTGACCTTGCCCAGGACGTCCGCTGGAACTTGGATATCCGCCATAATGACTGCTACGAGTTCGTCGCGCTTCGCACGGTTGTCGTAGCCCTTGAGCGCCGCGAGGTCGGTGCTGCTGGCAGTAGCCATTCGCCCTGCCGCAGTTGAGCAGATTCCCGAAAGTGCATCCACTCTGGCCGTCTCTGCCGCCAGGGTGCTGGCGTTGGTCGTGGTAATCCATCCGGCATTGAAACCGATGATCGGCGCAGCGATAAGCCCAACGACTAAACCAATCGCATAGGGCTTTGTCCGTTCAAGAATTTGATCGAGTGTCATGATTTCATTCCCTCTAATCAGGTTGACTATCGGGATCGTTGCGGGCCCTCGCTCAGACCAGGAGCCAATAGCAATCCAGATTTTTACAGTGCGCTCAAAAGCCAATAAAGTAAACAAATACTATCGATCATCGACGAAATATATTTGTTAATCGATTACCGAATATTTTTGAAAAAAATTCAACGTCGCGGCGCCTCAACATGAATCTCCCTCAGAACGCAAAGATTTGTCTCGATATAAAATAAGAATTTTCTGAATCATGGTGCACTCATCCTCAACTTTTACAGATCGATTGGGATTCCTTGGGTGACTTTTTGTATTGATGAATATGGCGTGAATGCTTGAGAAACTAGAGCACAACAAGTAGAAGCCCGACGAACGTGATCCGGTCCAGTATGGCACGATATCTCGCTTGGCGGCTCTTCGTTAGTTTCAGCAATTTTTGTACGCCACCCGCGGTCTGCCCCTTTCGAAACTGGCTGGCGGCGAGCCATGCGATCTCAAAGCGGCCGCAAGGAATGGTGCCGCCGGCTTACTCCTCCAACTACGAGCCAAGCCACGGCGAATAGTGCAATGATAGCCGAGAATTATTATGCCAGCGAGGTTGAGCGAGTGGATACGGGGCTGCCTCTGTCTTTTTCACTCAACCTAATTGAGAACGGTCTGTCCGCCCCCAGGCCCACTGTCGGCCCTATAGTCATGGCGGCCGGGTCTTTGCAAAGTACGAATAACTAAAGTGATTGGACCAGAGAGGTCTAGGGGGCTATACCCGGTGACCCATCAGAAGTATTGAAGACGCTCAAGGATGTGATTGTTTTTTAGAGAGGAGTTCGCTCGACGGGCTCCTTTTGCGGTCAACACCAAAGTACCCCTTTAAGTATGATTAGAGAGGTGCCTGAGGGCATCGACATCTCCATACCGTTTCCGATTGCCAAATCGTGGACGTTCAGCTGGCCGAAGCGAACCGGGCGCAATGGCACGGCTGCCGCCCACGAGAGGCGGTTGTTTCATAATGAGTTTCCTTGAAAGTGTTGAACAGCCGCCAAGGTGGCGATGATCAGCTCGACATTGGGGTGCGTGGCGGGCGCTCAATGCTATAGGCCGGTCCTTCCCTCAGGCTAGTCTAGCGGTCGCCGGGGGAAACTTCGGGTCGACGGGCAGCGGAGTTGCAAACGCGCCCGCCGCCACCAGCTCGGTCTTTTCGTGGGTATGGTCGGCATGGTGGTGGTCGGGAGCCGTGCTCGTGTTGCCGAGGAAATCGAGATCATCGTGCGAGTGGTCGCCGTGCTCATGGGAATGACTGTCCACCGCGACCATCTTGGTCTGAGCCGAATGCTGTAGCGGCGAGTGCGTGGCAGGTGCGCAGTACGCGTAGAAGAGCATAGCGATGCCCGCCGCGAAGGTGGTGAAAAGAGTCGGCAGTCTTTGGCGCCTTCAGAGCATCATAGGTGCACTGATAACCGTGTTCATAAAGTCGAACAAAAATCGCTCTATTGATTTATCCTTACCAGGGGGATAGGAGAGCCAATATGACCGAGCACAAACACGAAAGCCATCCCGAGATCGTCAAGCGGCTGAAGCGGGCCGAAGGGCATCTGAAAAGCGTCATTGCGATGATCGCGTCGGGGAGGCCGTGCCTTGACATCGCCCAGCAGCTCCATGCTGTTGAAAAGGCGATCGCTCAAGCGAAACGGACACTCATCCAGGACCACCTCGACCATTGCCTCGAAGAAACAATCGGCGCTCTCCCCCGCGACCGACGCCAATCGATAGATGAGTTCAAGTCGATCACCAAATATCTCTGAGGCGCTCCCGACATGCTGCAGGTCCTTGCCAACCGCACCTATCGCCGCCTGTTTCTGGCACAGGTGATCGCACTTGTTGGCACAGGTCTCGCTACCGTTGCGCTCGGGCTCCTGGCCTTTGACCTCGCGGGGGCGGACGCCGGGGCGGTGCTGGGCACGGCTCTCGCAATCAAGATGATCGCCTATGTCGGCGTTGCACCTGTGGCCGCCGCGTTCGCCGAGCAACTTCCCCGTCGTTCGATGCTCGTTTGCCTCGATCTCGTACGGGCAGCCGTCGCAGTATTCCTGCCCTTCGTGACCGAGGTTTGGCAGGTTTACGTGCTAATTTTCGTACTGCAATCGGCATCCGCCGCCTTCACGCCGACTTTCCAGGCTACCATTCCAGAGGTCCTGCCGGACGAAAAGGAATATACGCGCGCCTTGTCGCTTTCGCGGCTTGCCTATGATCTCGAAAGCGTCGCAAGTCCGATGCTGGCGGCCGCGCTTCTGACCGTGGTCAGCTTCCACAGCCTTTTCGCCGGAACAGTAGTCGGCTTCCTCGCATCGGCGGCCTTGGTTGTCTCGGTCGTGCTGCCGAGCCCCAAGGCGTCGGAACGCCGCGGCATCTATGATCGGACGACACGTGGCCTGCGCATCTATCTCGCCACGCCACGCCTGCGCGGCCTGCTAGCCCTCAATCTCGCGGTCTCGGCGGCAGGGTCGATGGTCATCGTCAACACCGTCGTGCTGGTGCAGGCAGAATTCGGCCTCGCTCAACGTGACACGGCCGTGGCGCTTGCGGCGTTCGGCGTCGGCTCAATGATTGCCGCCCTGCTGCTGCCGCGACTGCTCGACAACATGCCAGACCGCACTGCCATGCTGGCGGGGGCCGCCGTTCTCGTTGCAGGGCTGTTCATCGGCGTGTTCGTACCGAGATTCGCTCTGCTGCTGCCGCTGTGGCTGGCAATCGGCGTCGGCTATTCGCTTACGCAGACGCCATCCGGCCGCCTGCTGCGCCGTTCGGCGCATCCAGAAGACAGACCCGCGCTCTTCGCCGCGCAGTTCGCTCTGTCGCATGCCTGCTGGTTGATCACCTATCCGCTGGCCGGATGGCTTGGAGCCAAGGTCGGTCTGTCGACGACTTTTGCCATGCTTGGGGTGATTGCCGCCACCGCCATCTTGATCGCCACGCGAATTTGGCCGGTGCACGATCCCGAGGAAATCGAGCATGTCCACGACGCCCTTCCCGTGGACCACCCGCATCTCGTCGGTGCAACGCGGGTCGGCAACGGACACAGACACATCCATCTCTTCGTGATCGACAGCCATCATCCGGATTGGCCGACCGAGCAATGAGCGAACTCGCCGTCGATGCCGGGCTGTTCCTGATCGCACTGGCCGCCGCCACGATCCTGCTGATGCAGTCCGAAGCTGGCGGTCCTGCTCGCTGCCGGCTACACGCCTTGGCTGCCCCTCGCCATCGCGAGCCTCGGCAACGTCCTCGCTCGGTCGTGAATTGGCTGATCGACCGCGATAGGGAGCGATTCCGGCAAAAACGCTGGTTTCCGGTGAGCGATGCTGGACTTAGAGCAGCGCGCAGCACTGGTATCCATCGTTATGGAAAATGGTCGCTACTCCTCAGCTGGATGGCGATCATCGGCGATCCATTGACTGTGGCGGCAGCGTCATGAAAGAGCCACTAACGCATTTTGTCTTGTTGGTGGCGGTCGCCAAGGTGACACGCTACCTGGCCGTGGCGGCCGTTTCTCTGAACTGGGCGTAAAAGTTTGCCACAGGCGATCGTAGACATCCAGCGGGACATCTATCTCGCCTTAGCCGAGCATATCAAAACCATCGCGAATGGCGGTGGCTGGACGGACTTCCTGACCTTCCTGCCGATGGGGATCATCTTCGGCGCTGTGCATGCGATGACGCCCGGCCACAGCAAGGCTGTGCTTGCCACCTACCTGACCGGTGCGTCGGCCGGCATGCGGCGCGGGCTGGTGGTCTCCTTGGCACTGTCCGCCACGCATGTGACGATGGCCGTGGTCATAGCCCTGTTCTCGCTGCCGCTCGTATCGCTTATGCTTGGAAGCGCCGGGTCGGCGCCGCTGCTCGAGGACGTGAGCCGGGGTCTGCTCGGCCTCATCGGAGCCTGGATGTTATGGAGCGTCTGCTTCCGGCCGCCTCATGTCCACGGCGAAGGAGAAGGTGTTGCCGTCGGCTTCATGGCCGGTCTGATCCCCTGTCCCTTGACGCTGTTCGTCATGACCTTCGCAATATCACGCGGCGTACCCGGGGCCGGGATCATGTTCGCGCTCGTCATGATGACGGGTGTGGCAATCACCCTCTCGAGCGTTGCACTGGTGACCGTCTTCTTCCGGACGCGAATGGAGAAACTGCTGGCGACCCGGCACGCCCTCCTGGTCAAAATATCAAAGTTTGTCGAAGCCTTCACAGGTCTGATCTTAGTAGTCATCGCAATGCGTGAGATTTTCATCCGTTGAAAAAGGGTTAGCAGCAGCGGCTCGCGTCAGCATTCCTCCAGCGGCCTCAACCGCCGGAAACTGCATCAGCCACAGCAGATCGTAGACGATCTTCAACGCACCGCCGATGGCAACGGCCATGCTCGAAACGAGGCGGCGAAGAGAGCGCCCGCCAGGACTGGCCGCAGCGTGCTGTTCGTGAAGGACTTCTATGACGCTCTAGACAGCGAAAGTGAGATGGATATCAGCAGTCTGGTACATGGTGTGCCTGTCGTTTCGGATCTGGCGGACGCAATGCAGGTAATCGAATCCATTCGTAAATCGCCGGTTCACATGGTGCTGGCCCCACGAACCAGGGCCGCTGTCGAGATCGGAGAACTCGGCAAACAGAAGTGGTGCAGTCCTGACCAGTATGCATGCGACTTCTTGCGAGGGTTAACCCGGCTGGCTCGATCCGTTGAAGGAGGCACGAGGGGCTACACGTCGGCAGCAAGGCCTCCAAATCCTCAAGGACCAACCGGGGGCCCGACAACTTAGCTATGCAGCTTGGGTTTTATCAGTACGATCTGATTGTTCAGGTCTGACCAGTCTCTTGTCTATCCGCCTGCCATTGAGGTCAACGACTTCGAAACGCCAGCCGTTCTTATCGAAGCTTTCGCCAACGGATACATTATCCGATCTTCGAAACTGCTCAACAGCAGCAATAGCCATTCGCCGGTGATGAACCATCTCGCTCAAGAAAATGCCCGGTGTCTGGACACCGGGCTAGTTGGCGGGAAGAAGCTCACTCCCGCAGGGGAAATTGGTAGGCACGTCGCCATTACTGACTGCACCAGAAATGAATTTTCAGCTCGTCTATAGAAGGCAAGTCGCCCCCAGCAGGCCAACGAAGACTTATCTCTACACTGATGCGGCCAATGCAGACTGCTGAACAAGGGCAGAACGCTTGCCCCCATAAAGCTCGGGCGCAAACACGCAGGCAGCGTTATGGTCAGGTGAGAGCCGATGTGAAGGCGGTGCCTTCCCGGCGCATTCGTCCACCGCAAGCGGACAGCGGGTCCTGAACCTGCAGCCGGACGGCGGATTGATTGGACTTGGTATTTCTCCCATCAACAAAGGTCCGCTGCGGAGCTTCTCGACGCGTGGGTCGACCTCAGGAACGGACGCCAGCAGCATCTGCGTGTAAGGATGACTAGGACGGTCGTAAAGTTGCTGAGACGGCCCGTGCTCGACAATCTTACCGAGATACATGACGTAGACGCGTGAAGCCGCTTGCCGCACCAACGCAAGGTCATGGGCGATAAACAGGCAGGCGACACCGAGATCTTTCTGCAAGCGCAGGAAGAGGTTCATCACCTGCGCTCGGATGGATAGATCGAGGGCGCTTACCGGCTCGTCGCAGATCAGCACCCGAGGGTTCACCGCAAGCGATCTCGCAATGGCAACACGCTGCCGCTGGCCGCCGGAAAGCTCACGGGTGTGCCGATCCTTGACAGCATTCGCCAGTCCCACCTGATCCAGCAGCTCTTTCGTCCGCCGACTCCTCTCGTCCAGCGAATATGTTCCATCGATGAGCAGTGCCTCGTCGATAGTCTCGCCGACGGTTTGGCGATCGTTCAGGGAGGAGTATGGATCCTGAAACACGTATTGCAGGGCTCGGCGACTGCGGCGCAGTGCGGCACCCGAGAGAGAGCTGAGGTCTACCCCGTCTAGCAACACCCGTCCGCTGGTCGCCTTCTCGAGCCCAACGATGGTTCGCCCGAGCGTCGACTTTCCGCAACCCGATTCGCCGACCAAACCGACGATCTCGCCCGGATAGAGCTCGATGGAGACATCGTCAACGGCATGGACATATTTACCCCGCTGGACGCTCTTGAAGCGCGTCTGCAAGTTTTCGACTTTTAAAACAGGCGCGTGTGTCATGCCGCGGCCTTTCCTTGGTTGACGATTGGGCAGGCCACGAAAACGCTGCTGTCTGCGGTTGCTGTCATTGGTGGCCGGCTGCGCGTGCATTCAGCGACCGCGAATTCGCAGCGCGGAGCGAAAGCGCAGCCATTGATTGGCGCCCCGAGCGTTGGTGGTACACCGGGCAGACCTCGAAACTCGGAACCGACTGGGTCTTCCCGCCGAGGAATCGCATTGATTAGTCCCTTGGTGTAGGGGTGGCGCGGATTGACCAACACCTTGTCGACAGGGCCACGTTCTGCACCGCGTGCTGCGTACATGACCAGGACATTGTCCGCTGCCCCTGCAACCACGCCCATGTCGTGGGTGATCAGCACCATGGCCATGTTGAGACGATGCTGGAGATCCTTCAGCAAACGCAGGATCTGTGCCTGAACCGTGACGTCGAGGGCAGTCGTCGGTTCGTCAGCGACGAGGAGCTTCGGCTCTCCCGCAAGCGCAATGGCGATAACGATGCGCTGCCTTAAGCCACCCGAAAGCTCATGGGGGAACTGGCTCAGCCGTGCGGCAGGATCGGATATACCGACGAGCTTGACGAGGTCTAGCGCCCTTTCCTCCGCCGCCCGAGGACTCATGTTCAAGTGCAGCTCCGCCATTTCCGCGATCTGTCGTCCGATGCGCCGTACGGGATTGAGTGCACTCATCGGATCCTGGAAGATGAAGCCGATGGACTTTCCGCGGTATTTGCGAATTTCGCGTTCTGGTAGATCAATCAACTCCTGCCCTTGGAAACGCACGGACCCGGACAGTTGCGTCGCCACACCCGATGGCATCAGGCCAAGCGGAGCGAAGTTCATCACTGTCTTGCCGCTGCCACTTTCACCCACGATCGCGAGACACTCGCCTTGGCGGACTGAGTAGCTGACCCCGTCGACCGGGCGCACTGCCGATTTGGCGGTCAGGAGATCGACCGTCAGATTGCTGACGGACAACAATGGTTCATTTTGCATCAATGCTCTCCTTTGCCCATCCGGCTACCTCAATTCGCCGCGCAGCGAGCATGCGCCGCGTGAGTGGCTTTGGGATGCGATTGAGCGCGATCGATTCTCCCAGCGTATTGAAGCCTATGACCGCCGCGGTGAGCGCCAGCCCCGGCAGGATAACCTGCCGCGGATCGGATTCGAGATAGGGCAACGCGTCGACCAGCATTTGGCCCCACTCTGGCGTGGGCGGTTGGATCCCCAGCCCCAGGAAGCTCAGCGTTGCGACTGCAAGCGCTGCCACGCCCGCGTCTGCGGTTGCATAGACCATGACGGCGCCGATCGTGCCGGGAAGGAGATGATTGAAATAAATGCGCCAGGGGCTGGCGCCCAGTACGCGTAGCGCCTCTATATGAGGCTTGCTCATGATACTGACGGCGACGGCACGGCTGATACGACCGCTCATCGGCCACCAGGCGAGTGCCAGCGCCATAACCATCGTCCAGTATCCCGGGCCGACAATGCCGATCACCGCAAGCGCGATGATCAGACTCGGTATCGACAGGCCCACGTCAACGACACGCATCAGGACGTCGTCGACCCAGCCTCTGTGGTAGCCGGCTATCGTGCCCATCGCGATGCCAATAGTCATAGCAATTGCGAGGACCGATCCGACGCTCACCAAGGACGTGTTCGCCGCGATAATCAGCCGGCTGAAGGTGTCGCGCCCCAGATGGTCCGTGCCGAGCCAGTGGGCTCCATTTGGTCCAACTCCGGCTTCCAGCAGGTTTTGAGCGCTGGGGTCCTGGGGAGCGAGCCATGGAGCAAAAGTGCCGAGGGCGACGAACAGGCCGATGGTGATCAAGGCCGCTCTGGGCATCTTGTTCAACCTGGCCGAGAAAGACTTCAGTATCTTCATGATCAGCTCCATTGGCGCCTGATGCGGGGATCGGTTAAAAGCACAGCGAGATCGACAATCAGGTTCACGAGGATGAAGAAGGTGAGAAAGATCAGCAGGCATGCCTGCACAACCATGAAGTCGCGGAAGCGCACGCCGGCGAGGAAGTAATCGCCCAAGCCCTGCCAGGCGAAGAGCGGTTCCACGATAATCGCCGTGGCAGTCATCAGGCCCACCTGCGTGCCAAGCGCGTTGATGAAGATGGGCGTTATGTTCGGCAGCGCATCGCGGAACAGTATCGCGGTGCGGCCAAGCCCCTTGCTCTTTGCCGTTAGCACAAAGGGGCTCGCCATCGTCTCTTCCAGCCCGACTCTCACGACCCGGCTTAAGACTGCAGCCGGCAGAACGCTTACCGTGAGCCATGGCAGGATCCAGCTTTGCGGGCCATTGAATCCGAACGATGGCAACAGTTGGAAATGGACGGAGAAGCCATAGATCATCAACGCGCCAACGAAGAATGTCGGTGTCGATGCGCCGAGCAGTGCCAGACCGCGCGATACGCGGTCTGGCACTCTGTATGGCCACAGGGCACCCAAGAATCCGAGCGCCAGGCTGAGCAGGGTCGCAATTACAGCCCCGCCCGCAATCAATATCCCCGTGACGGACATGCGGGCGGCAAGATCCGCACTTACGTCCTGGCCGGTTCTGTAGGAGATGCCGAAATTACCGCGGACCGCGTCGCCGAGCCAATCCACATAGCGCATCAGCAGCGGCTTGTTCAGTCCTATCTCTTCGGCAACCTGCTCGACATACCCCGGTGTTGCGACAGCTCCTCGAAGTTCGGCGATCAGAACGGCCACGTTTCCGGGAGCCGATACGACGAGGGTGAAACACACAAGCGACGCCAGGAAAAGCAAGACCAGGGAGTGCTTCAGCCGCTTGCTGATGAAGTGGAACACAACTCTCTCCTCCCTACTCTGCCAAAACGATGTTTTCGTAGGGCATGTCGTATTCTGTAACGGGGCTCGTGAACCCTTGGACCCGTTTGGAATGCGCCCAGATGCTCGGGACGTAGACCAGCGGCGCGATAGCGTCGTTGTCCCGCAGCCAGTCGTAGACTTTCTGAATCGTCGGCTGAATCTGGTCTCCGGTCGCGGCCGTCGCAGCATTGATCAGTGGGTCCAGATTGACCGGATCGGTCACCAGCTTTCCCTCGACGTCGTTTTTGAAGGTCGATAGGCACAGTGCCACGAGCGAGCCGAACGGATCGTAAGGTGCGCCGTAGGTCAGGAAGAAGCCTAGGTCGTACTTCTGTTCGAGCATGTCAGTGTGCTTGGAGGCATGGTCGACCGAGCGGATCACCAGGTCGATGCCGATCTCCTTCATCTCGGACTGGATGACTTCGGCAATCACGCGCGATCCCGGCACGGCGTCGGGGCTGACGACCAATTCGAGCGTCAGCGGCTTACCGTCCTTGGATCGGATGGGACTACCCGTCCAACCAGCTTTTTCGAGCAGCGCCGAGGCGGCCGCAGCATCACGGACGGGTGCATCGAATTGCTTTCCGGCATAGGGCAATGCCGCCGAGAACATGTTGCCGGCGGGCTTCGCGTAGCCATGGTAGAGCACCTTGGAGATAGCCGCGCGATCGATGCCGATGCTGACGGCTTTGCGCACCTGCGGATCCTTGAGAGGCTCGGCACGGTCCGGATTGAACGCCATCACCAGCGTGACGTTGCCGGGATCGACGACGACGTTGAAACCGGCCGCCTCGAGTTGCTTGCCCTCTTCCGGGGTCAGGGGCGCGATCCAGAAGCCGCCGACCAAGTCGATTTCGCCAGCGCGCAGCGCCGCGACCCGCGAGCGTGCATCGGGGATGACCTTGGCCTCGAGGCGTTCATAGGTCGGCTTGTCGCCCCAGTAACCGTCGTAGTGCTCGAAGACGCTCTGGGTATCGTCCGCGCTGATCTGAACCCAGGGTCCCGTTCCAACCGGCTCTTTGAACTTGCCATCGGCGTCAACCGATTTGGGGCTCAGGAAGCGCGTCGGTCGCGTGTAGGAGAGTTCCTGCATTAGCGCGAGGACCGGCTCCTTGAAATGCACGGTGATATGATAGTCGTCGACTACTTCGAGCGACTGGAAGTGCTTGGAGCAGTTCATCCAGCTGAACTGGTCGATGCCCATCCAGCGCTCGAGATTCCACTTGCAGGCTGCAGCGTCGAACTTGGTGCCATCCTGAAACTTGACGCCCTCGCGCAACGTCAGGTGCAGCGTCTTGCCACCGTCTTCGATCTTCCAGTCGGTCGCCAGGCAAGGTTCGATCTGACCGCCCTTGCCGTACTTCACAAGCGGCTCGAACATCAGATCCTGGATCGCCCAGATCGCATAATGGCTTTGGGGATCGAGGTTGCCGGCAGGTTTTGCGATGGCGACACGCAGGGTTCCCGCGGCTCCTTGCGCGTAGACGATTTTCGACAAAGCGCCCTGGGCCATGGCCAAGCCGATAGCGCCGGCCGTTCCTTGCAGGAACGTACGTCTCTTCACTGACATGAGTTTTCTCCTCCGGTTTGGCGCTCCTCGCGCCGTCGATACATTCGGCCTCCACACCGGTTTTGTATAGACAACTGGACTTTCTCATGTATACAATCCTTCGTCAACATCGTATTTTAGATTGTTGGCATTTCTGCTTACAATCCATCGACTCGCGGGACATCGGGAGGAGGATGGGCAGCGCTGAACGCGCGAACCCTGGGGACCTGATGCTCATTCGCTTTGAACAAGATCCATAATTTATCTACAACGAGGGAGGGACCGAATGCTGATCAAACTGATAAATCCGAATACTACCTCAGCCATGACGGAGCTCATGGGTGACACCGCTCGGACGGTTGCTGCTGCTGGAAGCGACATTGTCCTGGCAACGTCCCGCTCCGGCGCCGCCTCGATCGAAGGCCACTACGATGAGGCTTTAAGCATCTTGGGCGTGATCGATGAGATCGCTCGAGGCAAGCCAGCGGACGCCTACATCATCGGCTGCTTCGGCGATCCCGGCCTGCTCGCCGCACGCGAAATCACCGCCTCACCTGTCCTCGGCGTCGCCGAATCCGCCATGCATGCGGCGACATTCGTGGCGACCAGTTTTTTGATCATCACGACTCTTGAGCGTACTCGGATCATCTCCGAGCGCCTCGTCCGCAGCTATGGCATGCAGAACCACTGCCGGAGCGTGCGAGCCACAGATGTACCCGTACTCGAACTTGAAAAGCCTAATTCAACAGCGGATGCTGCGATATTGGCGGAATGTGAGAAGGCACTCATTGAGGATCGCGCACAAGCGATCGTATTCGGTTGCGCCGGCATGTCGAACCTCGTGGAGCGCTTACAGCACCGGCTGGGGGTGCCCGTCATCGACGGCGTTGCCGCCGCGGTGAAGTTCGCCGAGGGGATTGTGGGTATGGGCTTGCGCACGTCGAAGGTCGGGGACCTGGCCTATCCGTTACCGAAAGCCTACGCCGGTAAGCTGGCGGAATACGCCCCGGCCAGTCTCAAGCTGCGCAACAATGATGAGCCCTCGGCGCTCGCAACAGCGATAGGTAGCTAATCATGGAATTCGATTTTGCCGAACTGCCAGAAAAAGACCGCTACCGCCTGCTTTGCGCCTTTGTCGGACCGCGACCGATCGCACTTGTCACCACCATTGACGAACAGGGCTGCAAAAACGCAGCGCCTATGAGTTTCTTCAACGTGTTCTCGCACGATCCGCCACTGTTGATCCTTGGCATGCAAACCCGCCCCGACGGCAACTCGAAGGACACGGTCGCGAATATCCGTCGGTCGGGCGAATTCGTCGTTCACATGGTGGATATGGCGATTGCCAAGGAGATGATCATCACCGGCATCAACTTCCCCAGTGACGTCGATGAAATCCAGGTTTCCGGGCTGACGAGCGTGTCTTCCGTCAAGGTCGCACCGCCGCGTATCCAGGAATCACCCTGTGCCATGGAATGCCGCGTGTCGCAGATCCTCAATTACGGACGGCGCTCGATCGTCATTGGCGAAGTCTTACAGATGTATGTCCGCGATGAATGCCTCGACGCAAGTGGACGCTATGTCCTTCCCGACGTCTACCAGCCAATTGCCCGCCTACATGCCAACAACTACATCGTAGCCGACAATCAGTTTGTGTTGACCAAGCCGGACGAGTTCGCTCACCACGACAACGCTGCCGGCTACGGCGGGCCGGTACACGAGGCGAAGGGTGGATCAACAATCCGTATCGCCTCGGCGGCTGATGGCCAGAAACTTGATGAAACGGTCGAACAGCCTTGACGCTACGGCGTACCGAAGCGCCCATTTGAAAGCGGCGCTTCGACTGCCAGACCGAGCACTCGCAACAAATGTTGGTTGTACTTTTCTTGGAGTTGCCTACACCGGCTAGACAAAAAAGGACTAGGGTAATAAATCGCGGGTTTAGCGTGTTCGAGACACCCCATGTTTAAAGACGACCGATTTACGGAGAAGCAGACCAGTTGGTGGCCGATCTATGTCGCGCTGCGCGATGCGATCGTCAGTCATCGGCTGGCACCCGGGACGAAATTGCCTGAGGACGAATTGGCGTCGATCTATGATGTCAGCCGGACGGTTATTCGATCGGCGCTACAGGCGCTGACACACGATCGGCTCGCGCAACTCCAGCCAAATCGTGGCACCTTCATTTCGAGCCCGACGAAACAGGAGGCACGAGAGGTCTTTGAAGCACGGCTATTGATTGAACCCAAGATTGCGGCGATCGCCGCAGGGGTCGCAAAGAAGTCGGACATCGCGAAGCTGCGCACGCACATGCAGGCAGAGCACGAGGCCGTCGCCTCCGGCGGCACAAGCGACGCTATTGCAGCATCCGCGCAATTCCATATAGAAATCGCCGAGATTGCCAATCATACGGTGCTAACGAATTTCGTTCGCGAACTCGTCTCCAGCTCTTCCCTCGTGGTCGCGCTTTACTGGAAGAAGCGCGAAACGACCTGCGAAAGCCATGCTCATGCGGCTCTGGTCGAGGCGATTGCAGAGGGCAACGCCGTTCAATCCGCCGAGCTGATGAAAAGTCACCTGGAGGATGTCCTGTCGGGGCTCGACGGAGGCCTCGCAGCGACCAAGCAGGAGGGGCTCGCAGACATTCTCCGGTCGAGCTGAGCCAGCACTTGATTTCTCAAGGGGCTCGAAACTGAGCTCCTGGATCGCCCAGATCGCATAATGGCTTTGCGGATCGAGGTTGCCGGCGAGTTTTGCGGAACCAACCTGACCGTACCCCCGGCTCGTGGGGAATAGACCATTTTCGAATTGGTGGAACGGTGGCGATGGGCCCTCGCCTGAGCAGGATTTGCTCGTCGGAGTGCTTCTTGGGCATCCTTTCGCTTCTGCGCCGCGGCATTTCCGCTGGTTTTGAATGTTTGCACATCAGTAGATATCGGATCTTTGTCTTGACTCTCTTCTTCTGACCATCTGCCATGCTTTTCTCCCTCAACATCAAGGAAGGATAGAAGCCGAACGGCTGCAGGCAAGAGACGTCGCGCACGGTGAAGACCCCGGGGCGGCTACCGGTGCTGCTTGACGCGAGCCACTGTGCGAGAGTTCGGCGAACGTGCTGGCCGGCCATATCGCCGGTCTCTGTACTGTGCGACCCTTTTTGGGAGGTCGACAAATATTACGAGCAAAAACTGGGCAGCCATCAGCAGATAAGCCGGAATACCTGTTTCTGCGTTCACAAGAAACGAGATCCATATTGCGATTGCGATGTAGACGCCGATCGAGAAGGGGCTTGTTGCCATGCGCCAAACGAACGTGGCTGCTCGATCTCTCCATCGTTTGCTAGCTGACATAGTGGGAAGCTCCGAAAGATCTGTTGAGTGATGAATCGCCGCCGTGTCCTCGGGCAGTGAGTATGTGCTTCGGCAGTGAGCTCCCGCAATGGGTGTAGGACCTTTGCCTTTTTCATTATCGGACCATGGTCCTATAAGCGTGTCACCTGGAGCGGCGAAACCGGAACCTCGATCCAGCTGACCTGGGCGGCGATGGCGTGATTGCCGGGGGGTGCGGCGAGGCTATCGCTCGACCGCTCGCTCGTGACACCTGTTGCGGCAGCACAATGATCAGCCGGAGCCTCGATCTGAACCCAATCTGATCCAGAAATCGGCAAACACGCAATTTCCCCGCTGTAGAGATAGACGCAAACTCACAAGCGTTCGCGTCTTCGCCTCGACGAAGATGACGTTTCCTGTTCCTGTCCCTCTAAGCCCCTTGTTCGTTCCCGAGGATACGTTGTGCGATCGTACTAGCACAGAACGCCAACATCCTCGCGATAAGCCGTGCACAGGACTGGTGAAGAACGGCTTTCTTCTACCATGCAGAGTCTAAAGGGCAGAGTCATGGTGGCCGCTTTGCGCCCCCCGCCGGTCGTAATAGCTAAATCGTCCGACTTCTAGAAGCGGACATCCCTATACCCCGAACTAGGCGCCCGCCGCCAAACGTTCTCGCCGGTCCGCTCCATCTTCGTTTCGCGGCTGTGCCGCGCGCTCGGCGCCCGTATGCCACAATCAATCTGATCGAACTGAAGCTCAACGCGTCCGACGTAGCATCGGCACGAGCGTCGGGGACGAACCGAACTGGATCGCGCCGAGCGGTTCGAAGCCGTAGCGTCGGTAAAACGGAATGTTGCGCGGGTTCGAGGACTCCAAATAGGCTGGCGCGTGATCGCGATCGCACCGCGCGAGTGCGTACGCCATCAAGGCGTCGCCGTGACCTTTGCCTTGATGCGCCGGGTCGACGCCGATCAGGGGCAGGTACCAATGTAGTTCGGTCGGGTGGTACGCGGCCATCTGCTCGAATATGGCCGCGGTTTCGGGGGCAAGAGAGCGCGCAACCGTGCTCTCGAGCACCGCACCAAGCCCTTCCTCGTCGGAATGCACTCCGGGCGATAGCCACAGCGCCGTCCCGGCGTAGTCGTCAGTGCAAAAGGCGCTTCCGTTAGAGAATGCGCTGCTCCCGAACGCCCGGATCATTCGCGGCATGGCCGCAAGGTACTGGTGGGCATGCGGCCAGGTCCATCGCGCCATAGGATCCGCTGCAAACGCCAGCATGACCGTTTCGACTGCCAGATCTTCCTCGGCGGCGGCCATAACTTTCACTGTTGGCGATTTCACACTAACCTCCTGACGTAGGTGGTCCGACGAGGCGCCCGCGCCCGTTCTCAGCTACGCATCCTAACCCGGACGGCGTGGGAGCGATACCGGTTGCTGCCGGCTCAGCTGTCCGGATTCGCTTCGGCCCATTCTGGCCTTCGGAAACATCCATTCAAAGATATTGCCTCAGATGCAGCTGGCGTCGACCCGCTTGGGAGTGAACGCCTTTAGGTGGTGGTACCATTACAGGTCAGAACAAATGGCCGTAGCCGACAAGGCAAGGACTTCTTCGATCTCGTCAGCGGCGAAGGTTCCGCTCGATACATTATGCGACTTCTTGAGCACAGAACGGAAACCACGGAACGAACTTCCCTGCGATCGATCGCCCTCCTCGATCCAGCGGAGCAAGCTGTAGGCAATGCTCCCGCTGGGCGTCGGGTCGATTGCACCTGCTGGGTTACGCCTTGCGTCCTGCGCGGGTGCGGAAAAATCGTTCCTTGGCCTGCTCCCGTACGGTCTGAACCAGCACATAGAACACGGGGATCAAGAGAAGCCCGACGACGGTACCGACGAGCAGTCCGCCGAACACGGTCATGCCAATGGCGCGGCGGCTGCCGGCCCCTGCCCCGGTGGCGATCACGAGGGGGATGACGCCGAGGATGGATGCCATTGCGGTCATGAGTACGGGGCGAAAACGTTGGGCTGTCCCCGCCGCTGCGGCTTCAGGTGTCGCCATCCCTTTATCGCGCCGTTCCTTGGCGAACTCGACGATGAGGATCGCGTTCTTCGCGGCGAGTCCGATCAGTAGAACCAGACCGATTTGGGCGTATATGTTGATGTCGATCGAGGCGAGCATCAGACCCACGAGAGCGCCGAGCACGGCGACAGCGACCGACAGCATCACAGCGAGTGGAACACTCCAGCTTTCGTATTGCCCGACGAGAAAGAGATAGGTGAAGATGAGGCCCATGAGGAGAATGAGGGCGGTCTGGTTTCCGGCCTGCTCTTCCTGCAGCGCCAGTCCCGTCCACTCGAATCCGAAGCCTTCGGGGAGATTTTGCTCCGCGAGCGACGCCATGGTGGCGAGGGCCTGGCCGGTACTCGTTCCCGTCGCGGCCTGGCCGTTGATCGAGGCCGAAGGGAACAGGTTGTAGCGATTGATCGCAGTCGGCCCGTAACTGGTGGAGATGGAAAGCAGTGATTGGAGCGGCACGAGCTCTCCGTTCCGGCTGCGCACCCGCAGGCGCTGAATGTCCTCGATGCGGCTGCGGAACTGTGGCTCATCCTGGATCCGCACCTGGTACACGCGCGAGAAGATGTTGAAATCATCGACATAGGACGAGCCGAGGTGGGATTGCATGGCGTTGAAGATCGTCGCGGTTGAAACCCCGAAGAGCTCGGCCCGGCGGCGGTCGACATTGAGAAAGACCTGTGGGACGTCGGCCGAGAAGGTGCTGAAGACGCTGGCAAGTCCTGGTGTCTGGTTAGCCTTGACGATCAGGCCGCGCATGACTTCGGCAATTTCCTGCTGGCTCTGGCCGCTGCGCGCCTGAAGCCTGAGGTCGAAGCCGCCGGTCGTACCAAGACCCGGTATGGCCGGTGGGTTGAACGGCACGACGGAGGCGGTGGGTATCCGGCCAAACTCGGCGCGGAGACGATTCATGATCGCGTCGATGCTTTCCTCAGCGCTCCTGCGTTCGCCCCAGGGTTTCAGCGCTGTGATCACCATTCCGGCGTTCGAGCCGCCGCCGCCCACCATGCTATTACCGGCAATGCCGACAGAATTCGCAACCCCTGGTGTCCGTTGCAAGATCCTGGAAACGGTATCCAGCGCCTGCTGTGTCCGCTCGAGCGAAGCGGCATTGGGCAATTGCACATTGATAAAAAGGTATCCCTGATCCTCGCTCGGCACGAATCCGGTCGGAAGCGCGCGGAACAATCCATAGACCCCGCCAAGGATCGCCAGAAGAATTACAGAAGCAATCCAGAGCCGCCGGGACATGCGGTCGAGCATCGCGAGGTACCAGTTGCGCGAGAAGTCGAGGCCCCGGTTGAATGTCCCAAAAATTCGGGACCGCTGCTCGCGCGGTGGCCTGAGCATGAGGACACACAGGGCCGGGCTGAGCGTCAGTGCATTGATGGTCGAGAAGGTAATCGTGATCAGGATCGTCACGGCGAATTGACGGTAGAGCTGCCCGGTAATCCCGGCCACGAATGCGATCGGCACGAAGAGGGCTGCAAGGACCAGAGTGGTCGCCACGATCGGACCCGTGACTTGGCTCATCGTACGGCGGGTCGCGTCGTGCACATTCAGTCGCTCTTCGGCCATCAAGCGCTTTACGTTCTCGACGACGATGATCGCGTCGTCGACGACTAGGCTGATGGCGAGGATGACGGCGAAGAGCGTAATGGTATTGGCCGAGTAGTCTAGCAGATAAAGGACGGCAAACCCGCCAATCAGGGACACCGGGATCGTCAGTGTCGGTATGACCGTCGCCCGCCAGTCTTGCAAGAAGAAGTAAGTGACGGCGACCACCAGCGCAAAGGTGATCGCAAGCGTGATAGCGATCTCCTTGATCGTTTCGGTGATGAAGGCTGTTGTGTCGAAGACGATCGCATAGGCCACGTCCTCGGGAAACTGCCGCGAAAGCCGATCGAGTTCGGAGAGCACTGCCCGCGACACGGCAAGCGCATTGGCGTCGGCGCTCTGGTAAACGACGACCGTCGCGCTCGGTTGACCGTTGAAAGTTGACGCCGTGTCGTAGGATTGCGCGCCGAGTTCCACGCGCGCGACATCGCGGAGGCGGACTAAGGCACCTTCCGTATTGGTGCGAACGATGATATTCGAAAAGTCCTCCTCGGTCGCGAGACGCCCCTGGGCCATGATTGTGAGCTGCAACTGTTGGCCCGATGTTGCAGGCGGAGACCCCAATTGGCCGGCCGAGGCCTGCGCATTCTGGGCCTGGATGGCGCTCGTCAGATCCGCGGCAGTCAGGCCTAAGGCCTGCATTCGGTCCGGGTTCATCCAGATACGCATGCTGTAGGACGGACCAAAGATACCGGCCTCCCCGACGCCTGACACGCGGGCGATCGCATCACGGATATTGTTGGCGGCATAGTTGCTGATGAAAATCTCGTCGCGCGTTCCCTCGGGGGAATAGATCGCAACGCCCATCAACATGCTGGACGAGCGCGCTCTCACTGAGACCCCCGTCTGGGTCACGGAAGCGGGAAGCCGGGGCGTCGCGAGCGCGACACGGTTCTGCACGTTAACTTGCGCCAGTGCCGGATCGGTACCGACGGCGAAGGTCACAGTCAACGAGTAGGTCCCGTTGTTGGTGCTTGAGGACGACATGTAAAGCATGTCCTCGACACCGTTAACCTGGTTCTCGATCGGGGCTCCGACGCTCTCCTCCAAGACGCTCGCATTGGCCCCTGGATAACTGGCGGTGACCTGCACCTCGGGCGGCGTGATCTGCGGGAACTGCGCAATCGGAATCTGGAAGAGTGCGAGCGCACCGGCGATCGCCATCACGACGGCGATAACGGTGGCAAGTCGCGGGCGGTCGATAAAGTACGCCGACAGGTTCATTGGCTCGACGATCCTGGCGCCGGTGCGGTAGTATCCGTTGCGGCGTCGCCGGCCGATACGCTCTGCGCCTCGACGACTGCTCCAGGGGAGACGCGTTGGAGGCCCTCGACGATCAGTTTCTCACCGCCCTGCAGGCCCTCCTCGACCACCCAATTCTGCCCGACCTGCACGGAAACGCGAATGCGTCGCACGGTGGCACGGCTCTCGCCGTCGACGACGAGCACGAAGCGGCCCTCGCGGTCCTGCTCCACGGACCCGACCGGCACCACCGGACGTTCCTCCCGCTCCGCCGGCTCGACAATCACCGTGACGAACTGCCCCGGCATGAGGAGCGATTGCGGATTGGCGAATAGAGCTCGGATCGGAAGCGTGCCGGTCTGCACGTCGATCTCGTTTCCGAAGAATTCGAGCTTCCCTGACTGCTGGTAAGGCTCACCATTCGACAGGCGCAGCTTGAGGAGATAGCCTTTTGCCAGTTCGTCCTTGCCTGCCCCTCCGGCGATCGTGCGAAGGTCGAGGATGGTGCGATCGCTGACCGAGAAGACCACGCGGATGGGATCCGTCTGAACCACTCGGGCCAGCGGCTCCGACGACGGGCTGACAAGACTCCCCACAGAATAGGCAGCGCGGCCGATCCGACCGCCGATCGGAGCCTTGATGTGGGTGTAGCCGAGATTGAGCTCGGCCTGATTGACCCTTGTCTGTGCCGACAGGACGTTTGCCCGGGCAGTGTCGCGCGCCGCCTGGCTCTCCTCGAGCACAGCCTGCGAGACTGTGCGCTGGCTTAGCGTCTGGTTTCGCTGGAACTGGCGTTCGGCATTGTCGAAATTGGTCTGGGCGCTGAGCAGCGTCGCTTGTGCATCCTTGAGCGCAAGCTCGTAAGTCGTTTGCTCAAGGGTGAAGAGATCTTGACCTTTCTCGACGTTCTGGCCCTCGGCGAAAAGCCGCCTCTCCAGGAAACCTTCTACTCTGGCTCGGATATCCACGGCGTTGAGTGCTTCGACCCGGCCAACGAATTCATGGGCCGGAGATACATCCTCGAGTTGAACGGTCATCACGCCGACGACCGGCCCGGTCTGGGCGACACCGTCTCCGGTCGAGCAGAGCAGGAGACCGCTTACCCCTAGAGCGGGATGCATTTAGGCGGAATCGGAAAGGGGATTCCTTTTTCTGCGCAAATCAGATTCACCATTCAGGCCGGTGAAGGAGGCCGGCCTTTATGGCGAGACCTTTTTCGAATGATCTTCGGGAACGCGTTGTCGATGCGGTGACGGGCGAGGGCCTATCGTGCCGGGCAGCGGCCAAGCGCTTCGGCATCGGCATCAGCACCGCGATCGATTGGGTGCGGCGGTTTCGCGAGACGGGCAGCGCCGCACCCGGCCAGATGGGTGGGCACAAGCCCCGCAAGCTTTCCGGTCCGCACCGGGCTTGGCTGCTTTGCCGCTGCCGCGAGCGCGACTTCACGCTGCACGGACTTGTCGCCGAGTTGAGCGAGCGCGGCCTGAAGGTGGATTATCGCGCCGTCTGGACCTTCGTGCACGAAGAGGGGTTGAGTTATAAAAAAAGACGCTGGTCGCCAGCGAACGGGAGCGGCCCGACGTCGCCCGCCACCGGGCACGATGGCTGAAGCACTGCCCCGGAATTGATCCCGCCCGCCTCGTTTTCATCGATGAGACCTGGACGAAGACGAACATGGCGCCGCTGCGGGGCTGGGCGCCTCGCGGCGAACGACTGGTGGGCTACGCCCCCTTCGGCCATTGGAACACCATGACCTTTGTCGCCGCACTCAGGGCCGACCGCGTCAGCGCTCCCTTTATCCTCGATGGCCCGATCAATGGCGAACGCTTCCGCATCTATGTCCAGCAAGTTCTGGTGCCGGAACTCAAAGCCGGCGACATCGTCATCCTGGACAATCTCGGCTCCCATAAGGGTCAGGAGATCCGCGCCGCCATCCGTAAGGCCGGCGCCCGCCTGTTCTTTCTGCCGAAATATTCCCCCGATCTCAATCCGATCGAAAAGCTCTTCGCCAAAATCAAGCACTGGTTGCGTGAGGCACAGGCCAGATCACGCGACGCAATCCATGACGAACTGCGCCACATTCTCCAAGCCGTCACCCCACAGGAATGCGCAGCCTACTTCAAAGAGGCGGGATATGAACGGGCTTAAATACATACCGCTCTAGAACGAAATCCACAGATCGAAATGCCGTTTTGAACATCGAAGACCCCGCTTCGAGTTTCCGATCCAAGCCTCCTTTGGAGAGGCAAGCTATCAGGCAGCCTGTTGTGCCTTGCGATAAAAGAAGAGCCCTGGGGGCGCCTGTCGAGACCTGTGGCACGCCGGAAGCACGATCGCTTCATCTAGTATTGGCCTCAATCGGTTACCTGGGAGCACCTTACGTTAGGTAGGCACGTTCACGGATGCCCGGCGGACGCTGCAACGCTAGAAGTGTATGACCTTAAGAATAGCAAGCTTTACGCGCAAAGCCAGCGTGATTCAAGAAAAATGAGCCGCGCGCCAACTGGCACGAACCCGCTTTCGGGGGCGTTGCTTCTATTTCGGACCCAAATCATGCGTCGAACTGGCAACAAGCTTCATCGCCGCAGCCAGGAGAAGTGCCGCTCCCGGCAGCACGAGACCGTTCCAGTCCAGCATCCCCTCAGTCTCTGCCACGACGGTCGCGAAATGAACGACGAGATAAAGGATGATCACCTCGATGAAGAGGATCTTCATTTCCGCGACGGTGTTGAGGATCATCCATCGCGGCACCCTCTTACGGACCTCGTCCGAGACGTCGATGACGAAACCGAACGTGATCGCATAGCCGAAAATGGTGAGTACGATGCCGAAAAGAAACTTGTCCGTCGCACGCAAGACGGCAGCGGTCACCGAAAGCTCCGGCTCTGTTCTGACGAAGGTGAAGGCGTTGCGCAAAAGAAGCGCGCCTTCAAGAAACATCAGCAGCGCACCGCCCAGGACCCCGATGGACGCGAGGATCATGATGTAGCGGATGCCCAAGAAAAACGAGATCATTGGCCTTGCTGCCTTTCTGCAGCGGGTCCGGGGCACTCTCATTTGGAGGGGCGCTTCCCGTTCAAACGCTCTCCCCGACAGCGGCAGCTCGACGGCTCTTCAAGCCGGTGGAAACCGTTCCCCACAGTTCTGGGGGCGCTGGCGACACGCAAATTAACACAACTAGCTCTGGTCTGGTCCCCTGGGATTTTACAGCTTGAAGTTTTGAAGCAAAAGGTACAACCTTTCGGCCCTCCCACCTAGGGGCGGCTCATCGGTACGTGCTTTTCGTTCAATCAGGCAACCGTGCGCAATCGGAGGCCGCGTGACCAGCACTGCTCAGAAACTTTCGCTCACGTCGCTGGCCGCGCTCGTCGTCGGCTCCATGGTGGGAGCGGGCATATTTTCGCTGCCCCGCACCTTCGGCGATGCGACTGGTCCGTTCGGTGCTATCGTGGCCTGGTGCATCGCAGGGGCAGGCATCTTCACTCTGGCTCACGTGTTCAGGGTGCTCGCGGAACGCAAGTCGGATCTCGATGCAGGCGTCTACGCGTATGCGAGCGCCGGCTTCGGCGACTATGCCGGCTTCCTTTCGGTTCTCGGCTATTGGCTGGTCGGCTGTATTGCCGATGTGTCGTACTGGGTGTTGATCAAGGCCACCCTCGGGGCCTTCTTCCCGATCTTCGGAGACGGCAACACGATCGCCGCTGTGCTTGTCTCCTCGGTCGCGCTGTGGGGCTTCCACTTCATGATCTTGCGAGGGATCAAAGAGGCAGCGGCCATCAACACCGTCGTCACCGTGGCAAAGATCGTGCCCATCCTGATCTTCATAGTCATCCTGCTCGGCGCGTTCGAGACCGATCTCTTTCGCAGCAATTTTTGGGGCGGCGCGGACACGCCCGAGGCGAGCCTTTTCGAGCAGATACGTGCCACCATGCTGGTCACCGTTTTTGTGTTCATCGGCGTAGAGGGCGCGAGCGTCTATTCGCGCTACGCGCGCAAACGTTCCGATGTGGGCGTGGCCACCACACTGGGCTTCGTAGTCGTGCTGGGACTGATGGTGTTGGTAACGCTGCTACCCTACGGGGCCCTAGAGCGACCCGAAATCGCGGGCATGCGGCAACCCTCGATGGCTTCCGTTCTGGAATCCATCGTCGGGCCGTGGGGCTCCGTCTTTGTCAGTGCCGGTTTGATCGTTTCCGTGCTCGGAGCGTATCTGGCATGGTCGCTGATCTGCGTCGAAGTGCTCTTCTGCGCCGCCAAAAACGGAGACATGCCGAGCGTACTCGCCAGGGAGAACAGCAACAGCGTTCCGGCTGCGGCTCTTTGGCTGAGCAATGGAGTGATCCAGCTCTTCCTCATTAGCACCCTGTTCTCGGAAGATGCGTTTCGCTTGATGGTAAACCTGACGAGTGCAATGGTGCTGATTCCATACCTGCTAGTGGCAGCCTATGGATTTCTTGTCGCCAAGCGCGGGGAGACCTACAACATCAGACCGAAGGAACGGTTCCGCGATCAGATCTTGGCAGGCGCCGGCACGGTCTACACGGCCTTTATGATTTATGCCGGCGGCCTGAAGTTCCTCCTGCTTTCCGCCATTCTCTACGCGCTTGGAACGGCCCTGTTCCTCTATGCAAGACGCGAACAGAAGAAGCCGCTCTTCAGCCCTCGGGAATGGCTCGTCTTCATAGCTGTAGTGGTCGGATGCCTAGTCGGCATCTACGGTCTCGTGACCGGCTCCATCACTATATAGATTTCACAGATCGGGGCGATCTAGGCCTCGCCGATCCGTCAGCTCATAGACACTCCGCTGGCCTTCCCGCATGTTCCTTGAATCGGCGCCGACTTGAGAAAAAATGCAGTAATGCAAAACGTTAAGTGTCCCTTACCCTTATGAAAGACACGCGCGGCGCTGTAGCTGACACGTGTTTGCGTCAGGCTTTTCGTCAGCAAATCGATTCGCTCTTGCAATTTGAGTATTACACGTTAACATTGTGATTAATCCAAGTATGCTACAGAAGTGGCGCCAGAAGCAGATAGCAGCTTCAAAATACCACGCCGGCTTGAGATATCCGTAATTTCACCTGGCTGAACAAGCGATCTACAGAGTTGTTCGCGCGTCCGCACCTCCGCAGACGCCGCTTTCATTGGCGAATCCGGGAGTAAAGCGATGGCGCAGAAGCTTTCCCTGTTTGCTCTGACTGGCATGGTCGTCGGTTCCATGGTCGGCGCAGGCATCTTCTCGCTCCCGCGGACATTCGGCGTCGCAACAGGGCCGTTTGGCGCAATCATCGCCTGGTGCATTGCAGGGGGCGGCATGTACATGCTGGCGCGCGTCTTCCAATCGCTGGCGGAGCGCAAACCCGATCTTGACGCCGGCGTTTTCGCCTATGCCAAAGAAGGGTTTGGCGACTATCCAGGCTTCCTATCCGCCTTCGGCTACTGGATCGGCAGTTGCATCGGCAACGTGTCATATTGGGTGCTGATCAAGTCGACGCTTGGCAATTTTTTTCCAGTCTTCGGCGACGGCAATACTGTCGTCGCTATTCTCGTCGCTTCGGTCGGCATCTGGCTCTTCCACTTCATGATCTTGAGAGGCATTCAGCAGGCCGCCTTTGTCAACACCGTCGTGACCGTCGCGAAGGTCATCCCGATTATTGCCTTCATCATCATCCTGTTCTTCTTCTTCAAGCTCGACCTGTTCCGGCTCAACTTCTGGGGTGGCGAGGGGATGCCGCAGGCAACCCTCCTCCAACAAATCCAGGCGACAATGCTGGCGACGGTCTTCGTCTTCATCGGCATCGAAGGCGCGAGCAACTATTCGCGCTATGCGCAGGCGCGCTCCGATATCGGAACGGCCACGATCATGGGCTTCATAGGCGTCAGTGCGCTGATGGTTCTGGTCACGCTGCTGCCCTATGCGGCCCTGACGCGCCCCGAGATCGCCGCCATGAGCCAGCCTTCGATGGCCGGAGTGCTTGCTGCCGTCGTCGGCCCCTGGGGTGCGGTTTTCATCAGCATCGGGGTGATCGTCTCGGTGCTTGGTGCCTATCTCGCCTGGTCGTTGGTGTGCGCGGAAGTGCTCTACGTGGCCGCGCGCACGGACGACATGCCCCGGCTTTTCGGCACTGAGAATCAAAACAAGGTGCCCGCAGCCGCGCTATGGCTTACAAACATCGTCGTCCAACTGTTCGTCATTAGCACCTACTGGTCGCAGGACGCGTTCGCGCTGATGCTGAACTTGACGAGCGCAATGTCGCTGATTCCCTACATGTTCGTGGCTGCCTTCGGGTTCATGCTGGCTCAACGCGCCGAGACTTACGAGGTCCGGCCGCGTGAACGCACCCGCGACCTGATCATTGCCAGCATCGCCGCCGCCTACACATTTTTCATGATTGTCGCGGGCGGCATCAAGTTCGTCCTGCTGTCGGCTCTTCTGTATGCCCCTGGCACGATCCTCTATTTCTGGGCCAGGCGCGAGCGGGGCAAGCGGGTTTTCAACACATCCATCGACTGGCTGATTTTCGCGACTGCAGCCATCGGCTGCATCGCGGCGATCATCGGCTTGTCCACCGGCTACCTGACGATCTGAAAAAGGAGATGTGCCATGTCCTCTGAAAGCTCGACCCAGCACACTTTGGGTGTACATTCCGAGGTTGGCCAGTTACGCAAGGTCATGGTCTGCGCGCCGGGGCGTGCTCATCAACGGCTCACGCCGAGCAATTGTGACGCCCTCCTGTTTGACGACGTCCTCTGGGTCGACAACGCCCGGCGCGATCATTTCGACTTCATGACCAAGATGCGCGACCGCGGCGTCGAGGTTGTCGAGATGCACAACCTGCTAGCCCAGACCGTGGCAATTCCTGATGCGAGGAAGTGGATTCTCGATAACCAGGTCGTGCCTAATCAGGTCGGGCTTGAGCTCGTAGACGAGATCCGCAGCTACCTCGACGGGCTGCCCGACCGTGAGCTTGCGGAGACCCTGATAGGCGGACTATCGACCCATGAATTTCCCGAGGCTCACGGCGGCGAAATGTTGGAACTGATCCGGGACGCTGCTGGGGCCGCAGAGTATCTCCTGCCGCCGCTGCCCAACACGCTCTATACGCGTGATACCACCTGCTGGATTTACGGCGGGGTGACGCTCAACCCGCTTTATTGGCCGGCGCGCCACGAGGAGACCATCCTCGCCACCGCCATCTACAAGTTCCACCCGGATTTCGCCGGCAAGGTCAATGTCTGGTGGGGCGACCCGACCATGGACTGGGGGCTCGCCACACTTGAGGGCGGCGACGTCATGCCGATCGGCAAAGGCAACGTGTTGATCGGCATGAGTGAGCGAACGTCGCGGCAAGCGATCGGCCAGCTTGCCGCAACCCTGTTCGAAAAAGGCGCTGCGCAGCGCGTGATCGTCGCCGCGATGCCAAAATTACGTGCGGCCATGCACCTAGACACGGTGTTCACATTCGCCGACCGCGACTGCGTGCTTATCTACCCCGACATTGTCAACGAAATCGAGGCATTCTCCTACAGACCCGGTGAGAAGCCGGGCTCCCTCGAGCTCCACAAGGAACGTGGCTCGTTTGTCGAAACTGTGCGGGACGCCCTGGGCCTCAAGGAAATGCGCGTGGTCGAGACCGGCGGGAACGCCTATGTGCGCGAACGCACGCAATGGGATAGCGGCGCAAATCTCGTCTGCCTGTCTCCCGGCGTGGTGCTGGCCTACGACCGAAACACCTACACCAATACGCTTCTACGCAAAGCGGGCGTTGAAGTGATCACCATCACGGGCGGCGAACTCGGTCGCGGACGCGGCGGTGGCCATTGCATGACCTGCCCAATTATTCGTGATGCTGTGGACTATTGACCAAGATCGGCAGTTTCTGGCCCAGAGCGACTGTAGCCCTGCCCTAAATCGCCTGATCTCTAAGCCCGATCTTGCAGAGAGTGGCCGCTCTCACAAAGGAGAAATGCCATGGCACGAAGAACAATACTCCCTCTCACGCTTGCCGCTGTGGCCGCGATTGCCGGTGGGTGCGCCACCGAACAGAACCAACGCGGCCTGGGCGGAGCTCTGATAGGCGCCGGAACAGGCGCGGTGGCGGGCCAGTTGATTGGAGGGAACACAACGAGCACCGTCGCCGGTGCGGCTGGCGGAGCTCTGGTCGGGGCCGCGGTCGGGACTGCAACAACCCCGTCTTACAACCGTGGCAACTGCAGATACAGACAGCCGGACGGCACAATCATCATCGCAAGGTGCCGGTAAAGCCGACCGCCTGGCGCTCGCCGCAACCTCATGCCGGAAGGCGGTGAGTGCCTGCGCGGGATCGTCATATTTGGGCTTTCAGGGTGCGCGCCAGGTTGCGCCAACCGGAAACTCGTCATCACCGTGACGCATCGAGAACTTCGCAACTCAAGTAAATGGGAGTTAGTCATGTCCAGCCTGATTGCCATTATTTATCCCAGTGAAGACAAAGCCGAAGAAGTCCGAAAGCGCCTGATTGAGCTGCAGAAAGAATACTTGCTCACGTTGGGCGACGCCGTGATCGCGACAAAGACTGACGCGGGCAAGATCAAGTTGAATCAACTGATGAACCTAACTGCGGCAGGTGCCGCTTCAGGAAGCTTCTGGGGATTGCTCGTCGGTGTGCTGTTTCTCAACCCGCTGATCGGGGTGGCCGTAGGTGCGGCGTCCGGAGCGATCGGCGGCGCGCTGAGCGATGTGGGCATCAACGACGACTTCATGAAGGAACTGGCCAGGGGCCTTCAGCCCGGCAATGCGGCGCTGTTTGTGCTGGTGAAGGAGATGACTGAGGACAAGGTTCTGAAGGATATATCGCCGTTTGGCGGCACCATACTGAGAACCTCTCTGGATGAAAGCAAGGAGCAACTACTGCGGGAGGCCTTGCAGAAAGCGAGCGTCGCTTAGACGCCGTTCGCGCTGGTGACAACCGAACCGGACGCGCAGAAATTGGATGTTCACATGGCAGGATACGGCGAAAACTTCAACCTGATGAAAATGAAGCTAATCGGCTTCGGGAGTATCATTATTGGTTTCCTCGTCGCGGCGTCCGGCTACCGATATGGCTCGTTTGGAATCGGATTGGCAGGAGTAATCCTTCTGCTCATCGGCATAGCTTTCATCGTGGGCCACGTCCTTCGCCGAAATGAGCGGCGATAGTGCGATTTGCCGCCGGGCTGCAGGCGCAAGGCCCATAGAGACGGTCTGTTCGCCCGCGGATCGATGCGTCGGCACCGTTGGAGATTGTTGCCGACGAGCGCGCCGCTTCTCGGAGCATAGTAGCGCAACGAGCAGCCGGAGTGACGAGGAAGCCATGGCATCTTACGACACCATGCCGGTCAATGCAGGTGGCGACCCGAGCGCCCCCCCGCCTTCGGTTCGGGTGGTGCTTGGCGGCGTCATGCTTCTGGCGGGGCTGGTCGTCCTGACGGATGTGGCGTTTGCATCAGTCGTTACTCCCGTCTTCGTCGGAACCGCTGCCATCTTGGTGGGCGTATTCGAAATCGTATATGCCTTCTGGGCCAGACGGTGGGGTGGCCTGTCATGGCAAACGCTGCTCGGATCTTTATATATCGCCCTGGGCTTGATGCTCACCGACGTCGCCGGCTCGAGCTTGATGGAGGTGCTCACGAACATTGTGGCCCGCTCGGTGCGTACACAAGAGCTCTTGCAAACCTACACGATCGGCCTGCTGTTCATCCTCTCAGGGGTCGTGAGAATCTTGCTTAGTGTTAGCCACTGGCGTGAGGCAGGATGGCCCATGATGCTGTCGGGAGCCTTCGGCGCCGCAGCGGGACTTGTCGTACTGGCCGAGTTCCCGAAGATGGGTCTTTGGCTCCTTGCGCTCTTGCTGGGGGTCGATTTCCTGGCGCATGGCCTGGCTTGGCTGAGATTCGCTTTTTTTCCCGGCCGGACAAAGGTGGAAACAATCCGGCATGGCCACCCGCCTGACTTCCGGGACTGAGTCGGCGCCGTCGTGAGCGCTTGACCCACATAGCCGCGATGGCCGACGATGACCACCGCATTATCCGCTGGGCGTCGAAGCGACCTGATCGGCTGCCATCTCCAGACCGAACAATTCCGAAAGCCACTTGCTGGACGGATGCTGGTTGCAGAAAGTCAGCAACGCGATCGTTATCGGCACGCCGATGAAGGCGCCGAATATCCCCCAGAGGTAGCCCCATAAAAAAACGGAAAACAGGACCATGACAGGAGACATTGACAGCGCGCTGCCTGAGGCTCGTGGCTCGATGTAACTGCTCACAACGAACTGAATGAGGTTCAAGCCCGTAAAGACAATCAAGACGGTCTCCACAGTCCCGAACTGAATAAGAGCAAAGAGCGTCGGGAACAAGGTGGCCAGAAGTGGCCCAAGAAAGGGGATGTAGTTGAGAGCGAACGCAATGAAGCCCCACTCCTCGGCGAGAGACAGCCCGACAGCGCGGGTGAAAATCCAAACCAGAAGACCTGTGACGACACTCATCACCGTCCTGATCATCATGTAGCGCCGAATCTTCATGGCGGTTTGTTGGCTGCCACGAAGAAGCAGTGCACTTGCCGTCCGGTTTCGCAATGCCTCGATCCTGCGCCCGAAATCATCCATCTCCATCAACCCGAGCAGGACATAGACGAGCGCGATCAGCCAGAAACTGAAGGTGCTGTTAAGCCGGCCGCTGACGGCCTGCACGGTATGCAAGACCCAGCCAACGCCGAAGTTCTCCGACCAAAGCACGCCAACCGCTACGCCGTGTTCCTCGAGCCAGAGGCGAACCTGGTCGTAGAGCTGCTGAAAACGCGCAGCATCCGCGATGATCCACCGGCCGACGTGCCCGAATGCCCACGCTATGAGCCCGCCGAATGCGACGATGGCGAGAACGACCAAGAGGAAGCTGATGATGAGCGCCAAGTAGCGAGGGAGCATAGCCTGCAAGCGGCACTGCGTCGGCCACACAAGCGCGATGATAAACAGCGCAAAAGCTACGGGGGCGAATATCGAACTTGCCATCGAGAGCATCGCGAGGAGGAGCAGAGTCGCGATCAGAATTTGGGTAATGTAAATTATCTTGATTCTTGCGGCGGGCATGCACCTACCTCTCAGAGGATCTCCGCAGTTCATCAGTAGCATGCGACGACAGCAATCTTCGGTGGGGCATCAGGCAGTCGTTCCTCACGGGGTGAGTGTGTTTTTGTAGATCACGCCGTCCTTCATGATGATTTTGAAGCTGTTGGCAGGATCGGCCACCAGGTCGATATTCTCCAGCGGATTGCCTTCGACGAGGAGGAGGTCCGCGAGAGCGTCTTCTTCGATGACGCCCAGCTTTCCCGGATAGGGGTTGCGTTGGCCCGAAAGCGCCAGCAGTTCGGCATTGGTCGCTGTCGCCATGACGAGCGCTTCGGCAGGCGTGTACCAACGCACGAGCGAAGCCAGTATTGCTCCCTGCTGCTTCGCCAGCGCGCGGGAGAACAGGACGTCCGTGCCCCACGCGGTCTTGATCTTGTACCTCTTTGCTAGTTCGTATGTTCTGCCGATGCCCGGCCATACCTCATCTGCCTTGGCGCGCTCGACCGAACCGTCCCGGAGGCCTGTCCTCATCAATTCGGGAAGCGGCTGCAAGCTCAGCCAAATGTCATTTTCAGCGATCAGCCTGGCGGTGGCCTCATCCATGAGGAAGCCGTGTTCGATGCACTTCACACCAGCCGCGATGGCTTTCCGTATCGCATCAGAGGTGAAGGCATGCGCGGCAACGTAGGTGCCCCAATTCTCGGCAATTTCAACGGCGGCCCGCAGTTCGGGCTCGGTGAAGGTGGTGACATCGAGCGGGCTGAAGGGTGAGGACACCCCGCCGCCCGCCGTTAGCTTGATCAGAACGGCTCCCTGCATGAACTGTTCGCGGACGCGCAACCGCACCTCGTCCGGGCTGTCGACGACCATCGCACCCCCGACCGTCTCCATGGGGGTGAGCAGACCGCCGGTTCTCCGCGGCAAGTCGGTGAGCTGGCGGAAATCGCCATGCCCGCTGGTGACTGTGATCATGGCACCGGATGCATAGATGCGCGGTCCAGGGATGATGCCTTGGTCGATCGCTCGCTTGAGGCCGAACGCCGGTCCCCCCAAGTCGCGGACAGTAGTGAACCCGCGCATCAGGGTATCCGTCGCCTCCTCGCCGGCCAGGATGCTTGCGAAGCTGACGTCGCCCATTGCTTCCGCCGGGCTGGACGCGGCCAACATGGCATGCCAGTGCGCATCGATCAGGCCCGGCATCAGGGTTCGCCCGTCGCCGGCAATTCGCTCAGCGCCTTCCCCCTCGATTGGGCTTGTCGAAATCGCCGCAATCACATTGCCCTTGACCAGAACATTCGACGGCGCCGAAAGAACCGCACCTTTTCCGTCAAAGATGCGGACGTTCTCGAAAAGCACGTCGTCGGCGCTGGCCGTGGCGCAAAGTCCGAGAACGAGAGCCGCCGCAAGCATTTCTCTGCCTGAGCGAAGCAAAGTGAAAACGGGGCGCGCAAGAAGGAACAACGCTTCGGCGCGAGTGACCGCATGCACTACAGCATTGCAACGCGCCAACTGCCGCGATCCAGGGGTTTTTTGACACATGACGATCATCCCGCTTCAGGAGGAGAGGTGGTCACGCCGCAAGGACAAGTTGTAGCTTATACGGCGCAGACGTCAAGAAGCGTTTCAGACTGGTCTCTTTCGTAGTGCAAGGATCTTGGACGCCAGATCGCCGAAAGATGGGGCAACCTCGCTCGCCGTCTCGCTCATTCCCCGACACCAGATGCCGCGATAGTGCCCACTTAGCCTTGGTAGACCAATATCCCACTCTAGGACAGGGACGGGAGGCGGCCGTCAAGCCACGCTTACCGTATATAGCAGACTACTCGGCCGCTGCCTCACCTCCCTCTTGCGCAGCCAAGGCGGCGTTCTTCTTGGCAATCGTACCGCGAGTTGTGGCTGCAGCCGCCATTGACGATTGCGCCTCGTTCCCCGCAACCTGGGCTGTCGGCGAAGCGAAGTGAATGCCATGTTTCTTGAACGCGTCCTTGATCAGAGCCTTCGCACGGCGCCGAACCTGGGTCTGATGACCGGGCCTAGTGGTCATGGCGAAGCCCAGCATGATGCCGTAGTCACCGAACTGCTCCACGCCCCTCATCTTCACCGTTTCGATGATCAGCGGTGCGAGTGCTCAAGCAGCGTGGCCCCAACACCCTTCACCACTTTCTTCACTTTGGCGACATCGGAATCGTAGGCGACGTTGATAGTGAACTTTGTCGATCACCCAGTCGCGACTCATGTTCTTCCAGCGCGCTTCGCGTAGCGGCAGTAATGACGCGCAACAGCAACGGCAGAATGGGTGCATAAACGCCGATCATAATAAAACCTTCGTTCCAGCAACCCAAAGGAGCCACAAAACGGAAGTATTTATCTGCCATGTTGAACAGCATCCTGTAATTGCCCGACAAGTTCTTCGAGCTGTGGATCGTTCGGCTGAAGACGAGCGAGCGCCTCCGCAAACTTAAGCGTCTCGGCATAGCGGCCAAGTTTAAGCCCGAGCTGAATGGCAGTGCCGAGCAGGTTGGCCTCAGTTGCACCCCCTGCGATGGTCGGGCCGAACAGAGCGAAGGCATCATCCGTTCGGCCCATGGAATCAAGCGCGATCGCTGCCGTCGTCCTGTAATGGGAGTTGCCAGGATCCAATCGCATGGCCGCCGTGAGTTCCTCAATTGCGTCCGGCAAGGCCTTTAGGCGAACGAGCGACAAGCCGTGTCCGTAGCGAAGATCGGCCCGATCCGGATTCGCGGCTATCGCCTCGGCGTAAGCCTGCTCGGATTTCTCACTGTCACCGGTGGCGCGATAGAACTCGGCAAGATTGATGTGCGCACCAGAAAGCGTGGGATCAAGAACGATCGCTTGGCGGAGAGCCTTTTCCGCCTCGTCCGTGCGCCCTTGGCCGAAGAGTATGGATCCGTAGGTGCTCTGCGTCTCGGCGACGTCCGCGTTAGCCTCTGCATAGGCACCCAAATCGTCGAGTGCGGCGTCGAAAGCGCCGCGTTGAGCGCCGAGAAGGTCCAGTGACGGCGTGGCGCCAAGAACCCTGGCGGCGGCCACTCGGACAGCTCGGGTCTCGTCCGCAAGCAGGAAGCCGATCGCGTCCAATCGCCGGTCAGCTGACAAATTGGCAGCCGCCTCCGCCGCGCCCAACCTGACGATCGGATCGGGATCGCCCGCTGCCACTCTGACGTCCGCGGCGGTGGCTGCTCCATCGAGCCTTGTCATTTCACCGATCGCGCTGCCCCTGACGATGCCCGGCTGTTCCCGATCGGTCACAAATCTGCGCAGATTCTCAATCGCGGCAACATCGTTCTGCGCGGCTCGCGCGAATGCATGCGCAATCGTCGGGCGTTCACGCCAGGCCTTGCCATACCACCTGTCCAGGTGCTCGGACGCCCAGGCATTCGTTTGGCCCGTATGGCACGAGATGCAGGCATTCGGCGTTCCGTAGAGTGCGGAAAGGTCAGGGCGAGGAGTGACAAAGGAATGATCGCGTCGGGGATCGACCTTCATGTAGGTCCGTTCCGGCATGTGACAATTGGCGCAAAGAGCGCCAGGTGAGCCTTGGGGATGATGCGTGTGTGCATGGGTGTCGAACGCGCCGCTCGGATCGTTGCCTGCAAAACGTTCCGGGGCAGTCTCGGCGTGGCACTGCGTGCATAATCCATTGCCCTCGGCCTTGACGGTACCCTCGTGCGGTCGGTGGCAGTCGAAACAGGTGACGCCTGCCATTGCCATCTTGCTTTGCTGGAAGGAACCGTATTCGAAAACCTCGTCCAGGATCTGCCCGTCCGGAAAATAGAGGTCGCTGCGAAGCAATGCAGGGGAAAACTGATCGAGAAAGTGTCCCCCCGGTTGATACCGATCGACCAGCCTAGTGCGGCGGGCATGACAGGCGAAGCAGGTGTTCGTGTCGACCTTTGCGAGGCCGGGATCTGCCGCCGCCGTTGAAGCATTTGCCGCTTTGGCTCTCACCCATTCGACATGCTTCGCACCGCCCCCATGGCAGGACTGGCAGCCAATGCTGGTGGCCACATAAGACGAATTATATTCGTTCGACTGCGGCTCGAAATTGGTCCGCGGATCGGTGGAATGACAGTCGATGCAGGTGCGGTTCCAACGATAGAATGAACCCGTCCAGTGAAAGGTTGAGCCGGGTTTTGCCGCACTGCCTTCACCAAGCCAGAACCATTCCCGCTTTTGTGTGTCCCAGGCAATGTCTAGAGCCTGCAACCTGCCGCCGCCGAGATCGACTAGATACTGCTGGAGAGGCTCATAGGCGAACGTATATTTAACTTCGTAGTCCGCCTGCTTGCCGTCTGGCCCTTCGGTGCGGACAAAGAAGCGATCGTCCCGGCGGAAAAACGATGCGGCAACGCCATCGCGATCGAACTGGATATTGTTGAAGTTGCCCAGCACCGACTTGTCGTCGGCGACAGTCATCGCCTTTGCGTGATGCGACTTGGCGAAGGCGGCAGCCTGATCGGCGTGGCACGATGAGCAGGTTTTCTCGTCCACGAAACCGTCATGAACTGCGATCAGCGGGTCGGCCATGGAGGTTTTGGAGTTTTCGGAAGCAGCCACACTTCCTGTCAGCGCAGCGAGGGAACAGAATACCACTGTCCAAAGAACTGCCGCTCGGCTGTTGCACACGCACGATCGAACGGCTCGCATCCACCATCCTGGCAGATCGCGCGCGCTGAGCCAGAACGCACGACCCAAGATTTGGGCCAGAGACCTGCCCGAAACCCGCGGCGGCTTCATCCAAACTACTTTCACCAGGACTCCTCTCGTGGAAGGCGCGGAACCGGCGGATGCGCAGTCTTATTTCTCCAGAAAGATCTCTTTCCAGTCCGCCTTCATGTCGACCACTGTCCAATTGTTTATCGCCGCCGCATCAAGCGCCTTGTCGAGGCGGCCGAATTCGCTCTTGCGGTCGTACGCGTATTCGCGGTCTGCGTCGGTGTGATGAATTATCATCCCGAAACGGACGCTCCCACCGGTCATGGTCGTCCATTGCAGCATTTCCAGATCGCCGTCGGAATTGCCGAAAGCGGCGATCGGTCGGCGGCCAATATGCGCGTTGATCCCAACAGGTTTGCCTGCCTTGTCGTCGATGAAGTTGACCTGTGGCAGGCGGAACAGGGTGGGCAGCCCGTCACGCATCTCGAACTGCGTCTTGATCGAGGAGCCTACGACCTGTTCGGGCGGAACGCCGTAGACCTGTTCGGCCCAGGGCCGCACAAACTCGATGCCGCCACCCGATACGATGAAGGTCTTGAAGCCATTGGCGCGAAGATAGGCAAGCAATTCAAGCATCGGCTGGTAGACGAGCTCGGTATAGAGTTTGTTGAATTTCGGATCACGCGCGGTGGCGATCCATTCGGAGACGACCTTCTGGAACTCATCGTGGGTCATATCCGCATGGGTCTCCATGATGAGTTCTACGAGACCCTTTTCGCCCGCTGCCGCGAGCGCCTTCATGTCGCCCTCGAGTACCGCCTTGAACGGCTGTTTGTTCTTCCATTCCGGATGGGCCGCAGCCTCAGCCTTCACGCGGTCGAGCGCGAAGGCGAGCTGGGTGTACATTGGATGCTCGACCCACAACGTGCCGTCATTGTCGAAGACGGCTATGCGCTCCGGCTCCGGAACGAAGTCGGGCGAGTTCTCGGTGGTCACCTTCTCGACGAAGGCCACGATGGCCGCTTTCGGGGCGGTGTCATTCCACGAAGGCAACGGATCGCTCTGCGCCTTTGCTGAAGTGACAAGGAGAAGTGCAGCGGCAACCGCCACCGCGCCACGTTGGGCGGATTTCAGGAAATCATGAACTGCGAACATTGGGCGTCCTCCAAAGGTCTGTGCGAAGGTCAGGTCCGTCCCGGAACACGGCGGCCCGGGCCTGATCCGGGCCGCCGCACGCTTAGTTGCCGGTCGGCATTGCGAGGCGGACACCCTCCTTCTCGAATTGCTCCCGAACCGACTGCAACATCTGATATTTGGACAGTTCGATCGGACCGTCGTACCCCATGCTCTGCAGCTTGCGCGGCGGGTACTCGACGTATGTTTTCATGAGGTCTTTGATCGCCGCGGAGATGGAGACCAGAGACCAGGTGTGCTCGGTATAATTGTTCATGAAGACGTCGTAGCGCTCCTGCGGATCCTGCCACAGATCGAACACCTGCGGCACAATTGCCACGTAGGATTGAGCACCCTTCCAGCCCAGGTTCGTGTCGACGGCGAGGCCACCGGTCGCCTGTCCATTGTCACCACGCAGGTTGAAAACAGCCTTATAATGACCGACGCGCGCAGCTCCGGGTGTCAGCTCGTTCTCTGTGAAGTAGAACCAGTTCTTCCGGGCCGACTCGCCTGTTCCGAGCAGAACCGGCGTCATGTCGTAGCTGTCGAAAATGATCGGCTTGTCCTCGCGATCCCTGTCAGGTAGGGGCACGCCGGCGGCCGAAGCGAATGTCGCCATCAGGTCGAGACCGCCGACGACATCATGACTCCTCGAGCCCGGCTGGATTTTGCCAGGCCAGAACGCAATCGCAGGGACCCGGTTGCCGCCTTCGCGTACGGTGCCCTTGGTGCCACGGAATGGCGTGTATCCGGCGTCCGGGTAGACGTCCTGCCAGGCGCCGTTGTCGGTCGTGTAGAAAACCAGGGTGTTCTTGTCCATGCCGGTTTCACGCAGCTTGTCCAGGATCCTGCCGATGCGTGTATCGAGCTCCACGACGGAGTCGGCATATTTGGACTTAGACAGGGACTTGTGCTGGAATTCGGGAGCCGGAAGATTGGGCTGATGCACCTTCATGAAGTTGACGTTGATGAAGAATGGCTGATCCGGTTTCTTGGCGGCGGCATCCAGGAATTCTATCGCCGCTTTTTCGACATACCCATCGAAGAACGGGATGCCGACAACGCCCGGCTTCCCGTCGATCACAGGTGTATCGACGTATTGCCCGTTGATTTTGAAGTCTTCCGTCACCTCGCCGCCAGCCTTGCCGGAAAGTGAGCCTTTCGTCACTTTCTGGAACAGGGCCCGTGTTTCCGCGTCCATATCGGGAAACCAGGTCGGATCGGCATAGGTGTAGGCATTGAGATGATAGAGGCCGACGTATTTCATTTCGTCATAGCCCTGGGCATTCGGCAACGCGTAATCTGCTTCGCCGAGGTGCCACTTGCCGGTGAAATAAGTCTGGTACCCACCGCGCTTCAAGACGGAAGCGAGCGTCCATTCGGCTGCCGGCAACCCACCGCCTTGGCCCTGGAAGGCGACCGTCGTCATGCCGCTGCGGTTCGGAATGCGCCCGGTCTGCATCGCGGCGCGGCCCGGCGTGCAGCTCGGCTGTGCGTAGAAGGAAAAGAAGGTCATGCCTTCGTCCGCCAACCTGTCGATGTTCGGGGTCGGCATCCCACGACCTTCGCCGCCGCCGTAAGGCCCGAGATCTCCATAACCGGTGTCGTCGGACACAATGAAGAGAATGTTGGGCTTTGGTCGCGCTTCCTGAGCCTGAGGGCTGGATGCGGTACACCATAGAACGGTTGAAGCAACGAATGCTCCAACGCTGCGCATGAGCCTGCGATTCATTACGAGTCCTCCGTTGAGATCTCCGGCCGAACGGTGATTCACCCAGGCGCACGGCGGAATTTAAACGAGCGTCGCCGGTCGCGTATTCAAATTGGAATCAATCGAAACAACTGGAGTAACTTGAAAATCCGGACGCCTTCGATCGGGAACGGCATCCGACCAGAGTGTCCGCCGCGGGTTGCGGACGACACTCATGGAAAGCACTCTACCGCACGGCGAGCTGCTGCGATATTGTACCTTGGGGCAACTATTTCAGATTGTGATCGACGCAGTGGCGGTTGTAAGGACGCTGCGGCTTTGCTATTTGTCGATGACCTTCTCGGGGGCAAGGCAATGAGCTTGGAGCGCCATTGGACGACGCGATCGCGCCAGCTCGGGCGATACGCGGTTCCTTGCTGTGTTATTCTCGGAACCTCTGCTGCCGCGCCAGTTGCAGCCGTGAAGACCGGGGACCATGTCCCCCGGGTGTTAATCCTTTACCCGTATGACGAACGATTAGCCGCGACAACTGCCGCGGGCGAGGCCATTAGGACACGGCTGCTCCAGGCCACCAAAGCTAGAATTGATCTCTTCTCCGAGTTTCTCGACCTTTCAAGGTTTCCCGAAGCCGAGCACATCGGTCGCATGGCCAGATATCTTTCGGCCAAATATGCGGATCGCCGCCCCGACGTCGTGATTGCACTTGGCGAAGTATCAGCGCGGTTCATCTCGGCCAATCGCCGAGAGCTCGCCGCGAGTGCAAAGATAATTGTCGCCGGCTTCAGCAGCTCCACCGCCGAAGAAATGGACCTTCCCAACGATGTGGTCGGAGCCTTCAGCGAGTTTGACATAGTCAAGACTGCGGAAATGGCCCGCGGACTCCAGCCGGAGGCGCGCCATCTTTTCATAATCGGAGGATCATCCGAATTCGATCGTTCTTGGCTCTCTAGAGCGCGGGCCGATCTTGCGGCTTTTTCCAAGGATTACGAAACGACCTACCTGGAGGACCTGACGATCGAAGAGTTCACCAAGGTGGCCGCCGAGGTTCCCCGTGACAGCATCATCCTGGCACTGACGATCTTAAAGGATCGCGACGGCCGCAATTTCATGCCTCGTGAAGCGGTCAAACAAATTGCGGAGACTGCCGGCGCGCCGATCTACGGTCCGTACCTCACTTACATCGATTACGGTGTTGTCGGGGGCAGCGTGGTCACGTTCGAGTCGCTGGGCAAGACCGTTGCTGACCTCGCGCTTGAAGCCGTTGCCGGTAAACCGATTTCCAATCTCGAGTCTCCGCAAACCTATGTGGCCGATGCGAGACAGCTCGAACGTTGGGGGCTGTCGGAGAGAAATCTTCCTGCAGGCGCAATCCAGATGTTCAAAGAACCGACTTTCTGGGAACAATACTGGCTCGCCGCAGTTTTCGCCCTTGCCGTCATCACGTTCCAGGGCACCGTTATTGCCGGACTGCTCATCGAACGCCGCCGCCGTCAGGCGGCGGAGACCGAATCCCGCCATCGTCTCCTCGAAGTCGTTCATCTCAACCAGTCCGCGACCGCGGGCGCGCTCTCGGCATCCATCGCGCATGAACTCAACCAGCCCCTTGGTGCAATTCGCAGCAATGCCGAGGCGGCAGCGGTCATTCTTCGGTCGGAGAGGCCTGACCTCGAACTGATCGGACAGATCCTGGTGGATATTCAAGACGACGATCAGCGCGCCCACGACGTCATCTCCCGCATCAGGGGTCTGCTCAAGAAACGAAGCGAGATCGACTGGCAGGAGTTCGATCTCAATGACGTGACGACGAGCGCGATCAGGATTCTGCGTGGCGAGGCAGAGCGGAGGAGCGTAGTTGTCAGTTCCAGCCAGACATCACGCGAGCTGCCGGTCCGGGCCGACAGGGTCCATGTTCAGCAGGTCATTCTCAATCTCGCGACAAATGCCATGGACGCAATGCTCGAGGTGATAACGACCGAAAAGAGACTCCTGCTCGAGACGAGGTTGACGGCAGAATCCAAGGTGGAGCTGTCGATTTCCGATACGGGCCGCGGCATCCCCGACGAGCGACTCGCCAGTGTTTTCGAGCCGTTCTATACCACCAAGCCAACCGGGACAGGACTCGGCCTTTCCATCGCGCGTGCGATCGTCGAGACCTACGCAAGATCTCGGCCGCCAACCGTCCTGGAGGCGGAGCGGTCTTTCGTGTTGTGCTGCCACTCGCACGAAATGGGTGAATGATTTGGAGCCGATCGTTCATATCGTAGATGATGACCAATCGTTCCGCACCGCGGTCGGGCGGTTGCTTGCGGCCTCCGGTTTTCGCGTGGCCCTCTATGAATCAGGCGATCAGTTTCTCGCACAATTCGCTGACGGCGAGCCTGGCTGCGTTCTGCTGGATCTTGGTCTACCCGGTCTCAGCGGACTGGAACTGCAGGACCGGCTCGCCGAGAAAGCGCCGCTGCTGCCGATCGTCTTTCTGACGGGACGAGGCGACATCAGGGCAACCGTCCAAGCGATGAAGGCTGGTGCCGAAGATTTCTTGGAAAAGCCAACCCCCAAGGAGGTGCTGTTGGAAACCATCGGGCGTGCGTTGCGCCGCTACGCGCTACGGCGCTTAGAGCAGGATCGTAAACATGCACTCCGGCGGCGTCTGGCGAACCTGACGCCCCGTGAGTTCGAAGTATTTGGCCTGATTGTCCGCGGTAAACTCAATAAGCAGATCGCCCAAGCGCTCGGCACATCCGAACGAACGGTCAAGGCACACCGTCACAACCTCATGGAGAAGCTTGGTACGCGGTCGCTGGCGGAGACTGTGTCGATCGCCGAGAGACTTGGTCTGGTTGATTCAGCGGCGGATCAACTGCAACGGTAGCTACATGGGCAGCCCGCTTCACCAAAGGGCAATAGCCAGGGCTCAATATTGGTCATACGATCGTCACGAACGGGGCTGGTCATGCTTTGTCCATCGGCTCCAGAAAGGCGTCAATTGGAAAGCCCAGCGCGCATAGTGGCTGTCGTCGATGACGATCCGAGCATGCGCAGGAGCGTCGAGCGCCTTTTGAAGGTAAATGGATTTGTGGCTGAAGGACACTCGTCGGCCGAAGCCTTTCTCAACAGTGCCGATGTAAGCCAGATTGGCTGTGTTGTGCTCGATATCCACTTAGGCGGCATGTCGGGCATCGCGCTGTGGCACCGTCTGAGGGACACTGGCACGAACCTCTCGATCATCTTCATCACCGCGGTAGAGGACGAGGCCCTCGAACGGGAAGCGCTTAAGGCGGGCTGCGTCGCGTATCTTCACAAGCCGTTCCCGGCCGACTTATTGATCGGCGCTGTCAACAGGGCGCTGGAGGGTCCGCCGGGCAACTGAACGCGAGCCCACTTCGCGAAAGACAATTGGCAGCGGTCGAATTTCACCTCACAAAGGGTGGAGTAGCCGAAGCCGCGCATTTTGGGCCTGAGCCGCCCGCGAGCCACCTAAACTGGGTCAAGACATTGCCTGGGCGAGGATGGTTTGCATATTTCCGCCGGTACGGGCCAACCGAAGGGTTTTTCGACAACAACTGGTCTTTGCCGGATATCGAGCCTGAGCTCTGAATTGCTTCAACGATTCGAGGTTCCCGTGGCCGAAAGCGGCTTTTGATGGGCCGCATCGCACAGGCCGCAAAGGCCGCACCGATTTGTTTGAGGATGACCGTCAAGCTGTTGGCCTCTTTCTATTCTTGACTCGCCAGAAGCGAGCGCGGGGCTACCGGTCTCGACCGGGCTCCTGAGTTCTGAGATCCTGGCTTAGGCGCTATAAGTTCTGTGTAATGGCGAATGGAAACGGGAGTCCATTTGACTTTGGTCATCCGCTGGTCGAATTCTCGCTAGGAAAACTGGTCACCATCACCATCTTTGGGATGACACTAGATTGAATGCTTCACTTTTCCGGCACGCCATGCACATTGCGGCAATTCTCGGCCTCTATCTGTCGGCCGCGATGCTGATTCCTGCGATGCTGGACCTCTATTATGGCCATTACGATTGGCAGGTCTTCGCGGCGGCCGCCTTCGTCACCAGTGGCCTTTCCGCCACGACTTTCATGGCGACCCGTGGCGGGCCGCCTCCGTTTTCCAAGAAGTTCGGTTTTCTACTCGTCAACGTTCTCTGGTCGGCTTTCGCGTTGATCGGCGCCTTGCCGCTGTGGATGTCATCCCTCGATCTCGACTTCGCGCAGGCGCTTTTCGAGTCTGTGTCGGCGATTACCACGACCGGATCGACGGTGATCGTCGGACTGGACGATGCCCCGCCCGGCATTCTGATTTGGCGGTCCCTCATCTGCTGGCTCGGAGGCGTTGGAATCGTCGTCCTGGGCCTGTTCATCATCCCGTACCTGCGGGTCGGGGGAATGTCCTTCTTCAAGATGGAATCCTCCGACACAAACGAGAAGCCCTTTGCCCGCCTCGCCACGTTCAGCCGGGCGTTTTTCACGGTCTATGTCGGCATCACGCTCCTTTGTGCCATCGGGTACAACCTGACCGGCATGAACCGGTTCGATGCGATCAATCACGCCATGTCGACGGTCGCCACCGGTGGCTTCTCAACCCACGATGCATCGTTCGCGTATTTCGGCAGCATTCCGCTCCTGTGGACCGCAACGTTTTTCATGACATTGTGCAGTCTGCCCTTTTCGATCCTCATCGTCTTCGTTGCACGTGGTCGGCTCGACGCATTGCGTGATCCTCAGATCTTCGTTTTTCTTGCCTATCTGACGGTCTTCGCTTTCTCGGTCGCGATCTATCACCGCCTGACGAATGGCGTCGAATTTCACATCGCGCTGGCTCACGCATTCTTCAACTTCAGCTCGATTCTGTCGACTGCGGGTTACATGAGCGAGGACTACCAGCTTTGGGGACCTTTCGTCGTGATGGCTGCATTCATCGCGACCTTCATGGGTGGGTGTTCCGGCTCCACCGCCGGTGGCATAAAGGCCTACCGCTTCATCGTTCTCTTCAACGCCATCCACTCTGGCTTACGCAAACTCATCTATCCGGCGGCAGTCTACCCTGTCCGCTACGGTCGGAACTCGTTGGACGCCGACACTTTGCGGGCGATCCTCCTGTTCTTCGTTACCTATATCCTCCTTTGGATCTTCGGTAGCCTGACGATGGCGGCGTTGGGCTACGACTTCCTCACCGCGGTATCAGCAGTCATTACCTGCCTCTCGAACGTCGGCCCCGGCCTTGGCACTCTTGTCGGCCCCGCGGGCAATTTCTCGACCCTCGAGGACCCGGAACTTTATCTGCTTTCGCTCATGATGATGATGGGGCGACTTGAAGTGCTGACCGTGCTTGTCATCCTAACACCGGTGTTCTGGAAGCAGTGACAAACTATGAGATCTTGGTGACCGGCAAACGGCTGTATGCTACCACGGCAAATGACAACTGTTTTGGAGAGACCAGATGACCGCCCATCAGCGAGATCCATACGAACTCGTTGGCCGAATATTGGGGAACATCCTCAGCGTCGTCGCGTACGCATTGGTCGCATGGCCGCTGGTACGGCCTTTTATATGACGACGGCGCTCGCCGCGCTTTATGCGAAGCGCAGTGTCTGACACCATGCCACGGATACCGAGGACTTATGCCGGCCGTGCTTCATCGTGGGTTTTCCATTCCACCGGTACTTGAAGCGGAACTTGTTCGGCTACCGACCTGCAGCGGTTCACCCCTCTATGGAGTAACAGTGAAGTTCATTTGGTCCCGGCCGGGAAAGCTAGGGGTATCGAGGCTGTAGTTATCCTCGGGGGATCGAATATAAGCTTCCGCAGAAGAATGCCCCTGACGCGGCGCAGTAAGCAGTGATCGTTCACCGTAGTGGGACAGAGGCCACCCGACGGTCTCCGCGCCTATCGCCAGAGTGCGTATTGCCGCATGCGGGCATATTCGCGGATGACGCGCCGTCCGCGGCGCGCGATCTTTTCGGTTAGGATCGATCATCAGCAGCAGGACAGTGATCCCATAGGAGGCAACCGTAGCGGCAAAGAGGGGGACGAGCAAGCAGACATCGACGGTCAGCTCGACCGCGAAAAGGTGACCGTCAGCGGCGCCCGCATGGTACCGCCCATCATCGACGCCATGCCGAGAAGCGCCCAAAGTCCCCTCACCCGGAAGAACCCGGCCGAATAGCGCTCCGAACGCTCCCCCGACTATAAGGAGAGGTGCCAGGACGCCCCCGAACGTGCCGGACGACAAGGCAACCAGCCAGATTCCTGCCTTGACGATAAGGACGGTCTTTATCGCGACCCATGTCATGTTGCTTGCGAGAAGATCGGTAATTAGGTCGTACCCGATTCCGACCGAAGATGGCGGTCATCGCGGCGGCGGCGCCAGCGACAAGCATCGTCTTTCTTTCTGCCGAACTCATGTGGGAAAGCTGGGCAAAAAGCGACCCCTCGGCTCCGCCGGCCATTTTGATCGGACCAAGCAGGTACGGCCGAAACAATTTCCCGGCGGGTCGGCGCGCTGGCCTGAAGCCGCGAGCGATATCAAGGTTGAAGGCCTCGACGGTAAGCTCTTCCTCGCACGGGCCAACGGAGATGCGATCTTCCATTTGTATCCGGTAGCCGGTGCTGTTTCCAGGTTGCTTGCTGAGCCGCTCGGCAAAGCTGAGGCTGCGAAACTCATTCATGCGGCATTTTCGGACGCCGATCGGCGACGCGTGCGACGCGATATTCGCATTCTCTTTGAGGATTGAAGGAGTGCGGTCTGCTCCAGCCGCGGGGCAAGGTTGCGCACCGCTTGGGTGTGTGTATGAATCAGTCAAACAGGCCGTCGAGCGCGCCCGGCGGCCATTCGGCGGCAACTCACCGACCTTCACGGTAGATCACGCTCGCTCGTCTGTACCCGTGTCACGTGTTTTGCCACCGGCTTAGAGTTACGATACAGATGAAGCCTGCAGTCGTTCAGAGCGCGCCGAGAGGGAAGCGAGAAGATGGAAGCTGCGAAGGTGTCCAAACCCGACGTTTCGACGGTCTACGCGGTCGATCTGAGTCAGAGGCCAGTGCCACAGGGCGATGCGGCGCGGGAGAAGGCCGCGCTTCTCCAGCTCGCCAGACGCATGCACGACGCGCCTGGGGAAATGCTCCCAAGGTTCGTGGAACTCGCCATGGAACTGACAGGCGGAATTTCGGCCGGTATCAGTCTGCTCGAACAGACAGAGCCGTCTCCAGTGTTCCGTTGGCATCATCTAAAGGGGATTCTGTCGCCGTTCAACGGGGCTACTACGCCCCGCGATTTCTCGCCATGTGGTATCACGCTAGAGCGAAGCGCAACGACACTGACCATTCATCCAGAACGCGTCTATGATTGGATACCACCGGGCTTGTCGCTGCCGGAGGTTCTGCTCGTTCCCCTGTACATCGGACGAACGGAACCACTCGGGACACTGTGGATTGTCGCCGACAGAATTGGACATTTCCACTGCGGCCACGGGGCCACGATGCAGGAGCTCGCGGGGTTCATCGGCATAGCACTGAAGATGGTCCGATCCGAACAGGAACTCCAGCAGGCACTTGAACAGCAGGAACTGCTTACCAGGGAGATGAGCCATCGGCTCAAAAACCTTTTCACTATCGTCGACGGCATGATCCGCATCAGCGCCCGCAGCACGGACAACAAGGATGATTTAGTCGCACTATTGTCCGGCAGGTTGCATGCGCTCGCCGCTGCCCATTCTTTGGTGAGACCATCTTTTAGCGACGTTCAGGGGGCGGCCTCCAACCTTGCCGAGCTGTTGAGCATCGTCACCGAACCGCACGAGCCTCCGGCAACAGGCGGCAGGAGAAGGCTCTCACTCCGCGGGCCGTCGGTTCTATGCGGTGAGCAATCGGTGAACGGACTCGCGCTGGTCTTCCATGAACTCGCGACTAATGCCGCCAAATACGGGGCACTATGCAGCGAAAATGGAAGGGTGGACGTTCTTTGGCAGATCGACGGCGACGATCTTAGCATCACATGGAGTGAGGACCGGGGTACCCAAATATCTATCCCGCCGGCTTCCAAGGGCTTCGGCAGCACATTGGTGGAGGCCACCGTCACCCACCAGTTCGGCGGCACCTTAAGCTATGACTGGCGACCGGTCGGTCTGTCGGTGAACATCGTCATGCCGTTATCTATTCTGGCGCGATAGGCACCGTCGGAAGCCGGTCGGGCTCCCACAATCAATGGCGTCTTAATTATCCCCGTCGCTCGGGGACCCTCCGCCAGGCTCAGGCGCATCGCCGCTGCATTCCAAGTGCCAACTTCAACGTTCCGCCTGACATGGCAATCTCGGGTTGTCAGACCCGACACCTTCAGCAGTGCAAACGCGCGAAAACCCGGCAGGTGACGTCGAGGTAGCGCACCCGGCGCGCGGGGCTAGCCGCGGAACTCGCGCCCGACCGGTTTTCTTACGCCAGTGGCGCGACCTCACTATTCGACGTCAAACCGCGCAAGCATCTTCTTGAGTTGCAAGTTTTGTGCATGAAGCTGTTTAGCCAGCAACCTCCTGAGGCGCTTGTTGTCTGCCTCCAGGACGGCGAGCTCGTCGAGTGAGATCCGCTCGTCGACAGGCTTTGGATCCCCCTTCCCAACCTCGGAATTGTGCGCAATCGTCTGGGCGTACGCGCGCTTGGCGCGCTTTCGAGAGGTGCTGGTTGATGTCGTTCGTGCCTGCGACGCCGGTTGGCTCTCCTCTTCTTGCACGACCGTTTCGGGCGGATGATCGGCCCCATGGTGCTTCGAGATTTCGACCTCTGCGCCGTTGGCAAATGGCATCGCTGCTAATGCAACGTCGACATCGTCGGCGCGTGGATTGGCAGGCTCTGCATCGATCGGATAAGCCGGCGCAGTTTCATCCGAGTTTAGTGTTCCAGCCGCTTCACTTGAATTGAACAGATGCGGCGTGGTCTCCTCCACTTCGCGGGCCAAAGCCTTAAGATCTGTGTTTCCCCAGATTGAGTTCGTCTGGGCTTTTGGCTGTCGTCGCCCCGACTTGAATTCGACAACAAACCTCCGTTGTGGCGTCTTCATCTACTTTCGATCCCAAGCATACGTGAAAAATGAACGCCGATTGGCGCCGTTGCATTCCTGCTGGCGCACCAATACAGCCGTTCCTCGCCCGCTTCAACTCCCTGCTAAACCAACCCCGCAGCTCGCGTGTCTTTCACCCGGCGACGATGGGAACAGCAGGCTCGCTTGTCGCGACAATGCGAAATGCGGAGGCATATGAGCCTCTGGCGTAACACGGAGGACGACGAAGAACCTGTCGCCCCGCGCATCCCCGGTCCTGGTTAATCCAGACCGAGCCTCTTGCGCAGTTCGGCGTTTTCCGTGCGCAGCTTCTCCGCCAGTCGTTTGCGGAGTTTCTGGTTTTCCTCTTCCAACTTGACAAGATCTGCGAACTCATCGCCGGCCGGTAGGGGCTTGGTGCTCTTCGCGTCCTTTTTTCCGACAGGCTTCGCGGCACCTTTCCAATGATAGTAGGTTTGCTCTGATATGCCGGCACTCTGGATAGCGTTCTTGAGGGTGTTTCCTTCGCTGACTTGCGTCTCGATCAGCTTAAGCTTGTCGTTTCTCTCTTGTTCGCTATACCTCCTGGGTTTAGCGGCCGGCGCCTTTGGTTGAGCTGGTTCGGCAGCCGCCTTCTGAGGCCGTGGCGACCTCAGCTTCTTAGCCGTTGGTACTTTCACTTCAGCGTCCGCCGCTACGGCCGCAGCAACTGGTCCTGTATTACTCTCGTCAGCCATCAGCAATTTCCTCCTTTAATCATCGCCTGTTTTCGGCTGAGTGCTCCACAGAGTCAACACAACCATCAGAGTCCTGCTTTACGGATCGCTGATGCCTGGCTCACACCTAGAGCCTGACGATCTACCGGTGAAAGCTTCCGGCCCTCACCGGAAATAGACGGCGCTGACCACTATCCCTAATTCGACGATCGGGGCCCTCTACATGTTGGCGCAGGGTCGGCGCGAGCGCGAAGGCTTATCGCAGTGTGATGCCCTCCGTCACGGCCAAGCGCGATCACCATGCCTTCTTGGACACCTTTACTTCTCATTTTCTATCGACGCCCTTGGATGTGCAATATAAAACCCGCAGAGGAAATTCCTCTAAAAGTAATACTTGAAAATAGACTCGACGAAAAAGTCGTTCTCTGGTTCTATCTCGGCGTGCTTTATACGACGGGGCGTGCAAATGGCTTACGATTGGGATGGAAAGCGAACACGCCGGCTCCAAATGCTGAGGTTCATGGGAGCCCTGGCTGTGCCTGCTCTGCTATTTGGCTCGGCCCTTGGGGCACTGCAGTGGATCGATACGGACCGTCAGGCCGTAAGGACGGCTCAATTTCGATAGATCTAATGCGAAGCTGCACCCGTTCAGTTCAGGCTGAAACGCAGAGGCCGAAGGGTCTTCCGTCTCAGCCGGCGGCGGAGGGAGGGGAATGATGAAATCAGCTCAAACCTCGAGTTTCGATCCAATTGGGCCTGACGAGTTGGAGATAATCGGAAAGGCCTTCCTGGACGAACTGCAAAGGCGAGCTTTGCCACGCAAGTCAGAAGAAGCTGAAGCACTCGCCGCAAAACTGATCAATGCATATCAATCAGGGATTCGCGACGACCTGGGCTTGAGTATTGTCGCTGGGCTGTCCTGAGGCGCAGCACGCGTCGACGAATACGCAATGAGCCTATTTGATGGGTGTCTGCTCAACAGGCTTTCGCACCCATTCAATTGAATGGCGGCGAGGGCTTCCCGCCAAGCGAAGATGACGCAGGCGCGCTTATAGGAGTGCCGCCGAGTTCACGAAAGTTCGAATCGCTCCAGCATTTTCTTCAGCTGAACGTTCTGCAGATGAAGCTTTTGAGCGAGTTGGGTCCGCAGCATTTTGATTTCTTCGTCGAGTGTCGCCAATTCATGGAAAAACAAGTCACGTGAAGACGATTGTTGCAGGTTTTGATAATGCTTTTGGACGACAGCGCTTTGAGCATCCACGCGGGCGTTGGCTCTCTTCCCACGTTCTCGACGCTTGATCCGCGGTTTGCGTTGCGACTTTGTGCTTGCCGTGCTTTTCGGAGCCAGCGAATTCGCTTCGGCGCCCGATTGGTCGGCTTCGTCACGCGCAGTTGTTTGAGCCTCATCCGCATGGATTGGCGGTTCTAACGCCTGTGCGACACCGTTATGGCCTGCCGGCTTATCCGATGCGATTGGCCCTTGATCAACCGAGACGTCCTCATTTCGAGCAAGCGGGCTGGCAGCCACCGTCGGACTGGGTGGAAGTGCGGACGTATGCTCGAGAGTCTTGGAACCGGTGTCATTCCCGGCCGAGCTCTCTTGCGTTTTCCCCGATGGTTGCCGCGACGCCAATCGGGCAAGGAATTTCCACGGTGTTTTCATAGTGTCCCCACTTTGAGCAAGCCGGACTGCGATCCGGTTGAGGTATTGCTACTCACTCAGTTTGCAATCCGGCGGAAAAGTTCGACAGCAGTATGCTTTTGCATCGTCGGTGTCTTTCCGTGGCGTCCGCCACGACAAACCTGTCATTGAGGAACATACTATTCTCTTCAGCCATCAGATGATCTCCTTCTGGAAGCGGAAGTCTGTTTTCGGCCCAGCGGAAGACGGAGTCAACAAAGCTGCCCTACCTGCAGCGGCGCCCTGAAACCTTGGGGAAGCCGTCTGGGATTTCCGCGACCCCAAAACTCGCCGGCGGGGGTGTCGTTGAAGGGGCTTACCCGCTTTGGGGCCGGCACGACGGGATAGCGCAGGCACTGGGCGCTGCGCGACCTCCTGCCGGTCGGGAAGCTCATTGAAGACCGGGGCCTTGAGGACGGTGCGTGGGACCGGCACCAACTGCCCAAGCAGTAGCGATAGAACGGAGGAGCTGTGGAGGATGCCCTAAGCGTCCGGCTACACCTTCTGCATGAAGAGGAAGGTGTGGCATATTTCTAGGGCGCAGCAGAAACGAAGCCGTGGCAATCAAGCGGCGCTGCGCCGCAGATGCTTCAACGCGACATACTCCCAGACGGCGACCACGAGCAGTATAACACCTGTCAGCGCCTGGATAGCGAAGTTGGCGACGAAGGGCACAAGCGTGAAACTAGCTGTGAGCAGGCTGATGCCAAAGACATGCGAATAGGGCAGGACGCGCGATGACACCCTTTTCATCCACATTGTCCCAGCCAGGAACAGGATCGGCCCGCCGAGCTGAGCCAGCGCGAAATTGTACTTTCCCAGTTGGTAAGGGTGCGCCAGGCTGAAATCTTCTCCGACCGCCGTGAAGATGATGCCGCCAACGATCGGAAGGTGGCCATAGGTGAAGAGATACTGCGCGGTGGTTTGCGGTTTGGACGTGTCTTCTGCCTTGTCAGCGGCCCGTTGCTGGCCGTCGTGAAAATAGATCCACCACATGAGAACCGTGGTGAGAAAGGAAAAACAGAGGACCCAGGGCGTGCCCTCAGTCTCGAGGTTGCTGAACGTGTGTTTGCCAATTGTCAGGATGGTCTCGCCAAGTGCGATGATGACAAAAAGAGCGCTGCGTTCCGCAAGATGTTCCCCGTCGATGTCAAGGGTTTCCCGCGGCGAAGCCCCGATAAGTGGCACCCAGTAGCGGACCGTCGGACCTGTATATTCCACAACGAGCGCCACGATCCACAGGACGACGCGCAGATGCGGTTCCGACAGGCCTCCCGTAATCCAGAAGGTGCTTGAAATCGTAAGCCAGGCGGTGATCCGGAAAAAGGTCATGAACGAGGCCGGGTCGCCTCTTCGGAATGCATAGAGTGCGAACAGCGACCGACTGACCTGCATCGCTGAATAGGCGACGGCAAAGAGAAGGCCCATGCCTTTGAAGGCCTCGGGCAGCGCAATCGCCATCACGATGCCGAAGAACATGAGAGTGAAGAGCAGCAGGCGGACCGGTTCGATCTCGGTATCCAGAAGATCCATGACCCACGTCGTATGAATCCATACCCACCAAAGCGCGAAGATGAAAAGCACTGCTTCGGCGGCGATGCCAAGACTGAAATCATCCGAAAGGCTCTCGGAAAGCTGAATCAGGGCAAATACAAAAACGAGATCGAAAAAGAGTTCCGGAAAGCTCGCCTTCGTCTGATCCGTATTCTCTTTCCGAAGCCAGTGCGTGTGGTTTTCAGCCATGGAACCCTCGTAGGGATGACAAGCAGAGATATATAGCGACTCGCGGCTCATAGTGCCTTCGTTCCGACCGAAATATCTGCACTCTGCATCGCTCGATTTCATTGGTAACAGGCTGCGGAGAAGATCATTGACGGAAACGCGCTCAAACGGACGAAGACTTGAGCTCACCAGCCGCATCGTATCGGCCTATTTGAGCCGCAATGTCATTGCCCCCGACGAACTCCCTTATCTTATCCAGCAAACCTACGGCTCCCTGAACGAAACTTCTGGACCAGGGGAGACCCCGCCAGCAGTCGAAGAACAACGCCCCGCGGTCCCCATCAAGAAGTCGGTGACCGACGACTTCATCGTCTGCTTGGAGGACGGCAAGAAATTCAAGTCTCTCAAGCGGCATTTGACGACAAAATACGGTATGACGCCGGACCAGTATCGCGAAAAATGGAAGCTTCCATCCGAATACCCGATGACAGCTCGCAACTATGCCCTGCAGCGCTCGAAACTCGCACGCGCGATGGGGCTGGGAAAGAGCCGGGCGTTGAAGTAGGTGCGCTAACTACTACTTACTTCATCATCGTGGCGCTGCAGGAGATCGGTACAGAATGACGCGCCCCGTCGGAATGATCTGGGAAAAATAGTCGAAATCCCGGATGTTTCCGGTAAGCACACTCGCACCCAATTGCCGCGCCTGCAGGAAAATCAGAGCATCGTTTACAAACCGACGCTCGTGACCCTCACCCCTTGGCAAGTTGGTCAACCGAAAGAGCAAGCCAGCGAGGACGCCGGCTTGCCCCCAGATAGCTGCGTCCGGGGCATGAAGTCTGTGCTCCGGTATGTCGCCTACCGTCGCCTGAATTGTTTCCAGGACCGACTTCGTTGAAACATGTTTCGGATCCAGGCGGCCAAATCATGGGTCAGCTCGGAGAGACACACAGCCGAATGATGGCATAGCCGATAGGTCACAAGTGCATCTATCTCTGCCGGCGATCGCCCCTGCTGCACATCCAGATAGACGACGGTGTCCAGGAACCTGGACCACCAATGGTTGGCTCGTCTTCTACCCAGGGCAAATCATCATCGGCGCGGCGTTCAAGCGTTCCTAGAGCGGTATGTATTTAAGCCCGTTCATATCCCGCCTCTTTGAAGTAGGCTGCGCATTCCTGTGGGGTGACGGCTTGGAGAATGTGGCGCAGTTCGTCATGGATTGCGTCGCGTGATCTGGCCTGTGCCTCACGCAACCAGTGCTTGATTTTGGCGAAGAGCTTTTCGATCGGATTGAGATCGGGGGAATATTTCGGCAGAAAGAACAGGCGGGCGCCGGCCTTACGGATGGCGGCGCGGATCTCCTGACCCTTATGGGAGCCGAGATTGTCCAGGATGACGATGTCGCCGGCTTTGAGTTCCGGCACCAGAACTTGCTGGACATAGATGCGGAAGCGTTCGCCATTGATCGGGCCATCGAGGATAAAGGGAGCGCTGACGCGGTCGGCCCTGAGTGCGGCGACAAAGGTCATGGTGTTCCAATGGCCGAAGGGGGCGTAGCCCACCAGTCGTTCGCCGCGAGGCGCCCAGCCCCGCAGCGGCGCCATGTTCGTCTTCGTCCAGGTCTCATCGATGAAAACGAGGCGGGCGGGATCAATTCCGGGGCAGTGCTTCAGCCATCGTGCCCGGTGGCGGGCGACGTCGGGCCGCTCCCGTTCGCTGGCGACCAGCGTCTTTTTTTATAACTCAACCCCTCTTCGTGCACGAAGGTCCAGACGGCGCGATAATCCACCTTCAGGCCGCGCTCGCTCAACTCGGCGACAAGTCCGTGCAGCGTGAAGTCGCGCTCGCGGCAGCGGCAAAGCAGCCAAGCCCGGTGCGGACCGGAAAGCTTGCGGGGCTTGTGCCCACCCATCTGGCCGGGTGCGGCGCTGCCCGTCTCGCGAAACCGCCGCACCCAATCGATCGCGGTGCTGATGCCGATGCCGAAGCGCTTGGCCGCTGCCCGGCACGATAGGCCCTCGCCCGTCACCGCATCGACAACGCGTTCCCGAAGATCATTCGAAAAAGGTCTCGCCATAAAGGCCGGCCTCCTTCACCGGCCTGAATGGTGAATCTGATTTGCGCAGAAAAAGGAATCCCCTTTCCGATTCCGCCTAAATGCATCCCGCTCTAGGCGTTTTTGAGGCTTCAGTGATGGAGGGTCTCGAGGAGATCAAAGCCCAAGGTCGACGTCCGCTGGAATGCTGCCTTTCCGGCCGACGAGGCGGGCGCCAAAGTCATCCTCCAGTGCCAGCCGCGCCAGTGCCAGTTCCAACAGTTCGGTGTCGGAAGTGACGTGGGCTCGCTTCTTCGCGGCTTCGATCAACTCCGATGGTACACGCCCTGACAAACGTGTATTTTTCGCGGTGCCGAGAAGGCCAACGGCCCGCGCTTGATCAAGCACCAGTTTGTTGCGGGTCAAGGCAACCTTTGCCTCGTTTTCTGCAGCGGAACGGATTTGGGCACGCATGCTAGCCTCCGTGTGTTGAACACAACATAAATTACCGTTCAACATGAAAGCAAGGCTGTATCTTGTGGTGAACAAACGACAGTCGGCTTTGAGGAAACAATGACCAGAAGCTGCCGTTAGGGACAAAGCTGGAGCGCAGGTAGTTGTGATCCACCATGTCTCGGTAGGGACGAATGATGTTGGGCGTTCGAAGCGCTTCTACGATGCCGTTTTTGCCCATCGTCGGCCTTGTGCCGATGGCAGAGGACGAGGTGGACTAGGCTATGGAAGCGGCACGTTTCACTTTCAGCGTTCAGGTTCCGATTGATAGAAAACCACCGACCGTGGGCAATGGCACTCATGTCGCCTTTGCCGTCGAGGACCGTTCGATAGTCAATCAATTTTACGCAAGCATTAAGATATAGTGGCAGCGACGATGGCGCTCTGGGGCTGCGGCCGAACTACGATGCCAACTATTATGGGGCGTTCGTCCGCGATACAGATAGTTACAAAATCGAGGCAGCGATCTACTCCGCAAAGTAGTCGCTCACGGAGGCGCTCATGCCGACCCTTCCTTATGCAATTCTCGAAGCCCCTTCCACGTTGGGACTGGCGACCCACGGAGTGGAGCGCCTGCCCGACCAACTCCTGCATCTCGGTCTTGCGGAGCGCATCCATGCGCGCCACGCCGAGCGGCTGGCGGTGCCTCCGAAGGAGCCTACGCCAGATCCCGAGACCGGCATCCTGAATGCGAGGGCAATTGCGGCTTGGTCGCCCAAGCTCGCCGACGCGGTGGAAGCGGTGCTTACCGCGGGCGAATTTCCGGTGGTACTGGGCGGCGATTGCACGATCGTGCTGGGCTCGATGCTCGCGTTTCGCCGACGCGGCCGCTACGGCCTGCTCTTCATCGACGGCAACGCCGATTTCTTCCAGCCCGAGGCGGAGCCTAATGGTGAGGGCGCCTCCATGGACCTTGCCCTCGTTACCGGCTACGGCCCGTCACATCTGACCGACATTGAAGGTCGCGGTCCTCTGGTCCGTCCCGAAGACGCTGTCGCGTTCGCATATCGCGATCATAAGGATCAGGAGGAGTACGGAAGCCAGCCGCTCCCTAACGAGCTCAAGGCGATTGATCTTCCCGCCGTGCGCGCAGTGGGCATTGAGGCCGCCGCGCGCGAAGCGGTTGACCACCTGACGCGAGAGGAACTGGACGGCTTCTTCATCCATCTCGACGCCGATTGCCTCGACGACGCCATCATGCCGGCTGTCGATTTCCGCATGCCGGGCGGGTTGTCGTGGGACGAGCTAGGGACCGCGCTTCGGGTTGCCTTGGCGAGTGGCAAGGCAGTCGGCATCGAGATCACCATCTACAATCCGCGCCTTGATGAGTCCGGCAGCGCCGGGCGCGACCTGGCCGACGTACTGGCCACAGCCCTCGGAACAGCAGCGTCCTGAACACGGCGAGCAACGTCTGCTTTCCGGCGCAGCAGATGGCGTTTGACGCTGCGCAACATTTTGCGCCCCTGTTCGTTTTCTCACAGCTCCGAAAAATCGAGCCGAAGGGGGTGCAGAGCTGTGATCGAGACCAGACAATCGCTTGCTGTGATGGACAGGCCAAACGTGAGAACGCTGCCGAACTCGCGTTGACGGCGTCTTGCTGGTGGCGCGCCGATATCCCGCCGGAAGTGTGCGAGGCCTACTGGCGCGACGTACACGAGAGTATGTTCGCCGTCGCTCCGGGCCTGTGGCAGTGCTGCGCCTTTCAGTCCGTCTAATTTGATGCGCTGGAGGCGGCTCAACCTCAGGGCATGAGACACGCGCTCTTCTGGTCGGAAGCCGACTTGATCGCATTCAGCAGCAATCCGCTCCCAAAGGAGGGCATTCCCCACGACGCACACAACTCCATCGGCCGCATCGGTGCGCTACTGTCGGCTCCCAACGGCCGAACGCTCATTGATGGTCCGCCATGCGGGGTCCTCCCCCAGTGCCAACTTTCGTGCTCTGCTTTGTTCCAAGAGCGGGAGCAAATATCGGCCGAGGCTTTCCACCGCTATCTTATCCGGGATGTCGCACGCGCGTGGGGCCGGGATCCTGGCCTGCTACCTTTGCGCATCAACCACTGCCTTCCTAGCGTGAGCAGCAACGACTGTGCCTCGACCCAAAGGGATCATTCGCTGCTACCGCCTGCTTAGCCCGTACAGCGAACTAGCCGGTCATTCAGCGCTCACGCCCCTCCTCCGCGCATACCTTTATAACAACGGTCTCTGGAACAAGAGTTCCTGGAGAATGACCACCCTACGCCGAATGGGAGGTAGCGCACTAACGAACGATCACCTCGGTCGTCTCGAAACGGGTGACATCGATTAGGCCGACGTCGGAGATACGTAGTTCCGGAATCACCACCAACGCCAGCAGAGAATGCTGCATGTAGGCATTATTAAGTTTGCAGCCGCAGGCACGCATGGCTTCCACGAGACGACTTGCCTTTTCCGCCACGATTTCCGCGCGCTGGTCCGACATGAGCCCGGCGACTGGCAGTTCGACGAGAGCGAGTTCACGCCCGCCGGCAATGAGCACAATACCGCCGCCCACCTCCTGCAGTCGGTTCGCGGCCTGCGCCATGTCAGCCTTATTCGTGCCAACGACGATCATATGGTGGCTGTCATGGGCGACCGTTGAGGCCATGGCGCAATGGGTGTCGTAACCGAAGCCGGAGACGAAGGCGTTGATCACGCCGCCGGTCGCCCGATGGCGCTCCACCAGCGCGATCTGGCACACGTCGCTGGCGCGATCCATCTGCACTACGCCGCATTCTACCGGCAGTCGGCGCTGTAAGGCTTTGGTGGGGGCCTGGTTTTCGATGACGCCGATCACCCGCACCTCGACTTCCGACGATCCGGCCGCAGAAATGTCAAAGTCGGTTGGGGCAAGCCTCTTGCCGAGTTTCACCGTGTTTTTGGCGCTCGCTGGATAGTCGTAGGCGGGAATGTCGGCAACCAGCACGCCCTTCTCCGCCAAAAGCCGACCGCGGACGAACACCATCTCTATCGGCAAGGCGGTCAGATCGGAGGTCACGATGAGATCGGCGCGGCGTCCCGGGGCAATCGAGCCCAGATCCCGCTCCAGGCCAAAGTGCTGCGCGGTGTTGAGTGTCGCCATCTGGATCGCGGTGATCGGCTTCAGGCCCTGGGAGATGGCGTGGCGCACCACGCGGTTCATGTGGCCATCGCTGACCAGTGTGCCGGAGTGGCTGTCATCCGTGCAGAGCACGAAATTGCGTGGATCGATGCCCCGTTCGGTAATAGCCTTGACCTGTGCGGCCACGTCGAACCAGGCCGAGCCGAGACGAAGCATGGACCGCATGCCCTGCCGAACGCGCGCGATCGCGTCTTCGACGGTGGTTCCCTCGTGGTCGTCTGCCGGGCCGCCGGCGGCATAGGCATGGAAGGCGCGGCCCAGGTCCGGGGAGGCATAGTGACCGCCGACCGTCAGGCCTGCGGCCCGCGTTGCGGCGATTTCGGCAACCATCTTGGAATCGTTCGCAGCAACCCCGGGGAAGTTCATCATCTCGCCGAGCCCGATAATGTTGGGCCAGGCAAGGGCTTCGCGCACGTCCGCGGCGCTCAGCGTCGCGCCGGCATTCTCTAGCCCCGGCGCGCTGGGGACGCAGCTCGGAACCTGCACGAAGATGTTGACGGGCAGGGTCTGCGCCTCGTCGTTCATCAGCTTCACGCCGGCGATGCCGAGCACGTTGGCGATCTCGTGAGGGTCCACGAACATGGTCGTCGTGCCGTGCGGAATGACGGCGCGGGCGAACTCGGTCACCGTTACCAGCCCGCTTTCGACATGCATGTGCCCGTCGCAGAGACCGGGGACGAGGTAGCGGCCGGCCGCATCGACGATCTTGGTCCCCTCCCCGATTGTGTGGCCGGCGTCGGGACCGACATAAGCGAAGCGGCCCCCGACGATCGCGATATCGGCGCCCGGCACGATTTCCCCGGAATAGACGTTCACCCACCTGCCGTTGCGGACGACCAAATCCGCTGGCTTCCGCCCCATAGCGACATCTACGAGGCGTGGTGCGATTTCAGACCATGGCTGCAGCATTTCTGCCGATCCTTCCTAATCCAAGCACCGATACGAACCGGCGGCGCCGCTACGCGACACCACCGGATGAGATCATTGAACCTGCATCACCAGCATCGCGGCAAGCACGGCGACGAACCACATGACGGGCTTGACCTCGGAAACCTTTCCGAGAGCAAGCTTCATCATAACGAAGGCGATGATGGCAAGCGACAGGCCGAGAGTTATCGAAAACGTCAGCGGAATGAGCACGATTGCGAGAAAGGCCGGGATGGCGTCTTCCATGTCCGCCCAGTTGATCTGCCCCATCGGCGCCGACATGAAGAGGCCCGTGAGGATGAGGACGGGCGCCGTGGCAATCGTCGGCACCAGCGAAAGGAGCGGCGAGAGGAACAGGAACGGCAGGAATAGGAGCCCCGCAATAAAGGCGACGAGGCCAGTCCGCCCACCCTGCGCGATGCCGGCGCCCGATTCCAGGTAGACCGTTGCCGGGCTAGTGCCGAGCGGGGCGGATATCAGCGCCGCGACGGCGTCGACATGCATCGATTCCTTGATGTTGCGTGGCATCCCACTCTCGTCCTTCAGGTTGGCCGCTTCCGCGAGCCCCAAGAAAGTCGACAGCGCCTCCACGAAGTTGGTGAAGAGGAAGACGAAGATGAACGGTGCATAGGCGACCTGAAGGGCACCAAGAAGATCGATCCTGCCGACGAAACTGAAATCGGGCGCGGCAAACAGGCCGCTCCAGTTGACGAGCGTCTGGACATCCGGCGTCCCACCCGCAAAGGCGCTGCCGTCTCCCCACAGGCGACCGATCGGTATCGCAAGCACGGTGGTGATGATCATGCCAGTCATCATTGCGCCTGGTATGCGGCGCACTACCAGGGCAGCCGTGATGATGAAGCCGGCGATGAAGGTGAGCGTGACCGGCGTGAACTGGGTCAGGGCGACGATCGTATCTGGGCTGGCGACGATGAACTTGGCATTCTCCAGGCCAATCAGTGCAATGAACAGACCGATGCCGCAAGCAATTCCGTAGCGCAGGTCCTTCGGGACCGCCTCGATGACAGCCGTGCGCAGGTTGAGTATGGCGAGGATAGTGAAGAGAACGCCGGCCCAGAACACGCAGCCGAGAGCGATCTCCAGCGGCACTTTCGCCCCCATCACCATCGTGTAGGCAAACAGGGCGTTGATGCCCATGCCGGGCGCGACGAGAATGGGACTGCGCGCGTAAAGCCCCATGGCGCAGCTGCCGATGAAGCTGACCAGGACCGTGGCCGTGACCCCTCCGGAAAACGGAATGCCCGCATTCTGGAGAATTGCGGGATTGACCACGATGACATAGGACGCCGCCAGGAACGTCGTCAGGGCGGCGATGATTTCCGTGCGGATCGTCGATCCGCTGCGGGTGACCTCAAATAGGCGGTCTATGGCGCCGCCGGGCCCGGGTTTCTCCGGGCTGGCGGGATCTCCCGCGACTTTCGACTGATAGTTCATAGTGTTCCTCCCCATTTTGAACATCATCGAGTCGCTTGACGGATCTCCTACTCCGCCGCAAGCGTGTTCGCCTTGGCAGGCCCATCCGGGGCCAGCGGCGAAATGATCCGCAGATTGACGCAATCGACGACCCCGAGATCGGTCATGGCATAATCGGGGATGGCGGTGATCTGCAGCACGAACATGTACATGAACGGCCAGGGCAGATCGCAACCGAGCCTGCGCGCCGCCTCGTCCAGGCGCAATTCGAACGCCGCCATCTCCGCGGGATCGATGTCAGACACGATGCCGCCGATCGGCAAGTGCAGGAATTCGACGACCTCGCCCTTATCGACAACGACCTGACCGCCATTATTGGCGACGAGATGGTTGATAGCGATCGCCATGTCCTGGGGATCGGCACCGATGCAAATGATGTTGTTGTCGTCCGGGGCCGTGGAACTGGCGATGGCGCCGGATTTCAGATTGAAGCCCGACACGAAGGCGACGGGGCGGTTCAGCGTCTTGCCATAGCGCTCGACGACCGTCACGTATTGTACGTTTTGGCTCGCGTCGGCGAGGATCTTTCCGTCGACCACCGGCAGCCTCACGTCCCGGCGGGTGCGCACGAAAACCTTCTCCGGCGTCACCGCGATCGCGAGCACCTCGGCGAACGGCGTCGTGCCGGTGAAGGGCACGGCGATGTCTGCGGCCGTCACTGGCGTAGTCTTGACCGACCGCAGCAGGCCGGCGCTGCGCTGCGGCGGGACCAGTTTCACTACCATACGCCCGTCGCGGGCCGCCACGGTACCGTTTGCCACGACCGCCTCGATGCGGAAGTCACGCAGGTCGTTAACGATCAGGATGTCGGCCGTGCGCCCGGGAGAGATCGAACCGACCTTGTGGTCGATGCGCAGTGCTTCCGCTCCATTGATCGTCGCCATCTGGATGGCGGCCATCGGCGAAATGCCCATGGCCATCGCCATGCGGACCATGTTGTCGAGATGTCCGCGGGAAAGAATGTCGCTGGCTACCACATCGTCCGTGCAGAAGCTGATGCGGCGCAGCGCCTTCACCCCCATCTCCGTGACGATGCGCAGATTGTCGGACAAAAAGTGAGAGATGGAGGATTCACGCACGACGACGTGCATGCCTGCGCGCAGCTTCTCCAGCATTTCCTCGGGGGTGTAGCTCTCGTGATCGGCACGCACGCCCGACTGCATGTATCCGTTGAGGCGCGCGCCGCGGGTCATCGGGCAGCAACCGAGCACAGGCAGGCGGTTCGCCTGACCGATCTCTATGGCCTGCAGGACGTCCTCGTCCTCCTCCTGGATGAATTCGCGCACGGTCTCCCATATCCCGACGCATTCCGGCCAATGATGCGTATCTCGGTGGTCCTTCGGGCTGAAATAGTGGCCTACGGTGGAGCGCGGCATGGTGTAGGGCGTCTTGCACGGCGCACCCCAAAACACTTTGAGCGGCGTCTGCCTGACCTCGTCGAGGAATTCACGCGCGGCGTCCGGACCACCAACGACGATGATCTGGTCGAGGCCGGAGACGATCGAGGTCGTGCCAAGTGGCAGAACTGCCTTGGCAAAGCTCGTCAGCGACAGTTTCGAGCATTCGACGTGAAGATGGCCGTCGATCATGCCGGGAGTGAGATATCTGTCCGCCGCGTCGATAATCTCCGTCTGCGGCCCGATATATTCACTGATATCACCGACCGCAATGATGCGATCGCGGTAGATGGCGACGTCAGCCTGATAGATCTCCTCCGAAACAACATTGACCAGCCGGCCGCCGCAAACAGCCACGGTCGCCTTGGACTCCCCGCCCGAAGCGGCTCGGATGAATTCTCGAACGTCGGACATTCAGACCTCCCTCGTCAGAAAGGAGTATTCCAGCTGGTTTACGTTTGAACAACTGGCCGAACCAGGCCTATTATCGAACGTGTCGTCCAACATGTTGTACGAAATGGAAACGACCAATGGACCTTTCAGTAATCGACTGTTTCGTGAAGGTAGCGGATGCAAGGTCTATTTCGGCAGCGTCGCGCCTTCATCGATTGCCGAAGTCGACCCTTAGCCATCGCATCCGCCAACTGGAAGACCAATTCGGTGTCGAGCTGTTCGTACGCGAGGGCCACCAGCTGCACCTGACCGATGCCGGCTCGGAACTCCTGCGCCATGCTCGGAAGATCCGAGCGAGCTGCGACGATGCGGTCACCGCAATGGCCGAAATGCATAAGGCGGTGGCGGGGACGCTGCGCGTCGGCTCAACGGGCGAGTTCGGCACGACCGTCACCTCCGAATTGCTTTACGCCTTCCAGAAGACCTATCCGCAGGTCATCCTCGACGTCGTGTTCCTCTCCGCCCGCCAGCCGTTTACCGACGTTTCCGACATGGCGCTGGATGGTATCTTCCATTGGGGCGAGCCATCCGACGTTGATTACGTCAGCCGCCGGCTGGCAACGGCTTCCTACGGCCTCTATGCCAGCCCTGATTATTTGGCACAACACGATCAACCGGCAAACGAAGACGAACTGGCGCTGCACCGGGGTCTCATCTTTCGCAGCACGACGAGGTTGCAGCCGTGGTACCTTTCGCGACCGGGCGGGTCGGAGACGGAAATCCTGCTTACTGCCGCGCTGACAGCGAACGACTACTGGACCCTCAAATATTTTGCCGTCGCCGGACAAGGCATCGCCTATCTTCCGGGCTTCTTTGTCGAAACGGAGTGCCAGAGCGGGCTTTTGGTGCCCGTCCTTTCGGAATGGCGGTCGCGCGAAACGGCAATCAACCTTATCTATTCGCGGCGCCGGCACGTTTCTCGCCGATTCAAGGCCTTTGTGAGGTTTTGCATGGAGTTCTACCGCCGACGCGAACGGGACCAGATCCCGCGCTATTTCGTCGAGAAGATCGCGCGCGAATAGCTTTAAATGTCGAGCGGCGGGATCAGCATTGCTCGCTCCCAAGGCGACCGATGCCGCCCACACCATTGTCTCCAAGCGGCAAAAAGGACCTCCGACGTCGCCTTGGCGTGTCAATGTCGGTATTCGCATCGGCGACGGGACTCGGCCTCGGCACGCCCCATGCGAAAAGATCCCGGTCACTGACTGAGAAAGCCCGCGGGTCGACTCTCAGGACACCCGGAGCTTGTGTCAATCCTGCGTAGCCGAGATGCGCCCGAGCGGCGTCCCACCGTAGGCACCACTTGCGGAAGGCAACGACGGACACAAGCAATTCGCTATAGCGAGCTCTCGGCGTCGCAGTCCGCTCGCCCGAGCACCTGGAGAAGCCAGACGAGACCGGCTCGCCCGATAGGCAAGCCAGACCCGACGACGTCTCTCGTCGATATCGGATGTTTCCCCTGGCGAGCACAAAGGGTCGGCTCCGGCAGAGTGCGAAATGACGCCAAAGGAGGCTTCGCGGTCTACTGCCCGGCCCAAGCTGCATGGCATCAGCTGAGAGCGGATACCTCAACCGCTGTCGACCATTGATCACTTTGCCAGATAGTCACGGGTCGAAACCACCTGTCCGTACCCGAAGGCCAGAGCGGACATATATGCAGCGTGGACTTTCGCGGCGGGCACGACCTCGCCTCGGAACTCGAGGTCGCGCGTAGCGCAGGCGTCTTCAACAACCGTCGTCTTGTAGCCGAGATCGGAGGCTGCTCTGGCGGTCGCATCGATGCACATGTGGCTCATCGCGCCAATGACTGTCACTTCATCGACACCGGCAGAAGACAGCAGGGAGGCCAACTCGGTTTCGCGAAATGAATTGGGGTATCGTTTGGTGACAACCGCTTCACCATGCTGCGGAGCGATGTTGGGAATTATCTCCGCTCCCTCCGTGCCCGACACGAAGAATGGTGCACCGGCTGGGCTCTCGTGGCGGATATTGACGACGAGATCGCCGGACCGACGAGCCGCGTCGACGAGGCGTGCTGCGTTTTCAAGTGCTGTGTCAATGCCCACCAAGGGAAATTTGCCTGTTGCCAGGTAGTCGTTCTGCAGGTCAACGACGATGATCGCACGCTTGCTCATAGGATATCCTTTCCAGGACTATGTCTTGATTTAACAGATCGCGATCGACCATATGAGTGGCATAATTGACAAATACAGGGGCGGTATGGACAGCATGGAAGATACATTGGAGATCGGAATCCTCCGTTACGACGGCGCTCAAGCCGCGGCTGTATTGGGCATGACTGATCTTCTGACCGCCGCCGCAGGCATCGCTCGCCAGCGGCACGGCGTCAGTCATCCTCTTCGCGTAAGTCATTGGACGCGAGCAACCGGTAAACGCACGCCTGAACGGGTTTTCTCGTCCGATCCCGTATCGCTAGGTGACCGTCCGACTGTTATTGTCATTCCTCCGGGCCTCGGCGATCCGCTACCGGAGAGGGAGGCGAGGTACTATGCAGACTGGCTTCGCTCTGAACATTCGAAGGGCGCGGGCCTGTGCTCAATCTGCAAAGGCGCCTTTTTGTTGGGAGAGACAGGACTCCTTGCGGGACGCACCGTGACCACCCACTGGAGCTATGAGGAGCACCTTGTCTCGCGTTTTCCCGACATCAATGTAAACACGGACCGTCTGATCATCGATGACGGCGACATCCTGACCGCCGGCGGCGTGATGGCATGGATCGACCTCAGCCTGATACTGATCGAGCGTTTTCTCGGCCCGACGATCATGGTCGAAACAGCAAGAGCCTTCCTCGTCGACCCGCCCGGCAGGGAACAAAGCTACTACAGCGCCTTCTCTCCCCGTCTCAATCACGGTGACGACGCGATCTTGAAGGTTCAACACTGGCTTCAGGCCACCGGCGGGAAGGACATGGGCCTTGCCGTGCTGGCAGAGCATGCAGGGTTGGAACCGCGAACCTTCATGCGGCGATTCCAAAAGGCAACCGGTCATACGGCCGGCGAGTATGTCCAGCGTTTGCGTATCAATAAGGCACGCGACCTACTCCAGTTTACGCGCGATCCTGTCGATGCCATCGCCTGGAAAGTACACTACAGTGATCCGAGCTCCTTTCGGAAAATCTTCACCCGTATCATTGGGCTGACCCCTGCCGAGTATCGTCAGCGTTTTACTTCGCATCAATTGTCACCTGGAACTTGATGACGTCAGCGCGCTCGACGCCGTCGACAGCAGCACAATCCGCTTCTCGGTCGATCGGAGCAACAGCCGCGATGATGCTCATTGGCAGCATATCGGAGCGGCGGTTATGCTCGGATTGCTGAAACCTCTCAGCGGGGGTATTTTCATTGCTCGCACTTGGTCACGTCCGGAATAGCAATAGTCGGGAGAGCGTTGGTCAAGAGGTCGCGGGCGAGTGAAGTAGCTGTTGACGATGTCATAGTCCGATCGCCGATGCCCAGCCGGACCCAGAGGCCATCGATGAGAGCAGACATTGACAGGGATAGTCGCTCGGCTTGCGAGTGTGGAACCAATGAACGAAACCCCGACATGAGGTTCGAATGCATCCGCGCATGGAAAATACTCTGCAATCTTGCCAGCTGCGGCTCTCGCGGAGCCTCAGCGCATAGCGACAGCCAAGCGTGCCCGTGGGGTGGTTTGAAAACGTCTTCACCAAGGTTTGCTTCGACGATTGCCCAGATGCGTTCGATAGGCGAGCGGGCCTTCTTTAGCCGTCTCACGACGTCATCCCTCAGGCCCGCATTGGCCTCGCGCATCGCCTCTTCGAACAGCTCCTGCTTGTTTCGGAAATAGTGGAGGACAATACCTTTCGAGGCTCCGGCTTCTTGAGCCACTTTTTCCAACGTCGTCCCGGCGGCGCCCTCACGCTTCATGACTTCCACGGCGGCCCGCCGCAGTTCCCGCCTCCGGATATCGCTGATTTTTGTAAGTGCCATCACATGCTCCTGAATCGTTATTGACAAATCGAGCGCCGAGTTCAAGTGTTGACCAGTTGGTCAGTATGCAGACCAGTGGGTAAGAATATGAGGGAGAACGATGACAACCACCATCCTAAAATTGGCATTGGCAGTCGGTTTGCTGTTCGCGGCCGGGCCTGGATTCGCGACGGAAATTCCCGTTCCGACGCAAACGGAATGGGCGGCGGCCAAGAAGACCGTAGACCTGCCAAACGGCATCAAGCTGGCATACTCCGAAATGGGCAACGTCGAAGGGAAGCCCCTACTGCTCATTCACGGCTATACTGATAATTCGCGAAGCTGGTCATTGGTCGCCCCGTATCTGAAGAACCATCATATTTACGCCATCGACCTTCGCGGCCATGGGAAATCGAGCGCCCCGGAGTGCTGCTACACGTATCTCGATTTCGCAAACGACGCGTTCCTTTTTTTGGAGGCGATGAAGATTGAGCAGGCCGACGTGGTCGGGCATTCGCTGGGATCGCTGGCCGTTCAGATGCTGGCGGCGCAGCACCCTGAGAAGGTCAGAAAGGTCGTTTTGATCTCTTCGACACTCAACACGGGCGGCGGACCTGGCACTTGGCTTTGGGATAATATCAAGCCGCTCCAGCCGCCTATCGATCCAAACGGCAAGTTTATGACGGACTGGTACTGGAACCCGAACCCGGTTGACGAGAGGTTCATCAAGCCTGAGCGTGAAGAGAGCGCTGCCGTGCCCATCCACGTTTGGAAGGGTGTCCTGTGGGGTACGACGACAGGTGATCTCGGGAAGATATCGTCTTTGATCAAAGCGCCGGTCATGATTTTCTGGGGGGATCAAGACCAGTTGATGAACGCGCCGCAGCAAGCGAAACTAAAGGCGGCGTTTCCTAAAGCTCGGTTTGAAACCTTCCCAGGCGCTGGTCACAATATGTTTTGGGAGCGGCCCGAAAAGGCGGCCGAACTAATCAATTCATTCCTGTCGGAGTGACATTCGAACGAGGTTACGCCGTTAAGGGAAAAGTCGGAAGTGAAATGATCTCGGCGGAGCGCCGAGATCACCAAAAGCTCGCCTCATCGTCGTAAAGCTGCAGCTTGGTGTCGTGGCGGTCGGCGGGTTTAGAGACTGACAAAAAGGGTAATCCGCCGACAACCGCCGGCGGATCGTGGTTTTACAAGTCAGAGCGACGATCTCGCCTTCTCCGCGATCTCGGGAGAAAGCCACTTTGTCCAAATCTCGGGGTTCTTCTCCAGGAAGTATCTTGCAGCATCTTCGCCCGTCGCCTGGTTGTCGGTCATCCAGGCTAAGAGGCTGTTCAGCGTTGCGTTATCCCAGCGCCGCGTCTTCAGGTAATCCATCGCCGCACCGGCACGCTCTTTGAACTCGCGAGTGACGAGTGTCTCCACCTTATCGGTCGGCCAATCGTTTACCTTCGGATCTTCGCAATCGACCACCGTGTTGCAACGTTTCCATTCCGCTGCGTTGTGTGGCGCGTCAAAATCAAGCTTGACCATTGGGTATTTGCCGAGCAACGAAGTGGGTGACCAGTAGTAGCCGAACCAGCCGATCTTCCGTTCGTAGTTCTTGACGATTGAACCGTCCAGACCCGCCGCCGAGCCTGGGTCAACCAGCACAAAGCCTTTGGCGTCCCCGTCGTAAGCCTTGTAAAGCTGGCTGGTTGTAGTCGATGCGCCCCAACCTGATGGACCGTTGACGACTGCGCCCTTGGAACTGTCCTCTAGAGCCGGGAAGAGTTCCGGGTGCTTCAGCGCGTCGGAAACCGTCTTGATCTCCGGGTGAGCGTCGGCAATGTACTTTGGGATATACCAGCCCTGGATTCCGCCATCGCTCAGGGCGTTGCCAGCCGATATCAGCTTCCCTTCGGCGATGCCTCTCGAGACAATCTCAGGCAAAGCATTGAGCCACGCTTCCGGTGCTATGTCCGGCTCTCCCTTTTCAATCATCGACGTCATGATCGAAACGGTGTCACCGATGGTGATTTCCGCCGAACACCCATATCCGTTTTCAAGAATGATCTTGTCGATATTCGCCAGGACATCGATCGACTGCCAATTCATATTGGCGATAACGACGTCGCCACATTCCTCCGCGAAAGCACCCTGTGTCAGGCTGGTAAGGCCAACTGCAAAACAGGCAGGTGCGAGCAATTTACCAAACATTCTGGTTCCCCTTGAACTGCGGCCTCTCCTCGTTCGGCCTCACAGCGTGACCGCTGCCGCTGTGGCCGTAATAGGACCCTGACGAACCCTTCCTCCCCCTCGGGAGACTGCTCGAACGCCGGGCCCCTATTCGCGTATGAGAAAACGGCCGATTGGCTGAGGTTCTGGGCCGTCGACCGTGTCAATTCTCGTGTTATGTCTGCATGCTGACGAACACAGACTTGAGCTGGGTATAGTGGTCGATCGCGACACGCCCGTTTTCGCGCCCGATGCCTGATCTCTTGATTCCGCCGAACGCCATGCCAGCTGGCGTCAAGTTGTAAGCGTTGATCCACACGGTTCCGGCTTCGAGCTCAGCCGCCAACCTATGGGCACGAACGAGGTCTCTCGTGAATATGCCTGCTGCCAATCCGAAGTCCGTTGCATTGGCTCTTGCGACGACATCTTGCTCGTCATCGAAGTCCAGGACGGCCATGACCGGACCGAACACTTCTTCCCGAGCAAGCGTCATCCAATCCGTAACATTCGTGAAGACTACGGGCTCGTGCCAGGCATCCCCTGGTGGAAGCTTGCGCGGAGGCGTCATCTGGTATGCTCCCTCAACCTCGGCGCGGGCGACGTATGTGGCAACCCGGTTGCGATGGGCGGCGCTGACTAGCGGCCCGATGTCGGTCTCCTCGTGCATCGGATCACCAATCTTCAAAGCCGCGACCCGGGCCAGCAAGCGCGCAAGGAACGCTTCCCTTATTCCGCGCTGCAGGAAAACGCGCGTACCGTTTGAGCAGATCTGGCCGGCCGAATAAAAATTCCCGAGAATTGCGCCGCTGACGGCTGCCTCAACATCTGCATCGTCGAAGACGATCAGCGCAGACTTTCCACCAAGCTCCATCGTTACTGGCCGGATGCCGGCCATGGCGGCCGAGGCGACCCTCGCGCCAGTCTTGACCGAGCCGGTGAGGGAGACTTTGGCGATCGCCGGATGGGTGGCGAGCTCAGCCCCAACATCACCGGCACCTTGCACAATATTGAAAACGCCAGGAGGAAGCCCCGCTTCAGTCAGAATTTCCGCGAGCTTGAGCGCTGACAATGGGGTCACTTCCGACGGCTTGAATATCATGGCATTCCCGCAAGCAAGCGCGGGGGCTGCCTTCCAGGCCGCAATCTGGATGGGGTAGTTCCAGGCCCCTATTCCGAGACAGACCCCAAGCGGCTCCCGCCGTGTGTAGACCCAATCTTCTCCGAACTGGATGCTGTCTCCCGAAAGTGTCGCCGCGATTGCGCCAAAATACTCGAGGCAATCGGCACCGCTAGCGGCGTCCGCCACCAGTGTTTCAGAAATTGGCTTGCCTGTATCGCGCGTTTCGAGAACCGACAGTTCCCTGTTTCGCGCCCGCATGATGTCAGCGGCGCGACTGAGGACGCGACCCCGCTCCGCCGGCTCTTTCCGAGCCCATTCTTTCTGCGCCCGTTTCGCCGAGGCAATTGCCTTCTCGATGATGCAGGAAGTCGCCCCGTGCAATTTGGCGATGATCTCACCATCCACCGGATTGACGGAGAGGATCTCAGGACCGGTGCGATCCTCAATAAAGGTGCCGTCGATAAAATGTGAAGCGGCCGGCTGACAGAGCGGCGTCGCCATTTCGCGAATTTGGTAACTTTGCATAGGCGACGCCTCTTTTTCGCTAAACGTGAACGAAGATGTCTTCGCTTTCGACGGAAACCGGGAATGTGCGGGCTTTCACACGGGGATCGACCAGGAACTCGCCCGTCCGGATATCGAATTCCCATCCGTGCCAAGCACAACGGACCAACTCACCTGCCCGCTCATAAACAAACTCCGCCTTGTCCGTCTGTTTCGTGGTCCCGCAAACGGGTCCTTGGCAAAGCGCTGCTCCCTTGTGGGGGCACACGTTCAGAAGCGCGTGATATCCGTCCCCAACCCTGAAGATACCAAGCGACAAATTGCCGAGTTTGATGATCTTGGCAGCATCGGCAGGAACCTCCGAAGCCTTGCATGCAAACTGTTTTGAAGCCATTGCCCGCCCCCTCACTCTGCTGCGATCGCGGCCGGCCGGGGAATGCGCCGGTAAACGTCGAGCGCGTTCAGGCCGAGTACCTTCTCGCGCCAGGCAGGGGGAATGTGCAGCTTCGTGACGTCGTCATAATCCCAATGCGGATAGTCGGACGCGAACAGCAGTGTGTTTTCCCCGTCCATCGCCTCCAGGGTTGCCCAAAGATGCTGAACATTTTCCGGCTGCTCGAGTGGTTGGGTCGACATGCGAATGTTCGTTTTGAAATACTCCGAGGGCAACCGCTTCAACCAGGGTGTCTCCTTGCGCAGTGCCTTATAGTTGGCGTCCAGTCTCCATAGCACCGAGGGCACCCATGCCACCCCGCACTCGATGATCACGACTTTGAGGCTTGGCCATTTCTCAAAGACGCCTTGGGCGATCAGGGAAGCCATATGCGTCATTGCGGACTGTGGAAGTATCGCATGGGTTTCCCAGAAGAACGTCGACGGTCCTGCTCCGATAGGCGTCGAGTTCACACCACCCTGACCACCAAGGTGCATGGCGAACGGCAGCCCCATTTCGGCGCAAGCCTCGTAAATGGGATGGTAGAATGGGTCGCCGTAGGGCCGCTGGGCGCCATGGCTTACCAGAACCTGGACAATTCGCGGATGCGAGCCGAGACGTCGGATTTCCTCGGCCGCCAGTTTTGGGTCCTGCGGGGCAACAATGATCGACCCCCAGAACCGACTGTCCTTCGGTAGCCAGTAATCGATCATGTAGTCGTTGTACGCCCTACAGAGCGCATTGGCATAATGGGCGTTTGCCAAAGTAGACGCTTCGATCGGCTCGTCGCCGGTTAGAATCGCCACATCGATATTGTACTTATCGAGGTGTTTTTCCTTCATGATCGCGTAATTGTCGTCTTCCTCGACCGGGTTGACGTCATGCCGCGAAAATCCTTCTGGATGAAACCAGGGACGATGGCCGTGCGGAAATGCGCCGCGTGGCCCAGTCTTTTCGCCGCGAACGAACATGTCCTTGAAGAAGCCGTCCATGTACGGCTCCAGGACGGTCGCGCTGCACCAGTAGTTATGGCAATCGCTATCGACGATGAACAAGATATTCTCCCTCCCCAAGTGGGTCGAAACTCGATGCGCGTGAATGACGCAGCGACATAGGACAACAAATTGCTCAATCGATAAACGGCGACAAACTTGGGTTATTGATCGTAAACTGCGATCGAACTACGGGAGCGTTCCTGGGACGCGTGATTGGCTCTCGCTGTCGGCCTTTTCGTGGGCAAGACGCTGCAAAAAATCCCGTGAGACCTCACGACAGCTCACGGGGGGAGCGTTCCGACGACCTGGCGCTTCTTTCCGGGCAGTCGTATTTCATTATGATGTCGACGCGGTCAGTGCCTGGGGCACGTTTGCCCGGCCTGTGGCGCAATTAACCCCCTAATGATCGCATTTTACGATTGAAAAGAGGGTTTTGCCCCGCTCAATCCACTTTGCGGAGCTTGATATAACTGTGGCACAGAGTCAGAGGTGCCCTTTATGCTTATGGAAGCAAGCTTTCCCTTCTCCCTTTCCGCAGCCAACCAGCAACCATGCTACCGCGGAGGTCCGGCAACATTGGTATGCAAAGCCGTGATCGACGAGACGCATGATAGCAAAACGTTCGTGTTTGAAGACAGCCAGAGCAGGAGCTTCGATTTCAAACCCGGGCAATATATCAGCTTCAAATTCGAGATCGAAGGTAAGCTCTGCCCCCGCGCCTATTCCATCTGTTCAACGCCCACCCGTCCTCACAACGTCCAGATTACCGTCAAGCGCGTGCCTGGCGGGCTGGTGTCTAACTGGCTGAACGACCACATGCGCCCCCGTATGTCCGTCGAAATTGCCGACATAGCCGGCCGCTTCAACTATTTTGACATTCCCTCCCGGAAGCCGCTTTTACTCTCCGGCGGCTCGGGCGTGACACCGGTAATGTCGATGCTGCAATACATCACCGACGTCGTCGATCAGGTCGACGTCGAGTTCGTCCATTTCGCACGTACCCCGAAGGACATTATTTTTCGAGATCAGCTCGAATTCATCGCCAGGCGTTTTTCCAACATCAAGGTTCATATGGTGGTGGGCGAAACCGGCGAAGAAACTTGCTTCCGTGGGAGGATGGGAACGATAAGTGCCTCTTTAATGCAGTCGCTTGTTCCGGACCTTCCGCAACGCGAGATTTTCATGTGCGGACCGGAGGGCTTTATGAAAGCCGCTCGCGCCATGGCGGCAGAGGTGCCGATCCGGGCAGTATACGAGGAGAGCTTCGGCGAGAGGATTCCGATCGAAGAACCGGACAAGTTAGGTGACGAGGTATACTTTTCACTCTCTGGCAAACACGGAACCTGCGCGCCAGGGGAAACAATCTTGGAAGCAGCACTGAACTCTGGCATCTGGATTGAGAGTTCCTGTCACCAGGGAGTTTGTGGAAGCTGCAAGGTGAAATTGACACAGGGAATGGTGGACATGCAGGATCTTGGCGGACTGTCGGCGTGCGAGAGGTCAGAGGGATTTGTCCTCGCCTGCTGCAGCCGCCCAATGGGCTCCGTATCCATCGACGCATGAGAACGGACGCCTGTGGGATCGATTGAAGATCCGAGGCCGGCCCTCAGGCATCCTTCACCTTCGAAATCTTAAAATGGCGATCTGCAACGCTTTTCAGCGCAAGAATTGCACGGTGCACTAACGGATCGTGTTTGCGACGCCTCTGCGTCGCCACATAAACTGGCTGGTGAATGTCGGGAGCGTCCTCAACGACTTTGGCCGAAACACCGGAACTTGCGAGATAATCGAGGGCATGCTCCGGAAGGTAGGTTGTGCCTCCGAAACGTTTCATAATGCCAACGGCCAATTCCTCATAGCCCACGGTCAGAGCCGGATGGGCGAGATGGGGCAGGAGCTCGGCGTGAGCACGCTCAATGTAAGCCGTGTAGGATGCGCGAATATACCGGTCGGCGGTGACATTGCCCACGTTCGCGAATTCGGTGGATACCATCACCAGCCTCTGGGCACCAATCTCCTCGATGCTGAGGTCAGGAAGGAATTTCGGAGCGAACACGACTCCAATGTCGATTGCGCCATTGGCCAGATCAGAGATGATTTGCGTCGAATAGTCCGCCTCGAGGTGCAGCGCGACGCGCTTGTTGGTTGCGTGCAGCTCGCCGATCCAGTCCAGGAAGAGCGTGCGCAACAAGCTGAACTGTCCGGAGACCCGTAGCGAGCCTTCGTAGCGCTCCAGCCCGCCAATATCCCGGCGGGCATGGGCCCAGCCAGCCTTCAGAGACCGCGCATGCTGCTCAAATCGAAGCCCGGACGGCGTCGGGATCGCTCCGGCCCGCCCGCGCTGAAAAAGCTTCGCCCCGACAGCTTGCTCGAGCGCCTTGACGCGCCCGCTGATGGTGGACTGCGTCGTTTCCAGCCGCTCGGCAGTTCGATTGAAATTGCCGGTCTCGAGTAGGTCAAGGAAAGTGTCGATCAGGTCCAGATTCATCTTCGATCGCAAATGGCGATTAATATCTGCTTTTGAGCGCGTTTATCACATCAAAGAAATGTTGTCATCTCGGGGTCGCTTCGAGTTCCGACCCACACGTCTCGGGAGAAAATAATGTTCAGCGTCGAGCCTGACTGCCACAATTTCAGACTCCCGGCCTTCAGCGAGAACGACACCGTTAGTGCCCGAGCTAAGGGTTGAGCCGTGAGCGATCGAACTGAACAAGTCGCCACGAGCGATATCCCTCGCCCAACCCAGAACTTAAGGACACGCGTAGTATCGTATTTTCCCGGCCTTGCCGTGGCAGTGTTGATCGCAATCTCGGCTCAATTTCTTTCCGAGCACTATGGGGCTCCGGCGACCTTGATGGCGCTTCTGTTGGGCATGTCTCTCAACTTTTTGTCGGAAAGCGGTGCCAGGACCGTTCCAGGCATCCATTTTGCCAGCCGCGCTGTGCTTCGTTTCGGCGTGGCACTGTTGGGTGCACGGGTGTCGTTGGAGGTATTGAGCGACCTGGGCGTTAGCCTGCTCTGCCTGGTTACTACCGCGCTTGCTTGCACAATCTTGTTCGCCATTATTGTCGGTAAGTTCGCCGGCATGGATTGGCGACTGTCACTGCTAACGGGAGGAGCCGTCGCCATCTGCGGAGCTTCAGCGGCTGTAGCTTTAAATGCCGTTCTTCCTCCGCGACAGAACAGCGACCGGGATCTCGCCTTGACGATTGTGGCAATAACACTCCTGTCGACATCAGCGATGGTGCTCTATCCGGTGCTCGCGTCCCATCTGCAATTCGACGCTAAAGAGTCCGGCGTGTTCATCGGTGGAACGATCCACGATGTTGCTCAGGTCGTAGGTGCCGGCTTCGCAATGTCGGAGGAGACTGGTCAGATTGCGACACTCGTCAAGATTGTTCGCGTAAGCCTGCTTGCGCCAACGATAATTGCCGTATTGATCATGGTCACAGTGTTGGGAGCAGGCGCCGGTCAGAAGCCACAAAAATTGGGCCAGGTGATACCCGGTTTCGTCCTGGGATTTGCATTCCTCGCGGCCCTCAAATCGATGGGATTTCTGCCGGCGGCAGCAGGCGACGTCGCCAACGATCTTTCGCGTTGGTTACTTCTAATTGCGCTGGGAGCCGCCGGCTTGAAAACGTCCGTAAAGGAGTTCGCTAGCATCAGACCGTCACATGTCACGCTCGCATTGCTGGCAACCGCATTTCTTGCGGCCTTCATCGTGGTCGGCCTTCTCTGGTACAGAGGATAGCCGATTTGAGCCGCGGCTTTCACCCTGCGCAACGCCCATTGGAGAGGCCCTGTACGGACTACCCAAGTATAAAGAACAATTCGGGAAACGTCTCCGCGGCCACGCTTCTCGGTAGCCAAGCCTTAAAGGTAGGCCTTCAGGGCACCGTTCGGCAGGACATACTGATTTCAAACACTCCTACGAGCTAGTGATACACGCAACAGACTCTCTTAGTTTGGCGCAAACAGAAGCTTATCCACGAATCATGAGCAAAATCTGCGCCAAACCGACAAAGTGATCGCCATAGCTCTTTGAAATGCTGTGATCTCATTTGGCTCACTCAACCGCTTGAACTGAGCCAAGCAAGGCTAAGCTGGAGCCCATCGTTCCGTCGACGATCATACAATCGGACAAGTCGAGATAGCGAGATGAGTGACGAAGTGGCTCGGAATCTCGACGACGCAGGTGTTCGCCTTTCTGGTCATACATCATGCGATTTTCACGTCTCTTTCCCAGTACCAAGCGACATACATCTTCCTGCGATCATGTTGCCGAGCTTTGAGGAAGGTCCTGATAGCTCGTATGTCTGTTCTTTCGCACGCAACCCAAACAAACGTCTCGTCATCGACGGCCGATATCGCTGCTTTCGCCTCGGACACGAGAATATCGGCAGCATCTCCCGGGTAGCTCCCCCTGTGCAACCAACGCACGTCGAGCACGCCATCAGTCAGAAGTGGTTGCTCTTCCGCCTTGTCCTCAACCTCGATGATGGCACGTATATGCGTTTCAGCCGGAGCTTCGGCCGCGATACGTGCTATGGCTGGTAGAGCGCTCTCGTCGCCGATTAGTAAAATGGATCGCTCCGCTGGCAGACCGCCTGCGCCTGGCCCTAGCAGGGCGGCCACGTCTCCGGGCTGCGCATCGCGCGCAAAGTCTGCACCCGGAGTCGGTACGCCAGGAGCGGGATGCTGCAAGAAATCGATGCACAACTCGCTCCGATCCAAATCGACGGCGCGGATGGTATAGACACGAACCAGAAGCTCGTTCTCGCCTTCCGGCCAGGCGATGCGGCCGTCTTCCCGGTAGCCGGGCCAGACCGGCGGCTTGCCCTTCGGCGGCACCAGCAGTCGGACATGCATGTCGCTACCCACAAAGGGCGTTACGTCGACGCAGGAAAAGATCACGCGACGCATGTGCGGAGTGACGTCGTGCGCCGAGACGACTGTCACCTCATGAAGGCTCGGGAGCACCGACAAGGACGTCGGTTCCGACCAGGTCAATTCGAAAGGCTGGCCTTCGGCAAAATAGAAAAGATGTTCCGCCAGGATCGTGCGGCTCATGTGCAGCTTTTCACGCGTCGGGCAGTCGAGCTCGATCAACAAGCGCCCGTTTTCGATGCTGATGCGCGCGACACCTAGCTCGCTCTGCAGCACCGCCAGGTCGTCTCTCCGTTCGACCTTGGCATGTTCGACAAAATGCTCGCAGATCTCGTCGAGCATGTCAGCGGCACTACCGGGGACCGCTACGCCGGACAGCTTGAATGAATGAACTGCGTTCATGCGCTCCTCTCCTTTTGTGGTGCATCGCCCATGTCGTCGATGACGGCCATCCGGTGTCGCCCGATCGGTAGCATGATTGGCCGACCCGACGTGGGATCGCTGATGACGCGACTATCAAGGCCGAAAACATGCCGCACGGTCTCTTCGGTGAGCACCTCTTCCGGAGTGCCCGAAATGTGCACGCGCCCACCGGCAATCGCCACGAGATGGTCGGCGTAGCGGGCAGCAAGGTTGAGATCGTGCAGCACCATGACGACCGTAGTTCGACGCGCGCTGTTGAGATCGGTCAGGAGATCGAGCACCTCGATCTGATGGTTGATGTCGAGAAAGCTCGTCGGCTCGTCGAGCAGCAGGATGTCGGTTTGCTGGGCGAGTGCCATGGCGATCCAGACCCGCTGCCGCTGGCCGCCGGAGAGCTCGTCGATCGGCCGATCGGCAAGGTCGAATGTCTTTGTCGCCCTAAGCGCACTGTCGACCGCCTCGTCGTCCCGTCGCGTCCAGCCGGAAAACAGGCTTTGATGCGGATGCCGTCCCCTGCTGACGAGGTCGACCACTGTGATGCCTTCCGGCGCGATCGGCGATTGCGGCAACAGACCCAGCGTCCGGGCGAGATCTCGCGAGGGTGTCCGGTGGATGGATTTGCCGTCGAGGAGAACTTGCCCCTTGCTGGGCGCGATTAACCGCGAGAGCGTGCGGAGAAACGTGGACTTGCCACAGGCATTGGCGCCGACGATCACCGTGATTTTGCGCGGGGGAATGGTGAGGTCGAGCGCATGCAGGATTTCGGTTTTGTCATAACCGGCCGTCAATCCGCTGGCGACGAGCAGATGGTCGGTCATCACGACCCTCCGATCCGATTGATACGAACGATGAGGTATAACAGGTAGGGTGCGCCAAGCGCCCCGGTTACGACGCCTACAGGGTAGCGGCTCGGCAGAAGGTGCTGCCCGACGTAATCGGCGGCAAGCACGAGAACGGCGCCCGTCAGTGCAGACGGGATCAGCACCGAGCCATCGTTTCGTACGATCCGGCCGGCGATAGGTCCCGACAGGAAAGCGACGAAGGCGATCGGTCCCGATGCCGCGGTCGCCGATGCGATCAGTCCGACCGCCGCTACAATCACCAGCATCCTTGTATTCGAGACTCTCGTTCCAAGAGCGGCCGCCGTATCGTCGCCCAGCCGTAGTGTCTCGAGATCGCGACCGCGAACGAGCAGTAGCCCCCCGAAGAAGATGAGGGCAAGCAGAAGCGGCAGCGCCTGGCCAAGCTGAGCGCCGTTGACGCTGCCAGTAAGCCAACGCATCGCTTCCTGCAAATTCCAGGCGGGCGCCGATTGAAGGATATAGGCGATAACACTCTGCAGCATCGCGGAAACGCCGATACCGACAAGGATCAACCTGGTACCGGCGACCCCGTTGCGGAAGGAAAGGGCATAGACGAGCAGCGCCACGCCAAGCCCCGCTACAACAGCGATAACCGAAACCATCGGACCGGTCATGGACAGGACTACAATGGCGAAAACGGCAGCCGCCCCAGCGCCGGAGGTAATCCCGATGATATCGGGACTGGCGAGCGGATTGCGTAACATGACCTGAAACGCCACGCCGCCCAGTCCAAAGCATAAGCCTGCCAGGATCGACAGCACGGCGCGTGGCAATCTCAGTTGCCCCACCGTGAAGGATGCGCCCGGAACCGGTTCACCGAGGAGTACACGCAGAACATCGCTCGGCGGCGTGATGGATTGCCCAATCGACAAGGTGACGCCGAAGGTCACTGCGACAAGGGTCAGCAACGTTGCGATAATGGCATGGTGCCTGCGCGCTCTTTTGCGTCGGTGTGCGATCACGACAGCAAGAGTGGACGAGGGAGCTGTCACAGGTCCCTCACACGCTGGCGCCGGACGATCCAGATGAAGAATGGCGCACCGATCATCGCGGTGACGATGCCTACGTCGATCTCTGCGGGGCGCGCGACGATTCGCCCGAGAACGTCCGCCGCGAGCAGGAGACACGCGCCTGCGAGCGTCGAAAAAGGCAGCAGCCACCGATGGTCCACGCCAACCAAGAGGCGGCAGAGATGTGGTACGACCAGCCCGAGAAAGCCGATCGGCCCGCATATGGCGGTCGTCGCACCGCAGAGAAGGATGGCGCCGAGGGAAGCAACGGCGCGCGCGGTTGCGACGCTTTCGCCGAGCCCGGTCGCCAGCTCGTCACCGAGTGCAAGAGAGTTGAGTTTTCTGGCCGACAACAGGCTGATCACGAATCCTACAAGCAGAAACGGCAATACGGGAAGGATCCGCTCGTAAGTCGCGCCGCCAACACCACCGATCTGCCAGGAATGAATACCGCCTGCAATATCGCCACGCGGCAGCACGACGGCGATAACCATGGACGCAAATGCGACCGACGTTGCCGCCCCTGCGAGCGCCATTTTCAGAGGGGTCGCGCCGCCTCTGCCCAGCGAACCTATGGCGTAGACGAAGATCGCGGCGCATCCGGCACCCAGGATCGCCACCCAGATGTACGCATATAACGACGACATCCCGAACCAGGCGACGCCGACGACGACCGCGAGAGATGCCCCCATGTTGACGCCGAGAATGCCGGGATCCGCAAGCGGATTGCGTGTCACGCCTTGCATGATCGCTCCGGCCAAGCCGAGAGCGCCCCCGGCAAGCAGGGCCAACACGGTCCGCGGAATGCGCAAAGCAACCGACGCGCGATCGATGTTATTCTGTGCACCGCCCATTGCCGCGGCGACATCGTCCCACCCGACATTGCGCGTGCCGACCGTAACGGAGGCGGCAAGCAAGACGATCACGAGCGCGAAAAGCGCTGCAAGCCAAAGACTTCGCATTCTGTTGGAACGGGACACGGGCGACCAACGCCCGTCCGATGTCTTGATAATCCCGGCGGTCATTGCGACTTCTTGGCTGCCTCGCTGAGCAGCTTCACGTAGTCCTTCAGGACCCATCTGATGGACAGTGGCGTGGGATTTGCGGCATTACCGACCGCGTTGTTGCCTAGCATGACAATTGATTCTCGAGCGACGGCGGGCATATGCATCATCAGCGCGTTGGCTTTCAAAGCGTCGAAAAGCATCCCGTCTCCGTAAGTAACGAGAATATCGACATCGTCGAAAGCATCGATCTGCTCGGCGCTGACGGAACCTGAGAACCTTCCGGCTTGTGACGCCTGCACCACGCTTTTCGGCGACATAAGCCCGAGATCGCCGAAAAACCTGACGCGCGTATCGTTCGTCGTGTAGAAATTGACGACGCTGAGGTCCCATGAGCTGAGATGGGTAATGAACATCGCCGATTTGCCCTTGAGTTCGGGATGTCCATCAAGCGCAAGGTCGATCTCAGCCTCGATGCTGGCTATAAGCCCTTCCCCTTCCGCGGCCATCCCGAGGCCGGCGCTGTTCAACCGGATCGTCTCGCGCCAGTCGGTCGACCAGGGAGCCTGCGGATAGGCGATGACAGGTGCAATATCACTCAACGTGTCATAGTCGGCCTGGCTGAGGCCCGAATAGGCCGCAAGGATGACGTCCGGTCGCGTGGCGGCGACCGCCTCGAAATCGATACCATCGCCCTCGTCGAAAAGCATCGGCTTTTCAGCCTTGAGTTCACCGAGCCGTGCGTCGACCCATGGCAGAATGCCGTCATCGTCGTCGTCGCCGAAGTTCGCGCGCGCCATTCCAACCGGAACGATGCCAAGAGCCAGCGGCACTTCATGGTTCGCCCAGGCGACAGTTGCAACACGCTCCGGCTTCTTTGCGATGATGGTGTTGCCGAAGGCATGCTTGATGGTGATGGGATACGAAGTACTCTCGGCAGCGAACACAGTGCCGTGCCGGTCTGCCCAATGAAGGGCTATGACTGCCAGTACGGCGAAACGAAACAGCCTCATCGCCACACTCCATTCAACGTTTAAGTTGACCCCCATTCTCAGCTTAATTAAACGGCGTCAACGGCAAAGCAGCCGATATCCAGAAAGTGCGTGGAGATTTCCGGCGAATCGTACAAAACCGGGGAAACATACAATACTAGACAAAACGGCTCCAGTTAATAGCGGTTCGTGGGACAACGACTTCAAGCCGGGGTCGGTTGAGCGAAGCTTTCATGCTTAGCGGACGGCCAGACGCGATGCAGTTCGGCGACCTCAAAGGGGTTTGAGGCCCGCTTTCAGCACTTACGTCAATTGGAACATGAACATGGACATCGATCAGACCGGCCCCTGGCCAACGAGATTGCCGCTTCGTTCACGAAATGCATTTCTGTTGGGCTGCACAGCATTTTTTGCTTTAACGCCTGCTCTCTCGTTTGCACAGGACGCAGTCCCTGAAGGCGACACAACGGTGCTGGAGACGATTGTGGCGCACGGCGCTGGCGGCGGAAGCTTTCTCAATACGGATGAAGATTCAAAGTCGATCATCGCCACAGAAACGACCGGCGCCGGCAAGATGCCGACCGATATCCTGATAGCCCCTGCCTCGGTTTCCGTCATCACCTCCAAAGAAATCGAGGAACGCGCCGCCGACACAATCGAGCAAGTCGTACAATACACGGCAGGGGTGGTGACCGACTTTTATGGTTCGGACGACCGTTATGACTACTTCGATATTCGCGGCTTTACTCCGTATACGTATCGCGACGGCTTGGCGATCGGCAGGACCTTTGCAGGGGTCAGGGAAGAGCCCTATGCTTTCGAGCGCATTGAGGTGTTGAAGGGCGCCAGCTCCTCAAGCTTTGGAGCGGCGGAACCCGGTGGATCGGTAAACTATGTCACGAAAACACCGAAGAGCGATCGTTTCGGTGAAGTCTATGGCACTGGCGGCTCGTTTTCACATAAGGAACTGGGATTTGATTTCGGTGACAACCTCACAGCGGACGAAACCCTATCGTACCGTTTGACCGGCAAGTTTCAGCGCTCGGATGCGGAATATAATTATTCTCAGGATGACGAGAACTTCGTCATGGGCGGCGTGACGTGGCGCCCCACTGACGCGACGAGTCTGACATTTATCTTCGACCACCTCGACAAGGACGGAGTTCCCGGTAGCGGTGGCCACCCGCTCGGGACTGATTTCGACAGGGATCAGTTTTTTGGGGAACCGGACTATTACTTCAGCGAGACGAACCGCAATAGCTACAGCGTCCTTTTCGACCACGATTTCGGCAACGGCTTGAGTTTCAGTTCCAACGCCCGCTACAGCAACCTGAACGACGGGTTCGGCAGTGCCTATATCGGGAGCACACCAACCGATGGCTCGACCGTGGCGGGTCGCTATTTCTTCGGAAACGAGAAATCGACCGAACAATTCGTCATCGATGCGCACCTGGTTTACGAAGCAAGTCTCGACAATGTGGAAAGTCGAACACTTTTCGGTGCCGACTACAACAAATACGAGTCGGACAGTGCCAACTTTTACGCGCCTGCGCCTTCAATCGATTGGGAAGACCCGATCTATTCAGGCGGGCCGGGCGCGATGGCGCCTTATGCCAGCACGAACAACGACCAGCAGACCAATGCCATTTATCTGCAGCAGGACTTGACCTTCTTCGATAAGCTCACCGTGAGCTTTGGCTTGCGCAATGATTGGCTTGATCTTAGCGAGACAAATCTCCTTGCAGGCACCAGGCGGGCTGGCAACCACAGGGAATTTACGACGCGGATCGGCGCGAGCTACAAGGTTACCGAGGAACTGGCGCCCTACATCAGCTACGCCGAGTCGGCCGCGCCACCTGCCGCAGGTAGCGATCCTACGACGGGTAAGCAGTATGAAGTCGGGATCAAATATCGTCCGGATGCCTTTCCGGCCATGTTCACTGCGTCCGTCTACGACCTGACGAAGGGCAACATTACCGTTTTTGATCAGGTCACCTATCTGCCGCAAACCGTCGAAAAGGTCAGACATCGTGGTTTCGAACTCGAAGCCAAGGCGGAAGTAACCAACAATATCAGCGTGATTGCCGCCTACAGCTACATCGATTCCAAGATCGAAGAACCTGGCGGCGCAAATGATGGCAACCGCCTGATGCGTGTTCCCAAGAATATGGCCTCGGTGTGGGGCACTTACACGTTGGAGGGCGACGGCGCGCGGGGCGACATGTTGTTCGGGCTCGGGGCTCGCTACACGGACGCCTATTACACCAGCATCACTAACACCACATCGTCGGAGAGTGCAGTCGTCTTCGACGCAGCCTTCACCTACAAGATTCAGGAAAACACGACGTTCCAGCTGAACGTCAACAATTTGTTCGACGAGAAACACGTCGCGAGCAAGGACTCCGGGGCGGTCTACTACAATCCCGGGCGCAGCATTCTCGCGACCCTGCGCCAGAGTTGGTAAGGCAAGTCAGCCCGCCCACGACTCGCCGCGGTGGGATCTCTACGATTGCCGGAATTGCCGCATCCGCCGCCAAGCCGCGGGAGTTTCGCCAACGATCCGGCGGAAGACCTTCGTCAGGTGTGCCTGATCGGCAAAGCCGAGCTGCGCGGCGATGCTGGCAACTGGGAGGTCGCTTTCGCCGAGCAGCTTTTTCGTAAGCTCGACTCGCTTCGCGAGTTGCCATTGCAGGGGTGTGATGCCCATTGTTTGCTTGAAAACGCTTGCAAACCAGCTTTCGGACAGGCCAACGACGGCAGCCATATCGGCGACAGACATACGATAATCACCAAGCGCGTCAATATGCGAGACGAGTTTGTTTATCTGTGCCTGTGTCAACCTGCCGCCGGCCCTTTCCTCCCTCTCGGTAGGAATATCCAGAAGCCCCGCGATGATGCTGCCTATAAGGCTCTCTGCATAGACTGCATGCTTGGTAGGGCTCTTTATTTCGTCGGCCAACAACTTCGCCAACGCATCGATTGCCGCCACGTTTTGGAGCTCCACTGGACAGCGTAATGCCGTTTGCGCTGCGGAGTTCCCGACCGATGGAGCCAGAAACCGCAACACCCGATCCTTATGAAGGTGCAGGTTAAGGTGGCTGAAGCTATGCGTCTTCCGACTGCCCGTCCACAACGGGACACCAGCAGGAACATACACGGCACGCGCCATGGGGCGCGAATTCCTCGCTAGATCATTGTCCTGGTTCGAAATGCGAACGCTCGACGAGACGTCGTTGAAGAAAAACATGATGCGCGGATCGTCGGCGAGATAATAGCCACTGGCACCGGCTTGACTTTCCGCCTCCCACAGGACGCTGACCATCCCATCGTATTGGCGCCATTGGACTGGCGCTGTGACCCGAATGCCTTCGGTTTTCCAAGACATGGAATGCCAGAAGCCCATTTGTAGATCAGTTCTTCCTCTTCAAGGTGCCAGATGTCGGTGCTCGCAGGGAAATTGCACTGTCGTTCGGCGCCATCCACATCTCAAGGCCAAGTAAGTTGACTCGTATTCTCATTTTATTTGCAAACTGGCAAGCTGGGCTTCTATGGACCTCAAAAGTGGAATCAAAAAGTTACCTGAAAGGCAGTTCGGATCTCGGTACCCGCTTGAAGATCTGAACCGGATAAAGCAGACCTGCGACGCTTTCCACCGTCTTGACGTTGAGCTTATCGCTGGAATGGACGCTCGATCTGCCCAACCGCAGTTTCGGAGGAAGGTCAGGGGGGTGTCGACGCAGCCCGATCAGAAACATTCCTGGCTGCATCTCCTTTGGTTCAAATTGGGACAAGCTCGGGGTGATTTCTCTGCTCACTGCCGAGAAGTCCTTATGGGGACTTCACGCTTTGAAATGAACCGTCACTTAAAATGACTTCCCATAACGCGTCAGGGCGGTCATGTGATTATAGATGTCTGAGCCACCGCTCGACTACAACGGACCAAAGAGCTGACTGTATGGAAAACCCGGTCGCATTGAACCGCATCGCCGAAAACAGCGTCTTTCGTAAAGGTGATGTTTTCGTCCTCTTCGGTGAACTATTCGGTCGCGGATATGCGACCGGCTTGCTCGACGAAGCCCGGCGCGCTGGAATGGAGATCGTGGGCATCACGGTCGGGCGGCGCGACGAGAACAACGCACTTCGGCCTTTGAACGCCGAGGAACTCTCTGCCGCCGAGGAACGACTGGGCGGCAGGATTATCAACATACCTCTTATGGCCGGGTTCGATCTCGACGCTCCGACAGGAGGCCCCACTCCGACGGATCTCCTCGCAACAATGACGCTGGAGAGCTGGGAACTTGAGAGACTCGACTGGGACTACATTGAGCAGTGCCGGGACATCGCCACCTCACGGTTCACCAATGCGCTTTCACAGGTCATGGCCGTTCTCGACGGCATGATTGCCGAGGGCCGCAATGTCTTCTTCGCCCATACAATGGCCGGCGGCATCCCGAAAGCGAAGGTATTCCTGGCGGTCGCCAATCGAATCTACAAGGGACGTGGTCCCCGCCACATGTCTTCGCAAGCGCTGCTCGACAGCGAGATGGGCAAACTCATCCTGCAGAATTTCGACGAAGTCACCGCAATCACCTTTCGACATCTTATCGACTTCAGCGCGGCGATCCGTGAGCGCGTAGAGGCATCTGGTGCTCAGGTCCGGTACACCGCCTACGGTTACCATGGAACGGCAATCCTGATTGACGGGAGCTACCGTTGGCAGACCTACACCAACTACACCCAGGGTTACGCCAAGATGCGCCTCGAATGCATCGCGCAAGAAGCCTGGGCCGCGGGTGTCAAGGCAACCGTCTATAACTGTCCCGAAATCCGGACTAATTCCTCCGACGTATTCACGGGTATCGAACTTCCGCTGATACCGCTGCTACTCGCCTTGCGGAAAGAGAACGGTGGCCAATGGGCAGAAGACCAATGGCAGGCATGTCAGGAGCTTTTGGCAGACGGCTTCACAATGAAGGATGTGTTCCAAAAAATCGCCGATATGCAGGCCAACGAAGTCATGCGCCCGTTTTACGACTTTTCGGCGTGGCCGATGGCGAACAGCCAAGCGCAGGCCGATCTGACCATCGGCACGTCCAGCGAGATCACGCAGATGCATCGGGACAGCAAGGCAATGATCAGCGACCTCCTGAGTGCTCTCGTGGTGGAGGCGACCGGGCAGCTGATTTTTGGCGCGTCCTCAGATCCCTCCGGCCCCATCCAGTGGCTCAACCACGATATCGTGGCGCGCCGACTTAACGCTTCCCACCTGCAAAGGAAGGCTCCCGCACCGTTGCTCGCGCAAGCGGCGAAAGACTCTCAGCTTGAGTTGGCCTGACAGCGTCCCAATCTAACTCGCTCCACTAGACCACGCGCAAAATCCAGCGGCAAAGACGGCGGTTCTAACGACTGCGTTTATGGCGAATGGCGACCAGGCGCAGGCACCTGCATCACGATCGGCGGGGGCGTCCGCCCACCATCACCTCCGACAGCTTGTGTGTAGCCAGGCCAACGAACATCGCACCGACAAGTCCTCGAGAGGTTGGTGTAAAGTGGGCGGCCGCGTGACCATCGCGACACGAACCATCGCGGCTGACAAGCGGTCAAGAGTCCAGCCCAGAAGAATGCCGAGACAATCCTTCGATGAAATCGCTCAGGAACTCGACGGAACCGTGTGATCGCCCCTATGTTCGCTTGCGCACGAAGCCCGCGCCAATCCTAGCGCCGCTTCGCCAGCATGAAGCGCGACAGCACGACAACGAGGCCGAAGAAGATCGTCGCGGCGATGAAGAGGAAGGCCGCTGCCGCAATCGCTGGGCTGATGTTCTCGCGAATACTAGAGAACATCTGCCGGGCCAGAGTGCGCTGGTTGGGGCCGGCGACGAAAAGTGTGAGCACAACTTCGTCGAGCGAGGTGGCGAAGGCCAACACCGCGCCGGAGAGTACGCCTGGCAGAGCGAGCGGCAGCGTCACGCGGTGGAAGACCGTTGCGGGCGAAGCACCCAGGCTTTGTGCAGCGAGTTCCACGCGCTCGTCGATGCCGTCAAGCGCCCCGATTACGCTCACCACGACGAAGGGCACGGCGACCACCGTGTGGGCGATGATCACGCCGGCATAGCTGTTCGTCAGGCCGAAACCTGCAAGGAGCACCTGCATGCCGACCCCGAGCACGACGGCAGGAACCACCATCGGCAGTAGGAAGAGCGTGCGCATCGAGCCTCGAAAGAAGATGAGGCGGTTGCGCAGGCCTAGCGAGGCTGCGGTGCCGAGAACGGTGGCGAGCAGCGTCGTGCCCGTCCCGATGATCAGGCTGTTGAAGATCGCCCGTCGCCAGGCATCCGCCGTGAACAGTTCCTCGAACCAGCGCAGTGACCAGGACGGGATCGGATAGGTGAGGATGACGCTCGAGGTGAAGGCGAGCGGCAGGATGGCGATGAGCGGAGCAACGAGAAACAGGATCGTCAGCGAGGCGAAAGCGAACTTCGCAAGTTTCATCGGCATGACCTAGCGCCTCCCCGGTTCGCCAGTGGAGAGCCGCGCATAGACACTGTAGAGCAGCAGCGTCGCGACAAGCAGCACGACGCCAAGCGCCCCGGCCATGCCCCAGTTCGCAGAGCCCATGGCGTAGAAGGCGATAATCGAGCTGATCATCTGATCGCCCGGCCCGCCGATCAGCGCTGGCGTAATGTAGTAGCCTACTGCCGAGATGAAGACGAGCAGGCTGCCGGAGGCGAGGCCGCGCAGGCTCAACGGCAGCAGCACGCGCAGGAACGCGCGCCATGGCGGAGCCCCGAGCGAGGCGGCCGCCGGCATCAAGTTCTTCGGGATCGTGATAAGGACTGAATAGATCGGCAGCACCATGAAAGGCAGCAGCACATGCGTCATAGCGATAACGACCCCTGTACGGTTGAAGATCAGCGGCAGCGGCGCGTTGATCAGCCCGAGTGTTTGCAGAAGGTCGTTGATCAGCCCTTTTTCTTGCAGCAGGATGAACCACGCGGCGGTGCGCACCAGAAGCGAGGTCCAGAGTGGCAGCAACACGGCGGCCAGCATCAGGTCGCGCTTCCAGCCGGTAAGCGAAGCCGCGATCATTGCATAGGGGAAGCCGATTCCGGCGCAGGCGAAGGTGACGAGCGCGGCAATCCAGAAGGTGCGCACGAGAATAACGCGGTTGACCGACTGGTCGGCCGGCAAATGCTCGATATCGCCGGTGGAATTGCGGCTAAGATCGACGGCGGCGAGCAGGTTCCGGTCGGTGAGCGGCGAGAGCGCGTCGGCGATCGCCAGCCAGAACTCCGGCTTCTCCCAACGTTTGTCGATTGAGACCAGGTTGGAGGGCGGATTCGCCGTGTCGTCGAGCGCTCGCGTCGTCTTTGACATCAGCGTGCGGAAGCCGGAACGGGCGCTGTTGAGGCGGCGGACCATATCGCCGAGCGCCTGATCGTCATCGACGGCCTTCAAGTCTTCCATCAGCGCCATCTGCATGGGCACCGTTGGCGGCGACTTTCGGTCCCAATCCGTCAGCACGACGGCGCTGCGCGGAAGCAGGCGCAGCACGGCCTGATCCGACACGGCCTGCGACATCATACTGAGCAGCGGCCAGACGAAGAAACCTATAAGGAAGAGAAGCAGCGGCGCAAGAAGGGCGACCGACCGCCCGGCCCGGGACGAAACTGCACTCATGGTGCGATGACCCGGCAATCGTTGGCAGAAAAGGCCGCATAGACCTTGGTGCCAGGCGGAAATTCGCGCGACCGGCGACCGAGCTTGGCGATCAGCGGATGGGCGGCGTTTTGCAACTGCACGCGCAGGTGGTCACCTTGGTAAACGGAATCGGTCACTTCCGTTTCCAGGCAATTGCGAGCGTCGCCGCGCGTCTCGCTGAGGTCGACCCGCTCCGGCCGGATGGAGAGAAAAACGGACTGGCCCGAGGCCAAGCTGCCGGAACCGGCTGAAACGATGTGCGCACCGGACGGGAGGCGCACGATTGCCTCCTGCCCCTGCACGGTCTCGACGACACCTTCGACCAGATTGGTCTCGCCGATGAATTCCGCGACGAAGCGCGTCGCCGGTTCGTCATAGACCTGCCGCGGCGTACCGATCTGCTCGATCTTGCCCCTGTTGAAGACGGCGACGCGGTCCGACATGGTCAGCGCCTCCGACTGGTCATGTGTGACGAAGACGATTGTCAGGCCAAGGCGGCGGTGCAGGTCGCGGATGTCGAACTGCATCTGCTCGCGCAACTGCTTGTCGAGCGCGCCGAGCGGCTCGTCCATCAGCACGACGCGCGGCTCGAAGACCAGGGCGCGGGAAAGCGCCACCCGCTGTTGCTGCCCACCGGAGAGTTGTGAGGGCCGACGGTCCGCGAAGGCCGACAGTTGCACCATGTCCAGCGCCCGCGCCACGCGCTCGGCAATCTCCGCTTTGCCCAAACCGCGCATCTGCAACGGGAAGGCGACGTTCTCGCCGACCGACATATGCGGGAACAGGGCATAACTCTGAAAGACGACGCCCATGTCCCGCTTGTGGGTCGGAACGTCGTTGATCGCCGTCCCGTCCAGCAGGATCTTGCCGGAGGTCGGCTGCTCGAAACCCGCCAGCATCATCAGGAGCGTCGTCTTGCCAGAGCCGGAGGGGCCGAGCAGGCTGACGAACTCGCCCTTCCCGATACCGAGAACGAGGTTTTCAACCACACATAGGGGGCCGTAAAACTTAGTGATGCGGTCAAATTGAATGAATTCGGCCACGGAAGACTCCATCGCTAGAGGCGAAGGATGCGTCATCTGGAAGAGCATGGAACGCATCCGCCCGAGCAAGAAGGGCGTCCCATCGGGTACGCCCTTCACCGCGGATGTTCTTACTGGGCCAGCCAGGCATTGAAGCGCTGAGTCAGCGTTTCGGCATTATCGATCCAGAAGTCGACGTTGAGCGAGATCGCCTCTTTCATATTCACCGGATCGGTCGGCAGGTCCTTGGCGAATTCTGGCGGAACCCTCGCTGCGGCTTCCTTGTTCGGCAGCCCGTAAGCTACGAATTCCGGCAGCTTCGCCTGATGCTCGGGCAGGCTCGCGAAGGCGATGAAGTCCTGTGCAGCGTCCTTGTTTTCCGCATCCTTGAGCACCACCCAGCTATCAACGGCGTAAATGCTGCCCGGCCAGACCACCTTGAAGTTCTTGCCTTCCGTGCGGTTGATGCCGGTGATGCGACCGTTGTAGGCCGACGTCATCGCCACTTCGCCGGAAGCGAGGAACTGCAGCGGTTGGGCGCCCGATTCCCACCAAACGATGTGCGGTTTCAGCTCGCCGAGCTTCTTGAACGCGCGCTCGACCCCTTCGTCGGTCCCGAGCACGTCGTAGAGTTCGTCCTTAGAGACGCCATCGGCAAGCAGCGCGAACTCGAGCGTATATTTCGGACCCTTGCGCAGCGAGCGCTTGCCGGGAAATTTTTCGACGTTCCAGAAGTCCGCCCAGGAGACCGGCCCTTCCTTCAGCTTGTCGCCGTCATAGGCGATCGCCGTGGACCAGACGATTGCGCCGACACCACAGTCATTGACCGCAGATTCGAGGAACTTACCCTTGCCGCCCATTTTGTCCCAGTCGATCGTTTCGTAGAGACCGTCGGCACAGCGGAGTTGGATGAAGTGCTCCTCGACCGCGCCGGCGGCCGATTGGGGGCCACGCCGTAGCAGAGCAGGACGACCGGTATGCCGCTGGCTGGCTCGGAACGGACCGAGGGCCAGGAGGGCGATGAGCAGAAGGCGCTCGCTCACACGATCGCCTCCGGCTCCCGCGAGCCGGCGATGATGCCCGCGATCATCCGCCGGACCATCTCGGGAGTGGCGACGAGCACTACCCGCGCTACCGCTATTCACACGGCGGCAGGCCACTAGCCCAGCCCTGACGCCCCGGCCACGGGCCGGCCAGCCCTGCCTGGCAACGGCCACGAGCAGGATGTGCACCGCACTTCTAAGATCGACTTTGGTGTGCACTGATGCGATCGCCTAATCCAAATTTGGATGCCAAGTAGGCTCCCATAGGCTATGTCAAATTCGTTGCGAGCATCGGTGCTCCGCCGGAGCGATTTACGCATGCTGCTAATCACGGAAGACTAACTCAGAGGGGGAAACCATTTGGTGAATAGCCATCCCGTCGCTTTACTTGGTCTTGGCCGCACGTCCACCAGCTATATTAAACAGGTCGGATTGTTAAACTTTTTTTGGGCGGCGGTAGGCTTCCTCTTGCTTTTTTGCCTAGCTGGTTGTGCTACGCAGCACGTGGAGCCTCCAACGCTGCCCAACACTGAGTCCGCAGCGTCGCACAGGACTCAGACCGTTCGGTCACACCCAAGTTCCGGAACATTCGACCTCCTCTATATTACCGACCGCGCACCCATAACCGCTTCGGACACCGCGTTGTCCTATGGTGCTGAAAGAGCCATATTCTTGAGCTTCGGGTCGGTGTCGATCGCGTCGACACGCAAACCTCTCACCAGCAAAAATGAGTTACGTGTCAGCGCGGTTTCAGAGACTGGCCGGTTTCCGGCGACACCTTACGGCGTTGAGGCGACCGCAAACGGGCTAAGCCGCTCGCTGGAGGCGGTCACGGCCCACGACCAGGCCGCCGCATCGCTGCAGGCCGAAGTCGCTCGTCGGCTCTCAACAAGTGATCGTAAAGAAGTCGTGGTCTTCATTCACGGTTATGGCAACAGCTTCGACGCCGCCGCGCTCACCACAGGCGAGATTTGCAGGTCGCTGCAGAACCAGTTTGTCTGCATTGTCCTGACATGGCCTGCTGGAGGCTCCGGCGGCTTTTTCTTCGGCTACAATATCGACCGCGAGTCGAGCGAGTTTTCAGTCGCGGATCTTAAGAAAGCCATTCGCATCATCGCCGAAACTCAGGGGCTCGAGCGGCTTCACCTCTTGGCGCATAGCCGCGGGACCGATGTGCTCGCGAGTGTGGTCCAACAACTCAGCATTGAAGCATATGTTAGCCAATCCTCAATGTGGCAGCGCTACAAGATCGCGAACGTGGTGTTTTTCGCGCCTGATATTGATCTCGACGTGGCTTCTTCCAAGATGTTCGCGTGGGTATCGGATCCAGACCTTGCCTTCGGCAACAAACCAAGGCCGAGCACGGTCCCGCCTCAAGGCTCTCTGCATCTCACGGTTTATTCGTCTCCAAGGGACAAAGCGCTGGGGGCATCAACGCTGCTCTTCGGTAGCGCCTTGCGGCTGGGGCAGCTCGCTGTCGAGAGGCTTCCCGAAAACAGGAGCGAGGCGGCGTCCAGATGGGCAGGGTCTCAGATGGGTGAGTTAGTCGATTTCATCGAGTTTCCAGGCGGCGGCTTCATTGGCCATAGCTACTTCTTGTCCAATCCCGCCGTTAAAGCTGACTTCATTGCGCTTATCCGCGCTAGAGCAAAGGCTGGCGATCCCCGCCGCCAAATCGTCGAAATCAAACGGCCTTTCTGGCGGGTATCGGATGTCCAGCAGGCCTGGTGATAAGCGCTTTCAGCACTTCGAAACAATCCTACGGAGGTCTGGAGTCGACCGTCGGCGTTTCTGTTCTGAACACTCTCCTGCCTCGGAGGTTTCGGCACAGCCAGTCATTCTCCGTTGTGATTGCTGCGGCCGGTGGAGTCTGTGATTCGGCAAGAACGGTGGTTTGATCCCTCCTGCGCCATCCTGATCAGAGGACAGCGCCCAGCATCTCGGCTCCCGAGGTTTTTTCTCAACAGCCAAACCGTTATAAGGTTTTGGCAGAGACTTATAACAGGGGCGCGAAATGATTGAGACGATTTGTTCAGTAGAAGGGAGCGTCGCTTCGATCTGGTGATGGCCGAACTTGCCGCCGAGAGGCCGCCGCACTCGCGAAGGAGACGCTAATGATGAAAGAGATCGACATCAGCTACCGAGCGATGTTCGCGGAGCTAACGCAGCGGACGCTCGACGCGCAATTCGCGGCGGACTTCCCCTTAGAGGGATAGTTCGTGACCGTGACCGTCAAAGATCGTGACTATTGGTATTTCGATCTCCCTACCCCTCAAGGCAAGGACAAGCGAAGCTATGTCGGGCCACACTCCGACGAGGCGATCACGGAGCGGGTGAAGGCCCACAAGGAGATCAAGGACAACATCCGGGAGCGGAGGCGCATGGTGAGCACGCTGCGCCGTGCTGGCCTCCCCGGTCCCGATCCATTCGCGGGCGACGTCACAAAAGCCTTAGCCCGCCGGATTGCATGAAACGGATGTAAGCAATCGCCCCGGTATCGAAGTTCCGTTGCAGTTGCTCGATCGACAGGTCGAGAATCGTTGACAAGACTGCGGAGCGACCGGCTGCGTTGTTCACCAGAATGTCAATCCGGCCGTAAGCGGCGACGACCTGGTCGACTGCAGCGGTGATCTGGTCAAGCTCGCCCACCTCGCACACAATGCCGATCGCCGCGCCACCGGCTTCAACGATGTCCGCAGCGACGCGATCAACACCGTCAGAGGTCCTCGATGATGTTCGGTCACTGCGCCCATCTACGCCCGTGAGCGCCAAATCCATCCGTTCACTTCCGTACGGATCATGCACTACAAACCCGAGGGACGCCCATTCCCCAGAAAACCCGTGATGCCCTAACGCATATGTATGCGGGCGGCTGTCAGAGCGCATTTTTGTCCCTAGCACTACAGTTGCATATTTATCTATGATCTGAATCTATGGGTCTCCATGATTCGGAGGTCATGGATGGCAGGTGCATCAATCGAGACGACGCTTGAGCTTTGGGCATCATCGTTGCGCGACGTGAAGGCTCGCATGCGCGGACTGTTTACGCAGGAGCGAGTTGCAGCCTCTGCGAACCTTTTCCTGGACGGCTTGCTGGGTGACGAGCGGCGTAAGACAGGTTGGATGCGTGCTGAGGCGGCCGGTGATCCCGGCCCGTGGCGGCAACAAGCCATTCTGGGGCGCGGGCGCTGGGACGCGGACGCACTTCGCGACATCGTGCGAGAGTATGTCGTAGAAAACCTCGCCACGGATGATGCGGTCCTGGTCATCGATGAGACGGGCTTCCTCAAGCAGGGCAAGACATCGTGCGGTGTTGCACGTCAATATACAGGTTCGGCTGGCAAGATAACGAACTGCCAGATCGGTGTGTTCGCCGCCTATGTGTCCGATCGCGGCCATGCCTTTATCGATCGAGCCCTGTACTTGCCCAAGAGCTGGACTGGCGATCCGGCAAGGCTTGCAGCAGCTCATGTTCCTCAGGCTACAGCCTTCGCTACCAAGCCAGGCCTGGCTGTCGAGATGATACGGCGTGCGCTGGCAGCCAATGTGCCGTTTTCATGGGTGGCCGCAGATGCGGTCTATGGCGTCGGGGACATCGAAGGAACCCTGCGCCGAGCCTGCAAAGGCTACGTTCTTGGGGTTAAATCGGACCACCATTTCGGCTCGTGGTCGGGAAAGCCTCCGGTCGCCGGCACAGCGCAGGAGATCGCCCGTGATCTCGATCCAAGTGCATGGCAGCGTCTTTCCGCCGGTGAGGGCACCAAAGGCGCTCGGCTTCATGACTGGGCCTATTGCGAACTCGCCGACCTCGATGCCGACGAATACAACGAGACGAAATCTGGGCTTTGGACCCGTGGCCTCCTGATCCGGCGCAATATCAGCGACGGTGATCTCGCATTCTTCACCACATGGTGCCCGGCCGGGACGGGCATCCAGACGCTCGTTTCCGTTGAAGGCCATCGCTGGGCGATCGAAGACAGCTTCGAGACCGCCAAGAACGAGCTCGGACTCGATCACAACGAAACCCGGTCATGGCATGGCTGGCATCGCCACGTCTCCCTCGTCATGCTCGCCTTCGCCATGATGGCGGTGATCCGATACCGCGCCAATGACGCGACGCCCCAAAAAAGACTGCGGATGCCGACCATCAGGATTTAATCCGCTGGTCTATCCAGGAAGTCCGACGCATCGCCATAAGACTCGCTCAGCGTCGCATAAGCCCCGCCTACGTCATCGCATGGTCATGCTGGAGGCGCGCCCATCAGGCGGCCGCTCGACGAGCTCACCTCAAAACTAAAATGCAACTGTAGTGCTAGGTAGCGTATTCGGCTCGCCGCCCCGCCGGGACGGGGAAAACGCGGTCATAGGCGACATTGAAGACGAAATTGTAGACGAGATAGAAGGCTACAATGGCCAGGTCGAGCTGCAGCGTTTCGAACAACCCCATGTTCAGGTACCAGGCGATGGGCGGCAGCAGGATCGCCAAAAGGCCGATCTCGAACAGCACCGTGTGCACCAGACGCATTTTGAAGGTTTTGTTGGTGTCCCCGAACATCCGGCGCATACCGTGATCGAAACCGAGATTGAAAACGAAATTCCAGATCGTTGCAATTGTGGCGGAGCCGATGCCAACGACGCCCATATGCATGATGGGCTTGTTGAACAGATAGGCCGCAACCGGAGTGATAATCATCAAGCCAATGGCCTCAAACAACAATGCATGCCGAATCCGGTCCGGGAAAGTGCGCATCTTCACGACGCATCTCCTTTTGAGTTATGTTGATTAGAGCGCTTTATATCTGTATTCCCGAGATCATGAAGTTAGGTCCTATCTGGAAATAAGGTGGATGACGGTCTCGATGGAACAGCTGGAGGCCTTCGTTGCGGCGGCCGAACACGGCTCGTTCTCGGCCGCTGGCCGGGCATTACGCAAGGCGCAATCGGCCGTCAGCACGCAGGTCTCGAACCTTGAGGAGGATCTCGGACTGGAGCTGTTCAGTCGGCAGGGGCGCAATCCGACCCTCACTGCCGCCGGCGAACGCCTGTTGTCGGAAGCGAGGCTGATCCTCGACAGGCGTGAGCACCTGATCGGCGTGGCGGCCAGCTTTGAAGCGCATGTGGAGAAGCGTCTGGTGGTCGCTATCGACGAACTCTATCCCGAGCACGCGTTGGGCGAACTGTTTGCCGAGTTTGCCGTGCATTTTCCTCACGTCGAACTCGAGCTGCTGTTCCCGATGATGGAAGATGTCAGCCGGCTGGTCCTCGATGGGAAAGCGGATATCGGCGTCATGTGGCGGCAAGAGGATCTGCCCGCGGAGTTGGGCTTTCACACGATCGGATGGGTGCAGTTGAAATTGGTCTGTGGCAGGAACCATCCGCTTGCCAATGCGGTCGTCGGCTGGGAGGATCTCAAGCGTCACCGCCAAATTATGGTGACGGTGCGCACCGAAGGTATGGAACGGCACCGCCTTCGGGTGGCGGCGGAAGTCTGGTGGGTCGAGAGCCATTGGGTGATTCTGCAGATTCTAAAGCAGGGTATTGGCTGGGCTCTGATCCCTGCGCATATCCTTGCGAGATCCCCGGTGGCGCAGGATCTTGCGATCCCCGCGCTTCAATTCGACGACGGCGCGCATCCGGTGGCGTTAGAGCTGGTCTGGCACAAGCAACGCCCCAGCGGCCCAGCGGCGACATGGTTGCGGAAGCGCTTCGCGACGACCAAAATCGACATGGTCGCTGAGTGACGGCATCCCGGAGCATCTAGTTGCATCGGTGATTGCCACGAGGGCTTGGCGCGAGCCGAGGAAACTGGATGACATCTTGAGTCAGACTGCAGCCCTCGATTGGCATGCACCACTTGAGCGCGATGTTAGAGCAGATCCTGTTCAATCCGGGTCATACCCGGCAGCCCTGAAGTAGTTGGCACACTCGTCAGGAGTGAAGCGGGGTATCAAGGCGCCGACTGCGTCCCACAGGGCATCGATCTTTCGCTCCGCGCGGCCTCGCAGCATGGCTTTCAGTTTCGAGAATGCATTCTCGATGGGATTGAAGTCTGGGCTATAGGGCGGGAGGAACATAAGCTTGGCCCCGGCGCGCTCGATGGCATCCCGCACACCGGATGTCTTGTGTGCTGGCAAGTTGTCCATGACTACGACGTCCCCGGCCTGAAGGGTCGGCAGAAGTACCTGTTCGACATAGGCCAGGAAGACGTTGCCGTTCATCGCGCCGTCGTAGACAAACGGTGCGGTCATTCCGGTTAGGCGCAAGGCGCCGGTGAAGGTCGTTGTCTTCCAGTGCCCGTGCGGTACGCCGGCCCGGCAACGTTCGCCTCGCAGTGCACGCCCGCGCAGACGTGCCATCTTCGTGGAAAGGCCGGTTTCATCGATGAAGATCAGCTTCTCCGGATCGAGATCGAGCTGACCATCAAACCAGACGCGCCGGCGCTTCAGGACATCCGGCCGGTCTTGCTCCAGTGCGTGTGCGGTCTTTTTTTAAAGGTCCATCCTCGGCCTCGAAGCCAGGCGCCAAGTGCGCTACGGCTGATCTTCACCTGCCGTTCGACGGACAAGCGCTGGACCATTTCATCGAGCGTCACGTCCTTCCGCTCTTCGATCAGGGCGACAACAAATTCCTCGTGTGCGTCTACCGCCGATGGCCGCCTCCAGCCCTGCGGCCGAGGGGTCAGCTCGCCCTCTTTCGCTCTCGCGATCCAGCGGATCGCTGTCGAGATCCCAACTCCGAACCGGGCTGCAGCCTGTCGAGCTGACATGCCCGCTGCAGACGCTTTCAAAACCCGTATTCGAAGATCGTCGCTCAGTGCCTGGCCCATCATCCACCTCTTCGCTGTGGATGTTGAATCAGCTTCGGCCTGCGTCGTCACTTCACAATCGATTCATCGATCGCAGCACGTGCTCTAGTAAGAGCGCACAAGCTCAGCCATAGCGGTCTTGTCCGGGATCCGGCTGCAGAATCGGGACTGTCAGGAATTCTGTGCGGTGGGCCGGTTTCATCAGTTGAAGAACCGCTCGCCAAAGATGACGGCGAACTGTGTCTTTGCCTCGACCCATTCCCGCGGCGCCCGTTTCCATTGCTCGGCCGCGTTGTTAAGAACGAGATATAACAGCTTCATCGCGGCTTCGTCACCAGGGAAATGCCCGCGGGAACGCACAGCTCGCCGAAGCTTCGAGTTGAGGGCCTCTATTGCGTTCGTCGTGTAGATGATGCGGCGGACCCCTTCGGGGAAGGCGAAGAAGGGAACGACGTGTTCCCAGTTGCGCCGCCAGCTTTGAGCGATAGCGGGATATTTCTGGCCCCAGTACCCTTCCTCGAAGGCCTCCAGCGCCTTCAGGCCCGCCTCGGCATCTCGGGCGCGGTAGATGGCTCTCAACGCCGGCACAACGGTCCTTCTATCCTTGTAGGATACGAACTCCAACGAGTGCCGGATCAGGTGGACGATGCAGGTCTGGACGATTGTTTGGGGAAAGACGGCGGTGATGGCCTCGGGGAAGCCCTTCAAGCCGTCGACCACGGCGATTAGGATATCCTGGCAACCGCGGTTCTTCAGCTCGTTCATGACCCGCAGCCAGAACTTTGCCCCTTCCGTCTGCTCGATCCAGAGCCCGAGGATCTCCTTGCTGCCGTCAGCGAGCACGGCCAGGGCGACATAGACGGCTTTGTTGCGTACGAAGCCCTCGTCTCTGATCTTGACCCGGATGGCGTCGAAAAACACGAGGGGGTAGCAAAGCTCGAGCGGCCGGTTTTGCCACTCTCCAACGGCCTCCAGAACCGTATCGGTCACCGCCGAGATCAGATCCGGCGACACATCGATGCCGTAGAGCTCTTCAAGATGCCCCTGGATCTCGCGCACTGTCATACCACGGGCGTACATCGAAATGATCTTATCGTCGAAATCGGGAAACCGGCGCTGATATCTGGCGATCAGCTTTGGGTCGAAGGTACCCGCCCGATCGCGCGGGATGGTCAGCGTCATCTTCGATGTGCCAGTCAAAACCGTCTTCTTGGAGGAACCGTTGCGCCTGTTGGCGGGGCCGCCCTCCAGGCGCTCGACGTCGAGATGGTCGTCAAGCTCCGCATTGAGGATGCGCTCTGAAAGCGCCTTCTTCAGATCGTCCAGCAAACCGTCCTTGCCGAAAACCTCGGATGGATCACGTCCAGCCAGGAGCTGGTCCAGAAGTTCTTTCTCGATAGCCATGTGATGATTCTCTCCTTTTCATCATCATGGCCCACCGCACAGAATTCCTGACAGTCCCGCAGAATCTCTCGGGCCACCATGGCATGGGTGCCCTCATGACGAGGAGGACCGACGGATGCGCCCGGCCGTCGAAAGCTCCGGTGGCGATCTCGACGTCATTGCCCCTGATGATACGCCTGCTCATGCAAGCCTCCCTTTCAGCTGAAATATGATTGCAACATTCAAGGCGGAAGAGGTCATCTCCTAGCAGGCTGTTGAAGAAGTCAGTCGCGTTCGCACACGAAACCGGAATCGTCTCCGTTATGGACGTAGATGTGTCCGACAAGGCGTCCAGCGGAGCCGAGAGCTGCCCATCCACGACCACAGACCGGGTCGCTCTCGTCTTGTCCTTCCCATGAGAACTCTGCACAGGCGGATCCATCGCGTGCGCCATAGCGAACATCGAGAAAGCCCTTGAGCGCGACAAATGCGATTTCGCCGTCCGCTGTGCCCTGGAATGTCAGATGCGCCTCTTCGACGAGATCGAGGACGTCGTTGTCCCAGTTGTCCATCTCGACGATGCGCCAACGACCGGCGAAGGCCTTGGCGAAGGGAGAAACTCTCGCCATCAGCCTGTCTCCGTCATGAGCTTCGGCAGCCGCACCAGATTATAGGCGGCGGCCGCGAAGGTGAAGGCCCATCCGACGCGGTCGCGCCCGCGGAACTTCGTCTTATCCTGCCCCGCGACGGTTTTGATCCAGCCGAACGCCTCTTCGATGCGCTTGCGGATACGCAAGCTGGCCTTATAGCCGCAATGTCGCGTCGTGCGCCCATCAATGGCCGAACGGCGACCGTTGATGTTCTGCGTCACGTGGGGTGTCACCTTTATCGATCGCAAATCTTTGACGGAGTCTTTTGTGTCATATGCTTTGTCGGCACCCAGCGTGATCGCTTGTGGCCGGTCGGAGAAGGGTTCGATCATGGCAAGCGCCGCGACACGTTCGGCATATCCGCTGGCCTCTGTTAGGCAGGCATCGGCCAGTAGGCCATGGCGGTTCTCCATCAGCCCATGGCCCATAAAGCACAGCTGGCTTCCTTGCCTTTGCCTTTCTTATAAAGCTTTGCATCGGGGTCGGTCGTTGAAGCATGCGTCTCGTTGGAACGCCTTTCGCCGTGGAAGTCTGATCCCGCATTCCGACCGCCGCTATCTGATGGTGGTTCGCCATTATCGCCCCTTGGGCCGTCCTTCGGCTTGAAGCTCTTCATCGACGCCCAGGCCTCGACCAGTGTGCCATCGACAGAGAAATGGTCAGTTGACAGCAGCCGCTTTACCTTGGGCTGGGAAAGGATTGCACCCAGGAACTTCGCAGCGATGTCGCCATCAAGCAACCGGTCGCGGTTCTTCGAAAACACCGAGTGGTCCCAAGCCGGATCGTCAATGCCGAGGTCAACAAACCAGCGGAAAAGAAGGTCGTATTCCAGCCGCTCCATTAAAAGCCGTTCAGAACGGATCGAATAGAAGGCTTGCAAAAGCATGGCACGTAGAAGCTTCTCAGGCGCGATCGAAGGCCGTCCGATCGGCGAATAGAGTGCTGCAAAATCTCGTTCCAGCGAGACGAGTGCATCGTTCACGATCTGACGGATGGCACGTAGAGGATGATCTTTTCGAACACGATCCTCAAGATCGACATAGCTGAAGAGTTCGCCTGTCCTCACATCGCCGCCGCGCATCCATCAGCTCCAAATCGCAATACAGCGAGTGAATCATGACCAGAGCCCGGGCGCTAGGGCTTTTTCAACACCCTGCTAGGAGGACGACCCCAGTCACAGGCAGAAGCGATCTGCCGGCGCCGAACGGTAGGAACCTTTTCCTTTGTTGACTGAGGGCTAAGATCGGTGCATCGAAACAGGTACCAATCGCAGGCATGGTTCGTCTCCGAAAACCCTCAACTTCGCGGGGTCAGCGGCGGAGTTTCGTCGCCCGACAAAGCTTTCGGGCGCTGGCCATTCCCGAAATGGCTCATGACCTTGCCCTAGGGCCGTCTAGATCTCGCTCCAAGACCTTTCAATAAGCACCATTCCAGAGCTTTGTGTCGGCTTGCCTGGACGTCTGCAGCGGGACGAAGAGCCGACGTTTTTGTTCCGCCACCTGCTGAAATCGCGCATGACATTCCGCATCGTGTTTCATTCAAATCGTGTAGAATTGCCCCGTCGTCCTGGCTGTTGAAAAGATCAAAGCAAGCCGGAGGATTCTGCGGTGGACATCGCTGCCTGGTTGCGCAGTTTGGGATTAGAGGAATACGCGTCGGCGTTTCGTGACAACGACATTGACGCACAACTTCTCCTGCACCTGAAAGCCGAGGATCTCAAGGAACTTGGCGTTGCTTCGATCGGACACCGTCGCAAGCTTATTGATGCGATTGCGGATTTGCGAGACGAGGATGCCCGTTCAAGCAACGTATCGGTGGATCGACCTCTACCAGCGCCGACCGCTGCTTCGCCAGAGGCCGGTGCAGAGCGTCGGCAGTTAACTGTCATGTTTTGCGACCTCGTCGGCTCGACAGCCTTGGCATCGCGCCTCGACGTCGAGGATCTTCGCGAGATTATCGGTGCTTATCAGCAATGCGTGTCCGATACGATCAAGCGGTTCGGCGGCTTCGTGGCCAAATATATGGGCGACGGCGTGCTCGTCTATTTCGGCTATCCGCAGGCGCATGAAGATGACGCTGAGCGGGCGGTAAGGGCCGGCCTGGCGCTAATCGACATTGTCAATGAGCTTGAACTCTCAGATCCGCTGCAAGTGCGTATCGGCATCGCTACTGGAATCGTGGTCGTCGGAGACATTGTCGGTTTTGGTGAGGCTCGCGAGCGAGGCGTAATCGGTGAGACGCCGAATATTGCTGCGCGACTGCAGGGTTTGGCCGAACCGGACACGGTGGTGATCGGGGAGAGAACGCACCACCTCCTCGGCCATCTCTTTGATTTTCGTGACCTTGGCACCCTCGAGGTCAAGGGCTATTCCGAGCCCATCCGCGCCTACCAAGTGCTTCGACCGAGCATTCTGGATAGTCGTTTCGAGGCATTGCACGGCGAGCGGCTCACCCCGCTGGTGGGCCGCGAGAACGAAATCGAAGCGCTGCGCCACTGCTGGCAGCGCGCAAAGGGCATCGAGGGTCAGGTGATCCTTCTCGTGGGAGAGCCAGGCATCGGCAAATCGCGTATCACTGTTGCCGTCCTGGAGGAGATTGCGAACGAGCAGCGGACGCATCTTTGCTATTTCTGCTCGCCACATCATAGCGGTAGCGCCCTCTACCCGATCATCCGCCAGCTTGAGCGCGCCGCTGAAATGAGCCCAGATGATGACACCTCGACGAAACTCGACAAGCTTGAAACCCTGCTCGCGGCCACGTCGACTGCGGCGGAAGATTGCAGCCTCGTCTCAGATCTGCTCTCGTTGCCCAGCTCCGGGCGCTTCCCGACATTCGATCTCAGCCCGCAACAGCGAAAATCGCGAACCCTGCAGGCACTCGTACGGCAGTTGGAGGCCCTCGCCGGGCGGGAGCCCGTCGTGATGATCTTCGAGGATGTGCATTGGATTGATCCGACCAGCCTGGAACTTCTGGATCGAACTGTCGAACGCATTCGGATGCTGCCCGTGCTGCTTGTTGTGACTTTCCGGCCCGAGTTCACTCCGCCTTGGTCCGGGCAGCCGCACGTGTCAATGATGACACTTGGCCGCCTGGGACAGCGCGACGGAGTCGCGCTAGTCGAACATGTTCTTGGCCAACAAGACTTACCTGCGGAAGCCATTCAAGGGATCGTCGAGCGCACGGACGGAGTGCCCCTTTACCTCGAGGAGTTCACGAAAGCAGTGGCAGAAATGTGCGCGGAGGGAGACCACGCGCAGTCGACAGCATCGCCGGCGAGTCTTGGCATCCCGGCCACCCTGCACGCGTCCCTCATGGCCCGGCTAGATCGACTAGGCGCGGCGAAAAACGTGGCACAGATCGCCGCGGTTATCGGGCGGGAGTTCTCGCATGACCTTTTGGCCGCGGTGGCACCGTATGCGGCAACTGAGCTGCGGGCGTTCATCGATCAGCTCACCTCGTCCGGGATGGTCTTCCGGCGCGGAACGGCGGCCGATTCATTGTACCTCTTCAAGCATGCCCTTGTGCAGGACGCAGCCTACAACACGCTCCTGCGTCGTCCCAGGCAACAGTTACATGGCAAAATCGCTCGGACTTTGGAAGAGCTATTCCCAGGCCGGGCTGCCCGCGAACCCGAGGTCCTGGCCCATCATTTTGCAAAAGCAGGGCAAGCGGCCCGTGCGATCGACTACTGGCTCATCGCGGGGAAGCAGGCTGCCCAACGCTCCGCAAATCTAGAGGCAATCGATCACTTTTCGAGGGGTCTGAAGGCACTGGAAGCGCTTCCGTTAGGGTCGGAGAAGGACTGGAAGGAACTCGCTCTACAGACGGCACTCGGAACGGCGCTGATTTCCGTGCACGGATATGCTGCCTCCCAGACCGGCGCAGCATACGCTCGCGCACGCATTCTTTGCCAAAAATTCGGGGACGCCGCTGCCCTGCACGCGACCCTGAGCGGCGAGTTCGTTTACCACTTCGTTCGTGGTGACCGCGCAATGATGCGGCGGTTGACGAAGGAAGCCCGGCGGACTGCCGAGCGCACGGGCGACGATGCATTTCAGTTGGCAGGGCACCGTATGGATGGCATCACGGCGATGTACGACGGGTCCTTCATAGAGGCTTCCCACGAGTTTGAGACGATCCTGAGCCTCTATGATCCCGACCGCCACCGTCCGCCACCAGTACTGTACATCCATGATCCGAAATTTCAGCGCTTGCCTACTTGGCGATCCTCAAGTGGATTCTCGGGCAATCGGACACCGCGCGGGGTTTGGCCATCGAAGCGCTTCGGTATGCTGAAGAATTGAAGCAGGCGAACCTCACCGCCCACGTCAGAACATACGCGGGCGCCGGACTCCATGAGCTTCTTGGTGAAACATCTGCTGTGCGCCGGCATGCCGACGCTATCGTTGCTTTGGCAGATCAACATAGTCTGCACTACTGGCGACTGAACGGCCTGTTCCTGCGAGGTTGGGCGATCGCCCAGGGCGCGTCCGTTGAGGAAGGCTTGGCGGTTATGCGTCAGAATTTGAGGGCTCGATCCGCATTGGGTGTGAGTTGGTATCATGTCCGGTATCTTTGCATGCTTGCAACAACATTGCAGAAGTCCGGCGCAGCCGAATCTGCCTTGGCCGTCGTCGCTGAGGCGAAGGATCAAGCCGCTTGCCACTGCGAGCACATGTGGGATGCCGAAGTCGAGCGGATCGAGGCCGAGATGCTCGAGGTGTGTGCGCGTTCCACTGTGGAATGTGAAGCTAGGTTCCAATCGGCACTGGTAACCGCGCGACGTCAGAGCGCCAAGTCGTTCGAGCTCCGCGCAGCGCTTGGCCTTGCTAAGCTTTGGGCTGAGCACGGCCGCGGCGATGAAGCTCGGGATTTGCTCTGGCCGCTCTATGAGTCGTTCACCGAAGGGTTCAATACGCGCGACCTGACCCAGGCCAGGCAGTTGCTCGACAAGCTACATTGAGACAAGCCCTGAGCCGAATCCCTCGCCTTGACGGGAAGCGAGACCAGCGCACGTCCAGAAGCCTCATACGAGCTCGTCAAATGCCACCACTAAGTGGCATATAGAGGCATGGAGAAATTGGGCGACCACGATCTCGAGGCAATCAAGGTAACGGTCGGATCGGTCGAAGCGCTTGCGATGACCTAAACCGCGCTACGAGGTGCCACGGGTTCGACCGGGCGAGTGTTGTGGAACGATCGCCGGAGATCGAGGCGTATGTTTTCTAGGTCGATGACAACTTTGCGGATCACGTTTGGCAGGACGTTTATCATGTGCCAGCACGCGGAATGGTTCTCTTCGTGAAGTTCCAGGTGGACGTCATCATCCGGTTCCGTCGTTCGGACCGCTGACGGCAATGTCTGTATTGGGCGGCAGCAGCCACGAGCCGCCACGCGTGTCGACAATCGTCGAGGAACGTTCCGTCCAGCCGTAGCCGCCGCGCGTGAGCACCCTCACCCGGGTGGACTCGATATGCAGGGCAATCCGACATCCATCCCATTTCACCTTGGAGGCCCAGTCGCGCGCCTTCGGCGGCTTGTCGACAATTGTTGCAACGCATGGGTCGACACGCGCGGGCGGGGGATCGGGGGCGGTTTATCGGTCGTTTTCGCTGTTCTTCTTGCCACGGCGGCTAAACGTAGTGGAGACAGCGCATCAGCAATAGCTGCACAAATGGAATAAGGCGACGGGTCCTCACGCGGCCCCTCGCCGTGTATCACCCTCGGTCGGCGGATCGCGGAAGTCACAGTCATCTTCATGCATCCAGGACAGGTAAGCCTGCTAGCAGGCATGCCTAATAGGACGGACCTATTGACTCTCGGTGGCAGCGGCTCAACACTATTCGGTTTCCCACTTATTCAGAAACAAGTTGATTAGGGAGGAAAGCAATGGAAGCCGTCAATCGTAGATCCACACTCGCACTCGGTCTTACAATGGCCGCCACACCTTTGATCGCTTGGGTGACACCAGCAGCCGCCCAGACTTACGGCCCCGATGAGGGTGAGGAGATCGGTCCCGGTGTCAGAGTTGTTGCGCTTGGTGAGCGAGCTTCGGTCATCCCGGCTTATAAAATGGTCAAACTGCGGGATGTCGTTATCCAAGCAGGTGCGAAGACGCCGGACAACGTAATGACGAACGACATGCTTTGCCACATGACTGAGGGAGAACTTTCGGTCGTTCAGAACGAAAAAAAATTCACAGTCAAGAAGGGTGATGTTTGGACGTGCGCCAAAGCCGATACAACAGAAGGCACCCAGAACACGAGCAACTCGGTCGCGATCATGCGGATCATCGATTTGATGACCTCATAGGATGCGATGCACCGACGTGCGTTTGCCAGGCACTTAGGCCGCTCCTCGCCGTTTGTCGCCTTCAGAAGCCGGCATGAACACGACGCGCCCCGCCTTGATCCACACCGAGGAAGACCAAGCCCGGCAAATAAATGCTGAAGCCTGGAACAAGGTTGCACGAGACGCGTTACCGCGGCTCGCGCATTGCCGCGGCACCAGGTCCCCCAACCTGTTCAGAGTGCCCGCACCCCTTCCTCGTGCGGGCACTCACTTTCTCCGCCCTTCACGATTCGCAAGCCGTTCACTTTAGCTCGCCGCTTTCCGGCTTGCCTTTTGCTCGTCTGCGTTCGTCCAGCAGATTGAGCAAATCGGTGAGATCGTCCGCATCGAAATAATCGAGGCCGGTTTGCGATATGCCTTCCCATCGAGCAGGCCAGCCAGTGAAGCGATCAATCACGCTCCAAAAGCCATTGCTGTCGTCATGCAATTCGTATCGCTGGGTCATGCCGGCAGTTTAGCGCCTCCTTAAAGGCCGCGCTACGGCCCTCTATATTCGTGCGGTGGCTTTCGCGTCAACGACGAGCGCAATAATGTCCTGTGGCTTGCGCAATCGAGAGTTATAGGACCGAGGCTAGCGCTTACTTTTTAGAACGAACTTATTAAAGACTTAGTTTTGGGAGATATTATTTCCAGGGCCAGGTTGCTCGGCTTCCGGGTGCATCCCACCCGCCCCGCCCATCAAACTCCCCCGTTTGTTGAGTTCTCGGCAAGAACCGTTTTTCTGCGCACGCCTGTTGACGACGATCAGTGCCTGAGCGTGGATGAGCCATCCGCACCGACTGCCTCCAAGCGTCACCGCAAAGAGGTTCGAAGATGATAAGCAAACACGAACTGCACTCTAAGATTATCAGCAGTTGGGAGGCAGAAGGAGGCGCGCCGGACCGATCCGGCGAACTCCGTCAGTATGGTCGCAGTTTCCAGGGGGATGGAACCTACACGATCTATCATGTCACCTCGGGCGAAGTCGCAGAAATAAGAAGGTGGCGGTTGGACGGGCTCAGCCCCAGAAATGCGGCTCGGGCACTGCACATCCTAAATGACCCCTACCAGGGAGAAGAAAAATGACATCCTATGTTGGAAGTTTCAGATACCGGTTTCACCCGGTCGATTTCGCGATCAGATCAACGCCCGTGCTTTGTATCGGGATGATCGTTTTCGTCACCCTTTACGGCGTCCTCTGGTAAATGTCCCCGAAAAGCCGTGCCCATCGACAAGCATATCGACCCGCTCAAGGAGGTATTATGGCCGACGCACAAAAGATGAAGAAGCTGATCGAAGATTGCGAGCGAGACATCGCCGCGTGTCTGCATCCGGAAAGCGGCATTCCCGAGACCCATCTGCTTCAACAGCTATTGAGCCGACTCGACGGGCAACAAGCAAAAGAAGCGCTGGGAGACGACTGGCAAGGACGGTGGCATGATCCGGAAGGAGACGACGATATGAGTCCCTCCCCCCCGCTGTGGTGGACACAGCCGGAGTTCTTCGGAACGATTTGGAGGCTGAAGATTTAGGCGCGGTTGCTTATGCGGGCAGAATTCCACATGCGCTACGCTGGATCTGGAGCCCCGGTTAAGCAACAGACGGAGGCGCGGGTTGGTCTGGCGGCGGAACTTACCGTTGCCAGGTGATGTTGAGTGAGAATGCGAAGGCACCCTGAATGCACTCGCTCAACGGTTGCTGATCTCCTTGTCATCACCGCGCTATCCGTCCCGGCTTGGCTCGCATTCTAAGGAAGGGCCCGGTTGCCTCTTCAGTGACCGACCGTTAGACGCCCTCGCTTCGAGGTGTAACGTGAGTTCGTGTCGGCTCTATAGAACCCCTGCAAACGCCGACCTGAGCAGGCCCTCGCCGGAGGCGCTGCCATCTCAACGCCTCACCTGTGCTCAGTCCCGCCGGCCCGCTTCGATCCTCTGGAGAATTTCGCGCATCACACCTGCAGCAGAGTCGCTCGTCGAGAAGGAACGGCCGAATTCCGGTCTACAAACCGCCCTGCGGTGGTTGTATTTACTTTTAAGCAGGAACAAATAAGAACGCGGTCCAGTTAATTCCGTTGCTCTCAAACGAGCGACGTCTAGCGTCTCCAGCCGAGTTACTGTTTAAAGCTCGCCTCAGGATAGGGAGAACATATGGCCGACTCCCTCGACCACGCACCGGCACAAGCGAACAATCTGCCGCAGTTTCTGGCGCTGACCATCGGGGCAATCGGTGTGGTCTATGGCGACATCGGGACCAGCCCTCTCTACGCCTTCCGCGAGGCACTGCGCCCGTTTGGACCAGGTGGCGTTGGGCGGGACGAAGTCATCGGTCTCGTGTCGCTGGTACTCTGGACGCTGACCGCCATCGTGACCATCAAATATGTGCTCTTTCTGCTTCGGGCCGACAACGATGGTGAGGGTGGCACTTTGTCCCTGCTCGCGCTGTTGCTGAAGAAGGGCACCAAATATCCGGTCCTCATGTTTTTTGCCGGCGTTCTAGGCGCCGCCCTGTTCATCGGTGACGCGATGATCACCCCGGCGCTGTCGGTACTGTCGGCCGTTGAGGGTTTGAAGCTCGTCGCGCCGGCGCTTCACGACTACGTTCTGCCGATCTCCGTCGTGATAATCCTGCTGCTTTTTGCCGTCCAGTCACGCGGGACCGGTGCCGTTTCCGTGTTCTTCGGCCCGATCACGCTCGTTTGGTTTCTCGTGATGGCAGCTGCCGGCGTTGCGCATATTGGCGACGATCTGGCGATCCTTTCGGCTTTTAACCCGCTCAATGCGATCGGTTTTTTATGGAATGCCGGCCTCATCGGCTTTATCGTACTCGGCGCCATCTTCCTCACCGTGACCGGAGCTGAAGCGCTTTATGCCGATCTGGGCCATTTCGGTCGCCATTCCATCCAGGCGGCCTGGTTTGCGGTCGTCTTTCCCGCCCTCGCGTTGAACTATCTCGGGCAGGGCGCGCTGGTTTTGTCCCATCCCGATGCCATCTCCAATCCGTTTTTCCTGATGTTCCCGAACTGGGCCTTGTTGCCGATGGTGATCCTTGCCACGGCCGCAACGATCATCGCCAGCCAGTCGGTGATCACCGGAGCCTTTTCGCTTATACGGCAAGCGATCCATCTCGGCTTCCTCCCCCGCTTCGAAATCTGCTACACCTCGGAAACGCAAACGGGTCAGATTTACCTGCCCTTGGTCAACACCATCCTTTTGACCGGTGTTCTCGCCCTCATGCTGATGTTCGGTAGCTCCGAAGCCCTTGCCCCCGCATACGGCGTATCCATTACGGGCGCGATGGTGATCGATACCATTCTCGCCTTCGAATTCGTTCGGCGCCAATGGGGCTGGCCCGCTTTGACAGCCATAGCTGTCCTGCTTCCCCTGTTCAGTCTCGAACTGGTCTTCCTCGGCGCCAATCTGTTGAAGGTTCACCACGGGGGCTACGTGCCCATCCTCATCGCCGGCACCTTGATCACGATGATGTGGACCTGGCGGAAGGGTGTCAGCGTGCTGCGCGAGAAGACCGCCCGTCAGGACATCCCGCTGAGCCAGTTCATGGCCATAGTCGAACGAAAGTCCGAGCATGCTCCTGTCCAAGTCCCCGGAACAGCGATCTTCCTGACCGCCACGCCCGACACGACGCCGGCAGTTCTGTTGCACAACATCAAGCACAATCACGTCCTTCATCAGCACAACGTCATCATGACCATCAAGACCGCCCGGGTCCCTTACGTGCCCGAGAAGGACCGCTACACAATTACAAAGCTGTCTGATCGGTTCAGCCTGCTGGAGCTGAGGTTCGGCTTCATGGACGATCAGAATGTCTCACGGGCGCTGGCGCGCTGTCGAAAGGAGGGTTTCAAGTTCGAGATCATGTCGACGTCCTTTTATCTCGGCCGGCGCAAGCTGATAGCCGACCCCCAGTCAGGGCTGCCCCAATGGCAAGACAAGCTCTTCATCGCCATGGCGGACTCGGCGATTGATCCAACCGAGTACTTTCATCTGCCAGCTAATCGAGTCGTCGAGCTGGGAGAGCAAGTCATTATCTAAGTGCGCACTCCGCGCTAGCAGCGGCATCACCGGGCATCAGCCGCGCGTAGCTAGATCTGGACCCAGTTTAAGGAACATTTCAACAAGCAAGCGGTTAAAAGAGAGTTCCTATTCAGACGGAAGTTCTCCGCTGAAACGTTGGCTTAGCGGACAATCGCACAAGTCGACCAACTGCAGCGCTCCTTTTCAATCCGGGAGCGCTGCCCTTCTTGGCGCCTCTTAGCTTTCGACAGATTCATGCGGAACATACCGTCGCCTGCAGGGTTGAGCACGATAGACGGAGGAAACCCGAATGGATCCGGTCAACGTCGCTGGCATCATGATTCTCCTTGGTATCGTTGCGATATTTGCCGTGACGTGGCTCGAGGCCCAGGAGTAAATCAGGGACTGATCGTTTCCTGTTCCAGACCTGGATTCGTTAACGGAGGCCGTCCTCGGTTGGTCTCAGGATCTCCCTGTTATGCTATTCCCAACGCCCTTGGATGGCCACTCAGCTCTTAGCAGGTAACCTGCAGCTCTTGTGAGTACGCAGGCGCGCACGTGCGCTTGAAGGAGATCGGGAGGTGCTCCCTCTAGATCAATGACTTGGGTTGTTTCTGCAAAGTCCCTTGGAAAGTTTAATGCTAGAGAGAATGCAAAGAGGGAAACGGCGCAACTTGGCCACGGCGCTCGCTGCGGACCCCGTCAATTTCACTGGTTCAGAACTCGGGAAATTTGCGACGACTGAGATGCAGCAGTGTGATCAACGCACATCTCAAATTGAGTCCGAGCCCCCCACAGTGGCGCAGCGGCTTATCCCATTCCGCGCGCACCTGCCGACGAATCGGTGCGGTGCGACGGTAGCGTCGCGGCTGCGGAGGCGGGCAGCCGATAGGCTTTCGCGGACCGAACGCCGTCGAAGAACTCGATGGGACGCCCGCCGGGGCTCGAGGGCGTCATCGGCATGGTCGGCAGCACCGCGCCCAGCCTACAGATGCTTCATCGCGGTTGCTCGTTCCGCATCAGGCCCCTGTAATATGCTCCTCTCTTAGGAAAGGAGTGGTTCGCCACCACCTTGGCCCTGAGAGAGTTCTTCTGGGTTGCAGAGTTCACGTTGTGGCCGATATTGATCGGCTCCGACGTGACCCCTCGATAGTAGCTGCCACCTGCGAGTGCTGCGACCGGTGCACTGAAGATTGCGGCGGCCAAGATGACTGTTGGGAATGGGATGGTCGCAGGCTTGGTCATCGTCTTTTATCCTTATGTGTGTGAATCGTTGGCAGACGTCCCGGCGCGGCTATGTAACCTGTCCAATCGGAGCCAGTGCGGATCCATGCTCTTCCTTCCGGGTCAGGGAAGTACAACAGGGCCATGGACAGGAAGCGCTGGACGGCCGGGCATTCGGGTACCTTGTGGAAGCGGCGTACCTCCTTTGGGATATCGGCGTCGGCCTTCGAGACGCGATTGCCGACGACCTTAAGTCCGGTCCGCTACGCGTCGCCTTTGCGGACGCGGAGTCGGAGACCGACGCGATCTGGGCGGTTTGTCCGACGACCAGGCTCTGCCCGCCCAAGGTTTGCGTTTTATCGACAAGCTTGTGAACGCCCTCTCGAAACCAAGAGCGCAGTCCCGATGTCTTGGGTCGCCGCGTGCTCGCGAATGCCCTGCAGCGCCGGCTCTGCGGGGCCGGCGACGTTTCCATCGCCGGCCCGGATTTTCTTAGGCTTTGATGAACTCGAGCAGATCCGCATTGATCACATCGGCATGCGTCGTTAGCATGCCGTGCGGATAACCCTTGTACACTTTCAGTGTACCGTTTTTCAGAAGCTTAACAGCGAGGCGCGCAGAGCTGTCGATCGGCACGATCTGGTCGTCGTCTCCGTGCATCACCAGCGCCGGCACCTCGACCCTCTTGAGGTCCTCGGTGAAGTCGGTCTCTGAGAACGCCTTGATCCCGTCATAATGGGCCTTGGCACTGCCCATCATTCCCTGCCGCCACCAGTTCTGGATCACGCCGGTCGAGACCTGCGCACCGGGGCGGTTGAATCCATAGAAAGGTCCGCTCGGCAGATCGAGGAAGAACTGCGCGCGGTTTGCAGCGAGCTGAACGCGCAGACCATCGAACACCTCGATCGGAAGTCCGCCGGGGTAAGCTTCCGTCTTGAGCATGATCGGCGGCACCGCGCCGACCATGACAAGTTTGGCGACTCGTCCGGCACCGTGGCGAGCGACATAGGCCAGAGCCTCGCCGCCGCCGGTGGAGTGGCCGATGTGAATGGCATCGCGCAGATCGAGCTCAGTTGAAAGTGCGGCGACATCCGCTGCATAGTGCGCCATGTCATGGCCATCGCCGACCTGGGTCGAGCGACCGTGGCCGCGACGGTCGTGGGCAATGACGCGATAGCCCTTGCCCAGGAAATAGAGCATCTGCGCGTCCCAATCGTCGGAGGAAAGTGGCCAACCGTGGTGAAAGACGATCGGCTGCCCGGAGCCCCAGTCCTTGTAAAAGATTTCGACACCGTCCTCGGTCTTGATGAAATTTTGCGTCATGGAAGCCATTCCTTTTGCTTTGGTTCGAGATAGAGACTGTCGCCCGAAGCCTCCGGGGCGACCCCGATCAGGGGGAAACCGCGGATCAGAGCGTCGCTCTATAGTTCAGCGGCACCCAGTCGAACTTGTCGCTGTCCGTGCCGACATGGCCGATGCCAGGGAAACGCGTATGCGCGCCGGCAATGAGGTATCCCTCCTTGACCGCCTCGGCGAAGGCAGCATCGCGCGCGCTTGCAGCCGCGGCCGGGTTCTCGTCGAAGCCGATCGTCACGTCCGGCTCCTCGAACTGCACGACATCGCCGTGGGTGATGTCGCCCCAGAATACGAGCTTTTGGCCCTTGCTCTCCATGGCGACCGCGCTGTGGCCGGGGGTGTGGCCGGCACGCAGGACCGTCTTGAAGCCGGGCACCGGCTCAGCTTCGTCGGCAAAGGTCTTCAGCCTGCCGGAATCGCGGTAGGGTGAAAGCGCTTGCACGGCCATAGAAAAGAATTCCTTCTTTGCCTCCGGCGCGGCGTCGCGGTTGGCGGAACTCAGCCAAAAATCGGCATCGCGCTGGTTGAGGTGAACAGTGGCATTGAGAAAGACGATCTTTTCCCCGGCAACGAGGCCGCCGAGGTGGTCCACATGGGCATGGGTGAGAATGATGTCGTCGATCTGCTCCGGCTGGTAGCCGGCGGCGACGAGGTTGGGAACGAGCTTGCCGAGCGCCGGGCCGAAGAAGCCTCCGGCACCGGCATCGATAAGCACCAGCCGCTCATTCGTGTTGACCAGAAAGGCATTGACCGAAAGTTCGACCGGCGAGTCGAGAAAAGCCTTTGCGAGTAGCGCTGCGACCTGATCCTTGGCACCGGCGTAGAGGGTCTCGGCGGGAAACTTCGCCGTTCCGTCGGAAAGCGCCGTGATCTCGAAGTCGCCCAGCATCATCCGGTAGTAGCCTGGAGCCTGGATCTTGACTTGCTGCGCCTTCGCGGCCGCGCCGGGCGGCGCAAGTGTCGTCATTGCTGTGGGGGCCAGCATGAGGGAGAGCGTTCCCTTAAGTACCGATCTGCGAGTGGTCATCGTTCTCTCTCTCCTAGGTTTACTGCGGACGATTGATCGACAAAAGGTGGCTCACGACCGGCGCTTCTGCACCTTTGTGAAAGCGGCGGACTTCTTGCTGGACATCGGCGTCGGCCTTAGAGACGCGCCGGTGCTGGCGAAGGTGCTCGGCCCAGGATTCGACCATGAACCATTCGACGATCTTCTCCGGATCGGCAGCGTCCTCGGTGACGCCCCAGCCATACGCCCCGTCGCGACGGCGTTCGTTCGAAAGCTTCGCCAGTGCCTTCAGGAAGTCCGGACGCTCGGTTTTGTCGACTTTATACTCGATGAGGATGAGGACAGGACCGCGGTCGTTGTCGACAAGTGCGGCGACCAACGGTTCGGGCCAATGGTTTGAGGCGATAAGATCGGACTCGCCCTTCGGCAGCTTGACGAAATGGAAGAGAAGTCCGGCTGCAGCAAGGCCAATGGCACTGATATTGAGAGTGAGCGGGATGTTCAGTGCCTCAGCGACAGCGCCCCAGGCGAGACTTCCCGCCGTCATCGCTCCGTTGAAGACGGTCAGATAGACGGCCAGCGAGCGGCCCCGCACCCAATTAGGCAGGATCGCCTGGGCCGCGCCGTTCAACGTCGTCAGCGCCGTGATCCAGGCAGCGCCGAGCGCAAGAAGTGCCACGATGGCTCCCCACCGCGGCGGGGCGACCGAGAGAATTGCCATGACTGCTGCGGTAACGACTGCGGCCCCCAGCAGAAGCGCGTCGGCGTCGAACCGTGTCCGCAGCCTCGGCAAGATCAGAGCTCCACCGATCGCTCCAGCTCCGACCGCGCCAAGAAGGATGCCATAAAAGCCCGCGTCCCCGTCGAGGAGATCACGCGCGACGAGTGGAAGAAGCGCCCAGACAGCACTGGCGAATGCAAAGAAGACAGCCGCGCGCAGGAGCACAACGTGCAGCTCGCGGCTGGCCTTCGCGAAGCGGAGTCCGGCGCGGAAGGCTCCGAAGAAGCGCTCGGAGAGGACATCGTCTGGAGTTGCGGCGCGTCTCCACCACGTGAGAGCCACGATCACGAAGACATAGCTGATGACGTCGACGCCGTAGGTGACGGCCGCGCCAAACCAGGCCAGCAACAGGCCACCGACCGCCGGACCGATCGAACGGGAAATGTTGATGCCGAGGGAGTTCAGGGCGACAGCGCTTTTGACGTCCTGTCTTGCCACAAGCTCAGGAACGATCGCCTGCCATGTGGGGGCCATCAGTGCCGCGCCGATGCCGCCTACGAAGGTGAGCGCAATTAGTGAGCTGACCGACTGAAGTCCGGTTGCAGACAAGAGCATAAGACAGATGCTGGCCGCCGCAAGGAGAAGCTGGATGACGATCAGGAACTTGCGGCGGTCGAGGATATCCGACAGCACGCCTGCTGGAATCGCCAGCAGGAAGATCGGAAGTGTCGCCGCGGCCTGCACCATCGCGACGGCAGCGGGCGCAGCCGACAGGTCGGTCACCAGCCAGGAACTGGCGACATCGCGGATGAAACTTCCGGTGTTTCCGACGATCGTGGCGATCCAGAGGACGGCGAAGACCTTCTGGCGTAGCGGCGCAAAGCCACTTGTCGGTGCCGTCACATCCGTCATAGCGCACGCACCTTTCCGGAAACGGTGCGCTCGTGCAGATCATGCCAGGCGACGAGGACGAACCCGCCGGCGAGGCCGAGATGCTCGAAGAAGCCGTTGGTCGCCATCATGCGCTCCATGCCGGACGGCAGCTCCCAGAAGCGAAACGCCAGGAAGGTCGCAGCCACTGTAAAGACTGCCAGGCAAAGTGCGGCCACCTTGCGGAAGATGCCGAGAAGGATGAGCGCCGACATGGCGAGTTCGAAGACGATGACGCCGACCGCGAACAGCGGAGCTGGCGTCAGGCCAAAATGGTTCATCTCCGCGATCGCGCCTTCGAAGTCATATATCTTCATCAGCGGCCCCTGGATGTAGGCCGAACACAGGGCCAGCAGCGCCAGGAAGCGGATCGGCGGAGAGGTAAGGAGCGGCCGCGCATAGGCCGCTCCGCGGGTCTCTTTCGAAATGGTCGTCATGAAACGGTCCTTCCTAAACGGCCCAGCAGGAGCAGCCGAGTGCGCCGAAGAAGCCCTTGAGGTCCGAAATTGGCAGCTTCGATGTCCACGCCCCGGCGTGGTCGTGGCCATGCACGTTGCAGTTGCTGGCGCAGCCGCAGGTGGCCATCGCAGTCCGCCGCAGAGAACGCTTGCCCGCGCCCTCGGGTTCTCCCCACGCCGCATAACCGCCAAACATGCGCACCGGAGACCAGTCCGGCATAGCCGGCGGAACGTCATTCTCGTTGAAATCGGCGAACGTGCCGGTCCCGTAGACGATCTTGCCGCCGACCATGGTAAGCTCGGACGTTATGAACGATATTTCGTCTTCCGGGCAGGCAAAGAAATCCTTGTCGGGCACGATCAGGTCGGCAAACTGACCCTTCTCGATCCGGCCCTTCTTGCCTTCCTCGTTGGAGAACCACGTGACGTTCTCGGTCCACATCCGAAGTGCCGTCTCGCGGTCGAGGCAATTGGCGCGCGGATAGAGCTGCATGCCGCCGAGCGTCTTTCCTGTAATCATCCACGAGAGCGAGACCCAGGGATTATAGGAGGCGACCCGGGTGGCATCGGTGCCGGCGGAGACGTGCACGCCTTTCTCCAGCATCTTTGCGATCGGCGGCGTTGCCTCGGCGGCCCCATGCCCGTATCGCTCGACGAAGTATTCCCCCTGATAGGCCATCCGGTGCTGGGTGGCGATGCCGCCGCCGAGCGCGGCGATGCGGTCTATAGATCGCTCAGAGATCGTTTCCGCATGGTCGAAGAACCAGTTGAGCCCCTCAAGCGGCATGTCCTGATTGACCTTCTCGAACACGTCGAGCGCCCGTGAGATGGTCTCGTCGTACGTAGCGTGCATGCGCCAGGGCCAGCGGTTCTCAGCTAGCACACGCACGACTTCCTCAAGGTCGCCTTCCATCTCCGGCGGCATGTCCGGGCGTGGCTGGCGGAAATCCTCGAAGTCGGCGGCGGAGAACACCAGCATCTCGCCGGCACCATTGTGGCGGAAGTAGTCGTCGCCCTGCTTGTACTTCACAGAAGAAGTCCAGTTGAGGAAGTCCTGCTTCTCCTCCTTGGGCTTCTGGGTGAAGAGATTGTAGGCAAGACGAACAGTCATCTGCCCATCGTCGGCGAGCTTCTGGATGACCGCGTAGTCATCCGGATAGTTCTGGTAGCCGCCGCCCGCGTCGATGACTCCGGTGACGCCGAGGCGGTTGAGCTCGCGCATGAAGTGGCGGGTCGAGTTGACCTGGTACTCGAAGGGCAGTTTCGGCCCCTTCGCGAGCGTCGAATAGAGGATGGCGGCGTTGGGTTTCGCGAGCAGCATGCCAGTAGGATTGCCGCTGGCGTCGCGGATGATCTCGCCGCCCGGCGGGTTCGGCGTGTCCTTCGTATAGCCGACGGCGCGCAGCGCGGCACCATTGAGCAGGGCGCGGTCATAGAGATGCAGCAGGAAGACTGGCGTGTCCGGCGCGACGGCGTTGATCTCGTCAATTGTCGGCAGGCGCTTTTCGACGAACTGGTGCTCGGTGAAGCCGCCGACCGCCCGGACCCATTGCGGCGGTGGTGTGATCGCCACCTGACGTTTCAGCATGTCCATCGCATCGGCGAGAGAGCGCACCCCGTCCCAGCGCAGCTCCATATTGTAGTTGAGACCGCCGCGGACGACATGCGTGTGATTGTCGATCAGTCCAGGCAGGACGCGCTTGCCCTTCAGGTCGATCACCTTCGTCTCTGGTCCGGCAAGCGCCATGATGTCCCTGTCGTCGCCAACGGCGAGGAACTTGCTGTCCCGAATAGCGATGGCCGTGGCGTTCGGGTTCGTCCGGTCCAGCGTGGTCACCAGACCATGGTGCAGGATCAGATCGGCACTCATTGGCTTGTCTCCTGAGGTCGAAACGGGATCGGCGGCGCGCGCCGGTGAAAACAGGTTAGGGAGCGCCAGGGCGGACGCTGCACCCAGAAAACCGCGGCGGGTCGGCATTAGCTGATCTCCCGTGCAGACGGCTCGTCGCGCGCAGCAACAGGATTATGTGCGGCACCGGTCGGCAGTTCCCCGAAAACATGCGGGATGCAGTGACTATTGAACCAAGAAATGTTGACCGGATTGCCGGACATCAGGCGCTTGACCAGTGGCACTGCCTGTTCGCCGACGAGGATCCCTAATAGCCCCACCAACGCGATCACCGGCGGAGCCGGGGAGCGGACGTTGAGCAGGCTGTAGATGACACCCACGAGTAGCCCGGCCCCGAGTGAAAGGAGATACATCTTCATCGTCATTCCCTTTAACATTGGTCGTCGCCACTCCGCCCGCTGGAGGCGGCCGGAGTGGCGCTCGGCTGAGCAACCCCAGTGAAGGTCAGTGGCCTTCGGAAGCGCCGAACATGGTCTTGGCGTAGATGATACCGAGGCCGTAGGCGCCGCCGAATTTTTTGGCGATGCCGGTGGTCATGTCGTAGGTGTCGGTGCGTGCCCAATCGCGCTGCAGCTCGAGCATGTATTGGAGCGAGGTCATCGGACGGACTCCGGCTTGCACCATGCGGTCCATGGCGCGCTCATGCGCCTCGTCCGACACGTCGCCACAGGCATCGGCAATGACGTAGGCTTCGAAGCCCTGATCGAGCGCTGACAGGGTCGGGCCGACGATGCAGACGGAGGTCCAAAGGCCGCAGAAGACGAGGCGCTTCTTTCCGATTCGGTTGACCTCCTCGATCACCGCTGCGTCTTCCCAGGTATTCATGGAGGTGCGGTCGAGAAGCGGCTGTTCGGGGAAGGCATCGGTGATCTCCGCGAACATTGGGCCGGAGAAGCTCTTTTCCGCGACTGTCGTCAGGATCGTCGGGACACCGAAGCCGGCAGCCGCGCTCGCGACCACCGCCGCGTTGTTGCGCAGTTGCACAGCGTCGATCGACTTTGTGGCAAAGGACATTTGCGACTGGAAGTCGATCATGATCAGGGCGTGATCCTTGGGCGAAACGAGAAGTTTCCCGGGGGTCGGTGTCGCGGTCATGGTAGTGGCCTCTTCGGTTGGTTGCTGATGTCCGACACCATGGCGAGGACGACTGCCCATTTCTTGTAACGGATGAGGGACTTTTGAACTTTTTGATCGCCACCAAGCGCGCGACCTACGAATTGATGAGAGATCACTTGCTGCAGTTGAACCAGTAAGAGAGGTGTCAACCGTACCGTCGCATAGCGCACTCTTGGCTCCCTGACTGGAACCGCGCTTTCTTTTTCAAGCGCTCAACTGCCGGCTTCGTCTCCAGGCCCCGGGGGTGGCGCCCATCGCCTGTACGAAGGCACGTGTGAAGTGGCTCTGGTCGGAGAAGCCGCATACGCTGGCGATCTCACTCAACTGGGTTTGTGAGAACTGCAGCAGATCCACGGCCTTTTCGATGCGTTGCTGCTGCAGCCATCGATGCGGCGTCTTCCCCATCGTTTCGCGGAAGGCCCGAAGAAAAGTGGCCTGCGACAGATTGCAGGCCGAAGCGAGCTGTTCGACGGTCAGCTCACCATTCAGCTGGCTTTGGACGAGGTCCTTGATCCTGGCTTGGCAACGTGAGGAAAGCCGGCGCCCGCTGGCCGCCACGTTGCCGCGACCGTTGCCGTATTGCTGAACAACATGAACCCCAATTGCGATCGAGAGCTGGTCAACAAACAAGGCGCTCCTGTCGGCGCTTCCGTCCACTGTCGCAAACAAGGCGCCCAGCATGCCACCAAGCACAGGATCTGCGTGGGCGGCAACCGGGCGCAACTCGCTGACACTTCTCAAGTCCGCCGCGTCGGCGATCCGCTCGAGCGCGTTATGATTGATTTCGAGCAGCATGAAGTCGAAGGAGCCGCTGAGGTCAGCACAATAATCATCGGCGAAATTCCGCAGGTAGACCGCATTTTGCTCAAAATCATGAACAGTCGAATGGTGCTCTTTGATGATCCGCCGACTGTGTCCGCCTGCTGCGGAGAGACCGAGCAGATATCCGCGTCCGGTCGCTGGTGTCGTGACTCTGCCGGGCGGCGCCGAAGCCGACCTCTTGCGATGGAACGACATGTCACGGCCCTCGATCGTTCGGTCATCGTCGAGCCTGTCCATGGAGCAGCCGAGACTGTCATGTCTTTTGGTTGCTGCGATGGAAGAGACGTCCGTCATGCCTTGGGTCCCGTATTTTGAGCTTACCTGTAGCGAAAACCTCTCGACCACAAACATCGGAATAGGACCGAGGCCCTGTGCGGATCGTGGTTTCAAGAGGCAGCCTCCACTCAGGTGCGCGGAGTCGCCCTCAATCGCCGCATCATCGCCGCGACCGGGAAAACGATCTTGTACGAAATTCACGCGTTTTGAACGATGTGAGCCAATGGAGGCGATTAGACCATTAGCGGATCCAAGGCCACGCCGAACGTCCTGTTCTTTCGTCTGAAGCGTGCCGGTGTGTCGCCAGTCAGACTTGTGAAGACCCTGGTCATGTGGCTCTGATCGGCGAAGCCGCAATTGATCGAGACCTCAGCAATCGACAGGTCCAACAACAACATTTCCTTGACCCGCGCGACCCGGTACTCGGTCAGCCACTTTGAAGGGGTGCGCCCAAAGCTCTCCTTGAAAGCCTTGTTGAAATAGCTGCGCGATAATCCGCAGCGAGAAGCCAGATCTCCAATCGAAAACGGTTTGTTGAAATGGGAAGCCAAAAAGTCCGTAGCGAGTCTTTCCTGCCAAGGCGACAGAGTCCCTTTTTTGTCCACGGGGAAGTGCAGCCCGCCATAGGTTTGACTGAGGTGCGCCAACATGGCGAGATTGATCTGCTCCAGAAACAGAGGATTGGCGTCGCTAGGATCGTCAAGCGATGGCAGCAATGCCTGGGCAAGGCCGTGCATGACCGGATCTATGCGCCCCTGGACACAAGCGAGCGCCATATATTCGCTACGGCCCACCTCTTCCGCGAAGGCACGCATGCGGGAAAACGGAATGTGGAAGCGGATATTGTCGAACGGCGAGAGATGATGGCACTGCCACTGGTCGCGTAGGTCGGTGATTGCCAGCGACGCCTTTGCGTGTCCGCCCTCGTAAACCAATTCGCCACGTCGCCATAGCCGATGGGTATCGAAGTCACGAAGCTGAACAATAACGCCAAATGCGTCTGTGCAGGGGATGGCCGGTGCGACGTCCAGATCAAACCGATCGGAATAGGTCCTCGTAACGTTGATATCGCCGGCAGCAATCGACTTGACGATCGGGCCCGGCACACGACCTGCGGCGTTCAATGCTTCGTGCAGGGCCATCGACGTGGTCTCCCGATTTCTGGCTAGGCGCGATACACCGTTGTTTCGGATCCTACAATAGTCCAGGGTTCGATTGCGGTGCTACAATAGTCCAAAGTTAGAATGCGGAGCGGCCCTCATTCGCACACGAAACCGAAACCGCTGTCAATGCAGCCAACGCGCCCGCCAGGCTGCCGGGGTGGTACCCGCCACTCGACGGAAAACCTTGGTAAAATGATCCTCGTCGGTGAAGCCGCACCCGGTGGCGATCTCTGCAAGTGTCAAAGAACGCTCGCCGAGGTACTGCTTGGCACGTGCTGTTCGATAGCCCAGTAGCCACTGTTTCGGCGTCTGGCCCGTTACGCGTTTGAAGCTTTCGATAAAGCGACGGATGGAAACACCAGCCGCCGAAGCTGCTGCCGCCATTGGGAATTGATCGGCAAAATGGTCGATCATGAAGTTCTTTGCTGCCCTCTCCTGCCAAACAGTAAATTGTGTTAAACGGGGTCCCCCCTGACCGCCATGATCGCCGTAAGCGTGGAGCAAGTGGGCACAAATGGCGATGGCAATGTGCTGTAAGACCGCAGTGTGGGAATTTCCTTGCCGCTCGAACAGCGGCAGAAGAGCCGCTCCGAGATTGCGCAACACATCGTCGTCTTCGCCGCGACGGCATCTAAGCGTGGTTGCTCTTGGGGCAGCCGAGAACTCGCTTACTTCCCGAATGAGCTCTCGCGGCAGTTGGAAGGCGAGGGAATCGAGATCGCTGAACAGCCGGATGCAGGCGCCATGAGCGAGATCGACGAGGCAAACGGAGCCCTGCCGGAAGCGGAGAGTCTCGCTCTCGGTGCCATCGGGAGCAACGTCGCAATGATACGCATCCTTGAGGTACAGCATCAGAAAGTATGCTGAATCGGGCGGCAAGGATACCAAGCGGTTGGCCTCCCCGTTGAGCCGCCATTCCAGGCGCGTCACGGAAAACCCGGCGTCCCGAACCGGTCGAGCCGGGAGGCATGGAGCATACGGCAGCCCAAAATGTGCGCCGACGCCCTCTTCCGTTCCGGTCCTTTGACTCATTCGCGCCTCCAAACAAATCTGCTTTTCTGTTGCGAGAGGTCCGGTAGCGACCGGCCGAGGGACCGTATTCGCGATTCGGAAGACCCAAAAGATCTCGACAACAGAAGGGCCGCATATAGGCCGTTCAAGTCCGATTCAAAGGAAGCATGCCTGAGGGCGTCGTCAAATTCTTGTAACATATGCTCGCCTTTTGCCGGAAAGGACGCCTTCCGACGCGAAAAGAGGACTTGAGTTCGCCTTTTCTTCACAGCGGGCGCGTATGGGTAACATATCTTTCGAAGAAGTCCGAGAATCTCGCAACGCGCATCGGCAGTTTCTCGTAGGGCGGATAGTACAATGTCAGCCAGAGCTCCGGAGGCTCCCACTCGGCAAGGACCTGCTTCAGCGCGCCGCGCGCTAGCGCATCGCCGACGATGAAATGCGGCAGCAGGGCTAAGCCCTGCCCGTCTTCCACCAGTTTGGCAATTAACTCGCCGTTGTTCGCCGCCAGCACTTTGCCGGCGAACGCCTTGCGGGTGCGCCCACCGTTCGTCAGCTCCCAGGTCTCGGAGATCGCCTCCTCGTCGTAGGCGATACAGCCATGTCGACTGAGATCATCGGGCGTCTCAGGTGTTCCGAAAATGGCGAGATAGCCTGGGGAGGCGACAAGGATGCGCCGCACGCGACACACTTTTCGCCATATTGTCGACCTGTCGCGCGGCGCCTCCGAAACTCTCAATGCGAGATCGAAACGCTCGGACACGATGTCGATGAAGCGGTCGGTTCGAGACAGCGAAACGCTTACCTGCGGATGTTCGGCCCGAAACCCTGAGACGATGTCCGGCAGCAGTTGTTGGCCGAGTGAAAGCGGCGCATTGATGCGGATGAGCCCGGCCACGTCCCCTTGCTCTTCGCGCAGATCGTCCCTCACTTGGTCGAACTGCCTGATCAGTGGCTCTACGCGCGCCGCGTAGACGGCGCCGGCCGACGTCAATGAAACCTGACGTGTGGTGCGCAGCAGGAGCTGCACTCCCAGGCTCTGCTCCAGCGCGCTGACGGAGCGGGTCACGGTCGGCGGTGTCATCGACAACTGTCGCGCCGCCGCGGTGAAGCTGCGTTGCTGCGCTACGGCCAAGAAAACCCGGATGTCGCTTAGATCGCCCATGCCTATATTATTGCAATTTTCGCAACAAATTTGTCAATATTATTGCTGTTCACTTTCATGAGGACCTGAGCGATTTTCTCTCCAGATCAGGCGATACACGCTAGCCGAGGGAACTTGCCATGCTCACACAGATCAAAGGCCTTCATCATCTCACGTCGATGGGCGCCAGCACCCAGGAGAACAGCGACTTGCCAAGGCGCTCGGCCGCGCCGCGTAAAGAAGACTGTGAATTTCGACGACCCGGAGGTCTATCGCAGTCGATGGCGCCCGCGGCCCGGTTGGGCAACACAGAGGTCGACCCGGACAAGGCGATCACGGGCTTCCACCGGACAAGTCTGCCTCTAAAGGATGCCGGTGCAACGCGCGAGCTAATCAGCTTCATGGGTTACCAGGAGGTGGATCGCAAAGGCGACCGGTCGAGCTTCGCCGCCAGCGGCGGCAACGGCGCCGACGTCATCGCTCTGGAAACAGTTCCCAAGGCCGATCTCGCCGCCTCGGCGCTGGCTCGGTGCATCACATCGCCTTCGCCGTGGACGATCGGGCGGCTCAGCTCGAGGTTCGCAAGGCTCTGATGGACACCGGCTATCAGGTAACGCCTGTCATAGACCGTGACTACTTCTGGGCGCTCTACTTCCCCACGCCCCGGGGCGTGTTGTTCGAGATCGCGACCAACGAGCCGGGGTTTGACCGCGATGAAGACACCGCACACCTCTGTGGGGCAGTGAAGCTTCCCACGCGCTACGAGCCTTATCGCGACCAGATCTCACGCCGTCTAAAACCGATCAAAGACTGACCAACTTCGGGGCCGCAGCAGTTCGCGTCCAGCCCGACGGAGAAGACCACGATGACGATCTCATCCTGCCGGATGCCGGAGTTATTTCGCCGCGAGGGGACGTGTCGGAATTTGGCGCGCTGCGCTTCTTTCGTCGGACGAGCGAAGGCTCCTACGACATGGAGGACCTGACCTTGCGAACAGAAAAGATGGCCAGATTCATTGCCGCCCACAAAGCAGCAAATCCGGGGCGGCCAATATACGGGCTCGGCTATTCGAACGGGGCAACCATCCTTGCGTCCGTTTTGTTCAAGAATGCCGGCCTTTTCGACCGAGCTGCCCTGCTGCATCCACTCATTCCATGGATCCCCCCGAACAGCGAGCAGTTGAAAGATCGACCAATCCTGATCACCGCGGGGCAACGCGACCCGATCTGCCCGCTCCCCCTCTCAGCGCGGCTGGCCGACTACTTCGCGGCACAGAAGGCCCGCGTCGAGGCATGTTACCATTCCGGCGGACATGAGATCCGACCGGAGGAATTGGAAGCATTGCACGCGTTCCTGACGTAATAGACGCGCTTTCCGATGTCGCTGGTGCTCGCCGGAGCCGGGGCAGGCCTCGAGTTCATGTATTTTCACGGCCATGCTGGTGAAGATCTGGCAAAACACGCAAAGCAATCAGGGTTCGGCTCTGGTCGACCGCTTGCGTCCGGGTCCCTGCACGGCGAACAATTGCGCGAGTAGAATGGCGGCTCGTCGATGTCGGCGTCTAAACGGAGCGGTCTCACAGTTCCAACTGTGAACGCAGCGCTAGACCAGCTACAGAACCTTGGAATCGTCGAAGAAGCCCCGGCGACGCCGAGGCCGGGTGTTCGTTTATCGCGCGTACATGGACGTTCTCAGCGACAGCGCGGGCAGCTAGCATTGAGCGTGCATACAGCTGGTGGGCTCCAATCGCTTCGTTATGCGATCCTTTAGCACAGAAAGGGAACAAGCCAGGCGCGAGGCTCGTGGCGAACGGCTGCCATCGCCTGAGTTTGCCCCTCTCTCCGCCGAACCGGAGCCAGTCAAGATCTTTGTCACCAACTGCCAAGCGGGTGTAGCGCGCTTCCCACCCAGGGAGGTCGCCATGAAAGCAATGCCGTTTAAGGATACTAACCGGCAGGCGCTTCGGGTAGCGTGCACATCAGGATTAGGAGGGCACATGGGTCTGTCAGATATTTTCGGTCGTGTGGTCGCGCTGATCGGCGCTGCGGCTATCCTTTTGCGGCGCCAGGACAGCGATTCTCTGGAACCAGCTTATGGCAGTACCCCGAAAATCCCGAAAGCCAAGCCGCAGGGTATTCCGACACTGAAGATGCCGACAGCCAAGGGATGGGCCGCGGAGCAGATGCCTACTGCGGCGGCCGGGCTCAAGGTGAACGCATTTGCGGCCGGGCTCAAACATCCGCGGTGGATTCATGTGCTGCCGAATGGCGACGTACTGGTCGCTGAGGCACTGAGCGAGCCGGGGGGCATCAAATCCGCCTTCGACTACGCCGTGTTCAGCACGATGAAGCGCGCGGCCGCCGTGGGCGCAAGTCCAAATCGCATCACGCTGTTGCGTGATGCCGATGGCGACGGCGTGGCCGAAGTGCGCCCGGTATTTCTCGACGGACTCCGTCAGCCGTTCGGCATGGCGTTGCTGGGCGATACGCTGTACGTCTGCAACACAGATGGGGTGGTTGCGTTCCCGTATAGAACGGGCGACACGCGTATCAGCACGACCGGACGAAAGCTGGCTGACCTCAAGGCCGGCGGGCATTGGACGCGAAGTCTGCTTGCGAGTCGCGATGGACAAAAGCTCTTTATCGGCGTCGGTTCGCTCAGCAACATAGGCGAGCGCGGAATGGCGGTCGAGGAAGGACGGGCCGCTATCCACGAGCTTGACCTCAAGAGTGGTGAGCACCGCATATTTGCCTCCGGCTTGCGCAACCCCGTGGGCATGGCGTGGGAGCCAACAACAGGTGCACTCTGGACGGTGGTTAATGAGCGCGATGGCTTGGGCGACGAGACGCCTCCCGACTATCTGACATCAGTGCGCGACGGCGGCTTCTATGGATGGCCCTATTGCTATTGGGGGCAGATCGTCGACGACCGGGTGCCTCAGGACCCGGCGATGGTCGCAACCGCTATAACACCGGACTATGCCTTGGGTGGACACACTGCATCACTTGGCCTTTGCTGGCTTCCCGCAGGCATTCTGCCCGGCTTTTCGGAGGGCATGGTCATCGGCCAGCATGGTTCTTGGAACCGCAGCACACTGAGCGGCTACAAGGTTGTCTTCGTGCCATTCGTGAATGGACGCCCGGCCGGGCCGGCGCGTGACATTCTGACGGGTTTCCTTTCACCCGACGAGCGAGCGTCCTATGGACGGCCGGTTGGAGTTGCCATCGGCCCTGACGGCTCCCTGTTGGTGGCGGACGATGTCGGCGATGTGATCTGGCGCGTGACGGGCAAGGCGGAGCGCGGCTGAATGCACAACGGGTGCCGCGCGCCGCACCGATATGGGATTGCACGCTACCGCGAAGTTCTGTTGAGCTGTCGCGCACCTATCACCGGCGGATAGGTCGCTGGTTGGCCGATTAACGACACCGCTTGGAATGTCCGGGTACTGCCCCCAAAGCCGCTCTTCGCGTCTGCGTTCCCAATCGCGGAGACCGTAAAGGCTCAGCCGAGGGCGTGACTTGCCAAGCCGTAGAGGTTCGACCCTGGTACCACGTCGGCGCGGCCTTTGCCCCGACGCGACATTGCGAGCACCGTATCGAACACGGCCAGGCCGGACTGGGAGAGAAATGTCGCGAAAGGGCCGGTCTCGACCGGGGTGTCCAGCCTCAGAAACTGGTTTTCGTGTGCGGCGACATGCCGTCGGATCACTGCGAGGGCGTCGGCATCAGAGTCTGCAACGACCGGGCCGATAACATGGCCCCTGCCAAAAGGACGACAAAGCGCGAAAGCCTCCAGCCGACCGCCACGAAATAGGCCGTAACCGACCGATTGCGCGAAGAGTTTGCCGATCAGAGTCGTCCGCGAAACGCCGAATGCCCCTGCATCCAGCTCAGCGACGGCGGCAAGGTCCTCGCCTTCCAGTCGCCTGACCGGTGGCTGCTCCGTCGTTGCGGTCGAGTCGGCCTGGCGGACGATGCCCTGGCATTGGTATATGGTCCGCATGGGCTGGAAATCGAGCGAATGATAGAGCCGGCGGGAGGCCCTCGTTGCATTGAGTCTGAGATTGCGTCCGCAGCAATCCCAAAGCACGTGTTCCATGAGCCAGCGTGCGGTGCCGTTTGACTGCAGACGCGGGGAAGTGATCACCATGCCTATGGTGGCGAAATCGTCGCCATGTGGGAACCACATGGCCGAACCTGTTAGCCTGCCAATGTCGTCGTGTGCGACATAGCCGCGGCCGCAGTCGCGCAGAAACTGCAAGTCCTCGGAGCGGAGAGGCCAACCGACGGAAACGGACAAGGCATGCAACTGCTCGAGATTGGCGCTCTCAATTGTAGCCACGTGCATTTTGAAGCTGTCGATCAACTTGGATTCGGATGCCGGTGCGTCCACCACTTGCCTCCCTGCCATTGCTTTTGCTTTCGTCTCGTCTTCACCAATTCAGTTCCGGCCAGGCAACGGCGAAAGCTTTTCAATTGTTCACAATAAAGCCCGCCGCTCGACAGGTTTCGCTCGAGAGCGCATTGCGCGCACAACAATCCTCCGAATTCGATGCGCTTTCGGCATGTAAATCGTTCGCAGGCTTCTAAGCTATCTAGGAGAAGCGAGATAGCGGTCGCTTGCCCGTCATCTCATGCATGGCGACGCGATACAAACCTTTCGTTGCGGACGCATGATCGACGGCAGATATTGACAAGCCGGGCATGTTGCGAGGACACCAATGCAGGCAGCGGAAATACTAGGGAAGCTCGTCGGCTTTCGCTCCGTCGTGGGGCTACCTAACAACGACGTCGTGTCCTGGATCCGCGGCTATTTGGAAAGCCACGGCATCGCAGTGGATGTCCTTCCCGGTCCGGAGGGCGATCGGTCCAACATCTTCGCCACCATCGGGCCAAAAGAGGCGCGTGGCTATATTATCTCCGGCCATATGGACGTCGTTCCGGCGGCGGAGACCGGCTGGACGAGCGATCCCTTCCGCCTTCGCGTCGAGGCGGACCGGCTCTATGGCCGCGGCACCACCGACATGAAGGGTTTCCTTGCGGCCGTTCTCGCAGCCGTTCCGAAGCTTGCGGCAATGCCGCTTCGTCGGCCGCTGCACCTCGCCTTGTCCTATGATGAGGAGGCAGGCTGCCGCGGCGTACCACACATGATCGCACGCCTGCCGGAACTTTGCCGCCAGCCGCTCGGCGCGATCATCGGCGAGCCGACCGGCATGCGCGCGATCCGTGCCCACAAGGGCAAGGCGGCGGCACGGCTGACGGTCAGGGGGCGTTCCGGGCATTCTTCGCGCCCGGATCAGGGGCTGAATGCGATACACGGCGTAGCAGGCGTGCTGACCCAGGCGGTCGCGGAAGCCGACCGGCTGGTCGGCGGCCCCTTCGAGCATGTCTTCGAACCGCCCTACTCCTCCCTCCAGATCGGAACGGTAAAGGGCGGTCAGGCGGTCAACATCATTCCGGACAGCTGCGAGGTCGAGTTCGAGGCCCGAGCGATTTCCGGCGTCGACCCGGCAGAGCTGCTGGCGCCGGTGCGAAAGACCGCCGAGGCGTTGACGACACTAGGCTTCGAGGTGGAGTGGCAGGAACTCAGTGCCTATCCGGCGCTTTCGCTTGAACCTCACGCTCCGCTGGCGGCCCTGCTCGAGGAGTTGACTGGCCGCGAAGCTCTCCCCGCCGTCAGCTACGGCACCGAGGCGGGCCTTTTCCAACGGGCCGGCATCGACGCGATCATCTGCGGCCCCGGTGACATTGGGCGCGCCCACAAGCCAGACGAATACATCCTCATCGATGAGCTCATGGCATGTCGGGCGATGGTCGAGGCGCTCGGCGCCCGCTGCACAGCGTAAGGAGACGCGCCATGGCCTTCCTCTTCAACTCCGATGCGAAGCGCGGCGCGATTTTCGCCGAAACATTCGCGCGCGAGCTGCCCGACATTCCTTTTGCCGTGGATCCCGCAGCGGTGGATCCCGATGCCGTGCGGTACCTGATCACCTGGACGGTGCCGGACAATCTCGCACGCTATCGCAGCCTCGAAATCCTCTTCTCGATCGGCGCCGGCGTCGACCAGTTCCGCATCGACGCGGTGCCGCCGCATGTGCGGGTAGTGCGCATGGTCGAGGACGGCATCGTTCGGATGATGCAGGAATATGTGACACTTGCCGTGCTCGCGCATCACCGCAACCTGCCGGCCTATCTCGAGCAGCAGCAAGGCGAAAATTGGCAGGCCATTGCCCCGGTCCAGGCGGTCGAACGCCGCGTCGGCGTGCTCGGGCTCGGCATGCTCGGAACTGCGGTACTCGATCGGCTGAAGCCTTTCGGCTTTCCGCTCTCTGGCTGGAGCCACAGCCCGCATGAAATCGAAGGCGTGAGGTGCCTAAGCGGCCGGAACGGTCTCGACACTTTGCTGGGCTCGACCGACATTCTCGTCTGCCTCCTGCCGCTCACCGACGAGACGCGCGGCTTCCTTAATGCCCAACTCTTTGCTCGGCTCCCGGCCGGTGCAGCACTCGTCCATGTCGGCCGCGGCCCTCAACTCGATCACGACGCACTTGTCGAGGGACTCGATAAAGGCCATCTCTCCGGCGCCATGGTCGATGTGACCGACCCCGAACCGCTTCCTTCTGGTCATCGCTTCTGGACCCACCCGAAGATCCTGCTGACGCCGCACATCGCGAGCGTCACCCAGCCGGAAACCGCCGCCAGAGCCGTGATCGAGAATATCAAACGGCACCGGCAAGGTCTCGAGCCGATCGGGCTGGTCGACCGTCGCCGCGGCTACTGAGGCGCGTCGAACCAGATCGAAGCCATATGCCGGTTGTCCTGTACCCGCTGGGCGGCATGCATCAAGTTCTAAACCCAGGAAAGGAAAACCATGTCGCTCTTGAAAACCATCGAGACCAACCCTTCTTTCGCGCCGCGCGAGTCCAGCCCGCTCCCCGAACGTCTGATCTCCGGCAATCCTGCCTTCAAGACCTGGGCACAGGACGTCGCACGCGGGGAAATGATCCAAACCGGCGTCTGGGAAGCGTCCCCCGGCGAGACGCGCTCGGTCAAGGGGGAGACCTTCGAGTTCTGCCATATTCTTTCCGGAGTCGTCGAACTCACGCCGGAGAACGGGAAGCCGGTCGTTTACAAGAGCGGCGACAGCTTCGTCATGAAGCCGGGCTTCGTCGGCATCTGGAAGACAATCGAGACGGTCCGCAAGATCTACGTGACCGTGATGTGACGCCGAGGCCGCGCGACCCGGTCGCCTCAGAGGTCGCGCAAGAGCATTCTCTCTACCTTCATGCTGAAGATGGCACGCTCTCTGGTTCTCGGGCGTGCCATCACCGACCGCGCCGTCTCCGCTTGACTATCTGACGTCTGTCCGCCGCCCTCCTCGGATCGCCTCCCACACCTTGCCGACGCGTCGCACGGCAGGCGCCATAATGACTGCCGAAGATTTGGTTGTCGTGCCGCCAAAAACGTAATTTTCCACCGTGCCGGCATCTCCAGTCGATGCATGCTGCTCGCGTTCCTCCAGTAGCTTTGAGTTCAAGCCGATACCGAGGATACGCGATGACACTCAGCTTTGATCCAGACACACTTCCCCTGCCCGTCGGCCACTTCATCGACGGTCGGCTGGTGCCGGCCGAAGGCATCATCGACATGCATCGCCCCTCCGATGGCAAGTCTTATGCAGGCTGCCCGCTTGCGGATGAGGTGCTCGTCGATCGCGCCGTCGAAACCGCCAAGAAGGCGCTCAAGGCGAGCAACTGGAGCGGCGTGCGGCCGCGCGAGCGAACAGTCGTGCTGCAGCGCTGGGCAGACCTGATCGAAAGCGAGGCGGAAACCCTCGCCAAGCTCGAGGCGCTTTCCTCAACCCGGCCCGTTGGTCATCTCGTCGCCGGCGACATTGCGGTCAGCGCCGAACAGATCCGTTTCTTCGCCGAATTCGCCGACAAGGAGGGAAGCGATCTCGTGCCAACCGACGACAGCAATCTCGGCATGATCATGACCGAGCCCTATGGCGTCGTCGGTGCCATCACGCCCTGGAACTTTCCCGTTTCCATGGCCGCCTGGAAGCTCGGCCCCGCACTCGCGGCAGGCAATGCGGTGGTGCTGAAACCCTCGGAAATGACGCCGTTCTCGACTGTCTACCTTGCGGAGCTCGCGATCCGGGCCGGTCTGCCGGCCGGCCTCATCAACGTCGTTCTGGGCGACGGCCCCGTCACCGGCACGGCCATGACCGGACACCCGGATATCGCTAAGGTGAGCTTCACCGGCTCGACCGGCGCGGGGACCGCTATCATGGCCAACGTCGCCCGCACCGGCATTAAGCCGATGACGCTGGAACTCGGGGGAAAAAGCCCACAACTGGTCTTCGCCGATGCCGATCTCGACAACGCGGCGGCGGCGATCGCGCAGAGCATGCTTTCGAATGCCGGCCAGGCCTGCGTCGCTGGCTCCCGGCTGATCGTCGAAGAATGCATTGCCGCTCCCCTCGCCGAAGCGATCGTCACGCGCATGGAGGCTGCGAAGCCGGGCCCGACCTGGGACGAGACGAGCGAATACTCGCCCATCATCTCGAAGCGCCAGTTGAACCGCATCCACGGCATCGTCGAGGCGGCCGTCGAGGCGGGCGGCGAATGCCTGTTCGGTGGCGCCCAAATGGATGCGCCGGGCTATTTCTATCAGCCGACGCTGATGGCCGTACGCGACAGCTCCTCGCCGGCGATTACCGAGGAAATCTTCGGCCCGGTGCTCACCATGCAGACCTTCGCCGACGAAGAGGAGGCGCTCGCGCTCGCCGATCACCCGACCTACGGCCTTGCCGCCGGCCTCTTCACCCGCGACCTGTCGCGCGCCCTGGGGCTGACGCGAAGACTCCAGGCCGGAACCGTCTGGGTCAACCGCTACAGCCGCTCTCGCGACCACATCCTGCCGACCGGCGGCTACAAGCGCTCCGGCATCGGCAGGGATCTTGGCCGCGAGGCTTACCACGCCAACCGCAAGAGCAAGAGCGTGCTCATCAGCCTCTAGGGGAAAGCAATGAAATCCTATTCGATCGCACTCATCCCCGGCGACGGGATCGGCCAGGAAGTGACGGATGCCGCCTGGCAGGTCCTTTCCACCGTCGCCAGGCATTCCGGCTTCACGTTAACCGGTACGTCTTTTCCCTGGTCCTGCGCCTTCTATAAGGAGACCGGCGCGATGATGCCGGCGGACGGCATCGAAGCGCTGCGCCCTTTCGACGCCATCCTGCTCGGCTCTGTCGGCTGGCCCGCGGAGGTGCCGGATTCCATCTCGCTGCACGGCCTGCTGCTGCCAATCCGCAAGGCCTTCGTGCAATATGCGAATATCCGGCCGCATAGACTGCTGTCGGGCGTCGAAGGACCGCTGAAGGCGAGCGACTTCGATATCCTCTGCGTCCGCGAGAATACCGAGGGCGAATATTCCGGCGCCGGCGGTCGCGTCCATCAGGGCACGGCGGACGAGGTGGCGGTCGAGACCTCAATCTTCACCCGCGCGGGTGTCGAACGGATCCTGCGCTTCGCCTTCGAGCAGGCACGTCAGCGACGCGGCAAGCTCGCCTCGGTGACCAAATCGAACGCCCAGAAACACTCGATGGTGTTCTGGGATGAGGTCACGCGACAGCTCGCTGCCGAGTATCCGGACGTCGAGGTGACGAGCTATCACATTGATGCCATGGCCGCGCGCGTCGTGATGGCGCCCGAAAGCCTCGATGTCGTTGTCGCCTCGAACCTCTTCGGAGACATCCTCACCGATCTCGGCGCCGCCATACAGGGCGGTTTGGGCTTTGCCGCTTCCGCCAACATCAATCCGGACAGAAGCGCCCCCTCCATGTTCGAGCCGGTGCACGGTTCGGCCCCGGATATCGCCCATCTCGGCATCGCCAACCCCATCGCCGCCATCTGGTCCGGCGCGATGATGCTCGAGCATCTTGGAGAAAGAGAGGCCGCGGGGATGATCATGGCCGCGCTCGAACGCACGACCATCCGCGGCATCGGCACCGTTTCGGGAAAAGACAGGACCCGATCCATCACCGCGGCAGTGCTCGCCGCGCTCGACTGATCGCAAGAGGGATAAACACAGGAGGGATAAACACATGAGATTGAAGGACAAGGAACTCTTCCGGCAATTGGGCCTGATCGGCGGTGAGTGGATCGCCGGAGCTTCGGGCGAGGTCGTCGACGTCATCGATCCTGCGAACCAGGCCGTTCTCGGCACCGTGCCCGACATGGGAACGGCCGAAACCCGCGCGGCCATCGAAGCGGCCAATGCCTCCTTCGGACCTTGGAAGAAGAAAACCCACGCCGAACGCGCCGCCGTGCTCGAGCGCTGGCACGCGCTGATGATCGAAAACCTCGAAGATCTGGCGGTGCTCGTGACGATGGAACAGGGCAAGCCGCTCGAGGAGGCGCGTGGCGAGATCCGCTACGGCGCCGCCTTTGTCAAATGGTTCGCGGAAGAATCCCGCCGCATCGGCGGCCACACCATTCCCTCCCCGACGTCGGACCGCCGCATCGTCGTGCTGAAGGAAGCGGTCGGCGTCTGCGCCATCGTCACGCCGTGGAATTTCCCCAACGCGATGATCACCCGGAAGGTCGCCCCGGCGCTCGCCGCCGGCTGCACGGTGGTCATCAAGCCCTCGGAGTTCACGCCCTTCTCGGCGCTCGCCCTCGGCGTGCTCGCCGAGCGCGCCGGCATTCCGGCCGGCGTCGTCAATATCGTCACGGGCATGCCGACGGCGATCGGTAACGAGTTCATGACGAACGAGACGGTACGCAAGATCTCCTTCACCGGCTCGACCCGCGTCGGTTCGCTGCTGATGCGCGGCGCTGCAGACAGCGTCAAGCGGCTCTCGCTCGAACTCGGCGGCAATGCCCCCTTCATCGTTTTCGACGACGCCAATCTCGATCTTGCGGTGGAAGGCGCGATCGCGTCGAAGTTCCGCAATGGCGGGCAGACCTGCGTCTGCGCCAACCGAATTCTCGTGCAGGCCGGCGTCTATGACGCCTTCGCCGAGAAGCTCGGCGCCCGCGTCAACGCGATGAAGGTAGGCCCGGGGACGGAGCCCGGCATCGCAATTGGCCCGATGATCAATGAGGCTGCGATCGACAAGATCGACCGCCACGTCGAAGACGCGATTGCCAAGGGCGCAAAGCTGGCGGCGCGTGGCAGGTCGGTGCCGGGGGGCCGGCAATATACGGCCCCGATTGTGCTCACCGGCGCCACCACGGACATGCTGCTCGCCAGCGAGGAAACCTTCGGTCCCGTTGCCCCGCTCTTCCGCTTCGAGACCGAAGACGAGGCGATCGCCATCGCCAACGGCACGCCCTTTGGGCTGGCCGCTTATTTCTACACCGAAGGCCTGAAGCGCTCCTGGCGGGTGGCGGAAGCACTGGAGTTTGGCATGATCGGCCTTAACACCGGCGCCATCTCGACCGAAGTCGCGCCCTTCGGCGGCGTCAAGCAATCCGGCCTCGGACGCGAGGGCGCCCAGGTCGGCATCGAAGAATATCTCGAGATGAAGAGCTTCCACATCGGGGGGCTGGACTAGGGTCCCGAGGATCTTGGGTCGGATCGACCCAAGACCCTAAACTTGATCGGGTTGTCAGGTTAGAGCGCTATGGGCGCGGAAAGCCACCGTCCATTCCTCATCCCGCCCTCAAGCGCATGCGAGGCGCTTCAGTTCCTTGTCCTTGCGCATGTCGCCGCCGCAAGACTGCTGCACGCCTTAGGCAGCATGCTCAGGCTAAATCTCCAAGCAAGAAGGGCGCGGCACCTTTCCGGTCCGCGCCCTTCCTTATAAGCCTGCGCTGTCTACCCGACCCTGTCCAGCATCTTGTAATACATGCCCACGAGCGGCAGAAACCATGGTTTGCCGAAATGGCCCGGCACCGCCGGCCACTCGAAACCCTTCAGTGGATTTCGGTCCGGCCGGCCGAGGATCGCGTCCGCAATGATCATCCCAAGATGAGTCGAAAGCTGTGCGCCATGGCCGGAATAGCCCATGGCGTACCAGACTCCATCGTGATAGCCGGCGCGGGGGAAGCGGTCTTTGGTCATGTCGACGAGACCGCCCCAGCAATAATCGATGTCGACCTTGGCGAGCTGCGGAAAGATCTCGGCCAGACTCGCCTTGAGGATCGCACCGCTTTTCGCGTCCGAGCGTTGGTCGGACGTCGCCGAGAAGCGGGCGCGGCCGCCGAAGATCAGCCGGCTGTCTGGCGAGAGCCTGAAATAGTTGCCGATGTTCATCGACGTGACGCAGGTGCGGTTGCCCGGCATCGTCGCCTCGATCTCCTCCGCCGTCAGCGGCCGGGTGGCAATGATGAAGCTGCCGACCGCGATGATCCTGCGGCGGAAATAGCCGAAGGCCGAAGGCGTATAGGCGCCGGTGGCGACGAGCACTGCATCCGCAGTGACGTTGCCGCGCGTGGTCTTCAACGCGTGCCGACCGCCGCCTTCCTGTCGATGCTCAGTGACGGCTGCCTGCTCGAAGATCGTGGCGCCGTGACGCGTGGCCGCTTCGGCGAGACCGACGACGTAACGGCCCATATGCATCATCGCGCTTTTCTTCGAGAGCATGGCGCCGAAGAAAGGCGCGCCGAGTTCCTGCTTAAGGTCGTCTGCGCTAAGTAGCGCCGTGTCGGGATCGACCTCCGCGTGCACGGCTTCGAAGTTGCGTGCGATCGTCTCGAAATGCTGAGGCTTGGAGGCGAGCTTCAGCTTGCCGGCGCGGCGGAGACTGCAGTCGATTCCCTCCTCCGCGATCAATGCCTCAATCGTGTCGATCGAGTCGTCGAGCGCCTTGTAAAGCGCGATCGCCCGCTCCTTGCCGAGCTCCGCTTTGGCCGCCAGATAGCTATGCGCAAGTCCGTTGTTGAGGTGTCCGCCATTGCGGCCGGAGGCGCCCCAGCCGACCTTCTCCGCCTCCAGCACGACGACCTTCGAGCCCGCCTTGGCGAGCTGCCGAGCAGCAGCGAGGCCGGTGAAGCCGCCGCCGATCACGGCGACGTCGAAATGGCCTTCGACCGAACCCTGAGCAGCCCCGGCAAAGGCCGGGGCGGTGTCGTGCCAGTAGGACAGGAATTTCATGGCGCTACGCCTCTCTCTAAAGACCGACGACGCCAGGAAGCCCCGAAATGTCGGCGATCTCCACGTAGCCGTAATAGGGGTTGGCCGGCTCATGGCCGCGATTCACCCAGACCTTGTTCTTGATGCCGAGGTCATGCGCCGACATCAGGTCATAGCGAAAGGAGGATGAACAATGGAGAATATCCTCCGGACCGCAGCCGAGCATGTCGAGCATGTATTCGAACGCCTTGAAACGTGGCTTGTAAGCCAGCGCCTGTTCCGCGGTATAGACCGCGTGGAAAGGAGCGCCGAGCTTCTCGACATTCGACATGATCTGCGAGTTCATCGCGTTGGACAGGATGACAAGCGGGATCTCCTTGGCGACCCTGGCGAGCCCCGCCGGTACGTCGGCGTGCGGACCCCAGGTCGGGACGCGTTCATAGACCATGCGCGCCGCTTCCTCGCGGAATTCAATGCCGTTGCGCTTGCAGGTCCGTTCGAGCGAATTATGCACCACCTCCGCATAGGGCTTCCAGTCGCCGAGGATCTCGTCGAGGCGGTAGGCAGCGAAATTCTTGATAAATTCCGCCATGCGCGCCTCGTCGAGCTGTTCGCTGTAAAGGTCGCGCGCCGCTTCCGCCATCTGGAAGTTGGTTAGCGTGCCATAGCAATCGAAGGTGATGTATTTCGGACGGAAGATCGACATGTGAACTATCCTCGAAAGAGCGGACCAGGGTTTACGTGTAAGATCATAGGCGCCAGCTCATTCCTCGGCTCACCTGATTTCGCAAGAATAGAAGCAGAATCTATCGTATCCAAAGTCGGCTTTGGCAGAAGGTTGCGAGCTTTGCCTGCCGCTCTGCTTATTGCCGCCCAGATTTTCGCTGCCGTTCTTGCCTGGCAGCATAAGATGCGGCGGTCCGTGAGAGCAAAGCTATAAGATTTCGCTTGGACCGCAGCCTTCAGACGAACTGCCGGCCGGCACTCCTTCAGACTTCAGAGCAGAAATGAAGGACATCCCCATGCAGACAAATGAGATCGAACTCACCGCCTTCGGTCCCGAGTATCTTGAAGCCGCCATCAGGCTCTCGCGGCAGGCCGGTTGGCCGCATCGGCTGGAAGACTGGCAGATGGCGCTCGCCTTGAGCGAAGGTATCGTCGCCGTTGAGGACGGGCGGGTCGTCGGCACCGTGCTTGTCACCCCATATAAAAGGGACTGCGCGACCATCAACATGGTCATCGTCGACGAGGCGGTGCGCGGTCGCGGCCTCGGTCGCAAGCTGATGGACGCCGCATTCCGGATCGCCGGCGACCGGCCGCTCCGGCTGGTGGCGACGGCCGAAGGCCTGCCGCTCTATGACAAGCTCGGTTTTGGCGAGAGCGACGCCGTCCTGCAGCATCAGGGCGTAGTCGGAGAAATCGCCGCAGCGGCCGAACCGGAGGCTGCGAGCACCGCCGATGTCGAAGCGATCGCCAAACTCGACCGCCTTGCCTTCGGCGCCGACCGTGGAGCGTTGATTGCCTATCTCGCCAAGGTGGGCGAATTCGCCGTCCTTCGCCGCGACGGCCGCGTCACCGGGTTCGCCGCGCTGCGTGCCTTCGGCCGTGGCGAGGTCATCGGTCCCGTGGTCGCCGCCGACCTCGATAATGCCAAGGCACTCGTCGCCCATTTCATCGCCGCACGGCCGGGCCGGTTCCTCCGCGTCGATACGACCGCCGGCACGGGCCTCTCCGTATGGCTTGCCGAACAGGGGCTCGCTCATGTCGGCGGCGGCATCGCCATGATGAAGCCACCGATCCGCCGCGCCGCCGATCCCATCGCTAACACCTTTGCCCTCGCCAACCAGGCGCTCGGCTGATCCGGAGGTTCTTGATGTACAGCAACTCCCTCATCGAACTCGATCGCGCCCACCTCATCCATCCGGTCGCCTCCTATCGCGGCCACGAAAAGCTCGGCGTGCGCGTGCTTGCCTCGGCCAAAGGCGCGACGGTCACCGACGCTTCAGGCAAGCAACTGATCGACGGCTTTGCCGGTCTCTGGTGCGTCAATGCCGGCTATGGCCACGAGACAATCGTCGAGGCGGCGGCAAAGCAGATGCGCGAGCTGTCCTACGCGACGGCCTATTTCGGCCTCGGTTCGGAACCGGCGATCCGCCTCGCCTCGGAACTCGCAGAGCGCGCGCCGGGCAATTTAAATCATGTTTATTTCACGCTCGGCGGCTCCGACGCCGTCGACAGTACGATCCGCTTCATCCGCTACTACTGGATTGCGCGGGGCGAGCCGCAGCGCGACCAGTTCATCTCGGTCGAGCAAGGCTACCACGGTTCCTCGACCGTCGGGGCGGGCCTGACGGCGCTGCCCGCCTTCCACACCGGCTTCGGCATACCCTTCGACTGGCAGCACAAAATTCCGTCGCACTACGCCTACCGCAATCCGGTGGGTGATGATCCGCAGGCGATCATCGCGGCCTCGCTCACAGCCCTCAGGCGCAAGGTCGAGGAAATCGGCCCCGAGCGCGTTGCTGCCTTCTATGCCGAACCTATCCAGGGGTCGGGCGGCGTGCTTGTGCCGCCCAGGGGCTGGGTGAAGGCGATGCGCGAGCTCTGCCGCGACCTCGGCATCCTCTTCGTGGCCGACGAGGTGATCACCGGCTTCGGGCGCACCGGTCCGCTCTTTGCCTCGACCGAAGAAGAGATCGTGCCGGACTTCATCACCACGGCCAAAGGTCTCACTTCCGGCTATGTGCCGATGGGTGCCGTCTTCATGGCCGACCACATCTACCAGACGATAGCCGACGGTGCCGGCGCTTCCGCCGTTGGCCACGGCTACACCTATTCGGCCCACCCGGTCAGCGCCGCCGTCGGCCTCGAGGTGCTGAGGCTTTACGAGAACGGTCTTTTGGAGAACGGCGTGAAGGCCGGTGCCCGACTGATGGAAGGTCTCGGAAGCCTGAGGGATCACCCGCTCGTCGGCGACGTGCGCGGCCGTGGCATGCTCGCGGCCATTGAACTCGTCGTCGACAAGGCGCAGAAGACCCCTTTGCCGGCAGCCGCGGAACCTGCGCGCCGCATCTTCGACCGTGCCTGGGAAAATGGTCTCGTCATCCGCGCCTTCGCCAATGGCGTGCTCGGCTATGCGCCGCCTCTCTGCTGCAGCGAAACGGAAATCGACGCGATTATCGAGCGCACCCGCCAATCACTGGATGAGACCCTGGAGGACCCGGACGTTCGCCGGGCTCTGAAGACCTGACGCATGACGGGGCGCGATATATCGCGAAAACGTCATATTCGGAATTTTGTGCCGCTTCAGAATGTCTTTTCGGCCACTTCCGTGCAGCACAAGTGCCAAACTGGAGTCGAGGAAAAGGACCGGATCCGAGCAAATTCGAGCCCTTTTACCAAGAGCGGGAAAATCACCCGCCGCCGGGAACAGTATAACCTTCTTCACGAAGCCGTGCTCCCGAGGGAGCGCCCGAAAAACTGGGGTATCGACGTGCGCAAGAGCCTTCAGGAGTTCAAATACATGACTTTCGACGTCGTCGGCACCCTGATCGACTTCGAAGGTGGCCTCAAGGACTGTCTCGCCGGCATTGCCGCCGAGGCAGGTGTCGCGATCGATGGCGAGGAAGCGCTCAGCCTTTACCGCGCAGCGCGCTATTCCAAGGACGCCGACCTCTTCCCAGACGACCTCGTACGGGTCTACCTTGAAATCGCGCCAAAGCTTGGCCTGCCAGCCGAACCGAAATATGGAGAACGTTTCAGGGACTCCACGAAGAACTGGAAAGGTTTTGCCGACAGCGCCGAGGCGCTGGCACGGCTTGCCAAAAGTTGCCGGCTCGTGGCGATGACCAATGCCCGTCGCTGGGCCTTCGATCTCTTCGCCCAGCAGCTGGGCAACCCTTTTTACGCGGCATTTACGGCCGACGATACCGGGACTGAAAAACCGGACCCCGTCTTCTTCGAGAAGGTCTTCGATTTCGTCGGCTCGGAAGGAAATTCAAAGGACGACATTCTGCATGTCGCCCAGAGCCAATATCACGATATCGGCATTTCCCGGAAGCTCGGGTTGGCCAACTGTTGGATCGAGCGTCGCCACGCACAGAAGGGCTATGGCGGCACTATTGAGCCCGCCGAATTCACCGCACCCGATTACCATTTCACCTCCATGGCCGCTCTTGCCGATGCCGTGGTCGTCGCACGCGGCTGACCAGTTCACCGTATCGGGTCCGAACCCGCGTAAGACGGGCAGCCGCCACAAACGAAAAGGGGAATGACATGAACGACAAGATCACCAACTGGACCAGATCCGACGACGCTATGGTCGAAACGGCCATTCGTCGCGGAGCGACACGCCGCGAGCTCCTGCAGATGATGCTGGCCGGCGGTGCCGCCCTCTCCGCCGGCAGCCTGGTGCTCGGCCGAGCCGGGAATGCGGTTGCTGCAACGCCGGTCTCCGGCGGTACGCTCAGAGCGGCCGGGTGGTCGGCTTCCACCGCCGACACGCTCGATCCGGCCAAGGCATCGCTCTCCACCGACTATGTCCGCTGCTGCTCCTTCTATAACCGCCTCGCCTTCCTCGATAAAGGCGGCACGCCGCAGATGGAGCTGGCCGAAGCCATCGAAACCAAGGATGCGAAGACCTGGACCGTCAAGCTGAGGAAGGGCGTCACCTTCCATGATGGCAAGCCGCTAACAGCCGACGACGTGATCTTCTCGCTGAAGCGCCACCTCGACCCGTCTGTCGGTTCAAAGGTCGCCAAGATCGCCGCGCAGATGACGGGCTTCAAGGCGGTGGACAAGCAGACGGTCGAAATCACGCTTGCGAGCCCTAATGCCGACCTGCCGACGATCCTCTCGATGCACCACTTCATGATCGTCGCCGACGGCACCACCGACTTCTCAAAAGGGAACGGCACCGGCGCTTTCGTGAGAGAAGTCTTCGAGCCTGGCGTGCGCTCCGTCGGCATCAAGAACAAGAACTACTGGAAGTCCGGACCGAACGTGGACTCTTTCGAGTACTTCGCGATCAGCGACGACAGTTCCCGGGTGAATGCGCTCTTGTCCGGCGACATCCACCTCGCCGCCACGATCAATCCGCGCTCCATGCGCCTGGTCGAGAGTCAGGGCGCCGGCTTCGTCCTCTCGAAGACGACCTCCGGCAACTACACCAACCTCAACATGCGGCTGGACATGGAACCCGGCAGCAAGCGCGACTTCGTCGAAGGCATGAAGTATCTCGTCAACCGCGAGCAGATCGTTAAGTCGGCGCTTCGGGGTCTAGGTGAGGTCGGCAACGACCAGCCGGTATCCCCGGCCAACTTCTATCACAATCCCGACCTGAAGCCGCGCGCCTTCGACCCCGAGAAGGCGAAGTTCCACTTCGAGAAGGCCGGCATGCTAGGCCAGTCGATCCCGGTGGTTGCCTCCGATGCAGCGAACTCCGCGGTCGATATGGCGATGATCATCCAGGCCTCCGCTGCCGAAATCGGATTGAAGCTCGATGTCCAGCGCGTTCCCGCAGACGGTTACTGGGATAATTACTGGCTGAAGGCGCCGGTCCACTTCGGCAACATCAACCCGCGCCCCACGCCGGATATCCTGTTCTCTCTGCTCTACTCCTCGGAGGCTCCGTGGAACGAGAGCCAATACAAGTCGGAGAAGTTCGATAAGATGCTGATAGAGGCGCGTGGCTCGCTCGACCAGGAGAGGCGCAAGGCGATCTATAATGAGATGCAGGTGATGGTCGCTAGTGAAGCCGGCACCATCATTCCGGCCTATATCTCCAATGTCGACGCGATCACCGCCAAGCTTAAGGGCCTGGAAGCCAATCCGCTTGGCGGGCAGATGGGTTATGCTTTTGCGGAATATGTCTGGCTCGAGGCCTGACTGAGCAACTGGGCTGGGGGGCTGCAACCGCATCGCTGCGCCCCCGGCACTTTGATTCGAAACCTGTCTTGAAAAGCCGAAAGGGAGCGCCGTGAACAACCGGGTCCTATCCCTCGTGCTGAGCAGATTGCTCATCGCCGTGATCACCTTGGTGATCGTCTCCTTCGCCGTCTTCTTCGCGACGACGCTCCTGCCGGGGGACACCGCGTCGATCCTGCTCGGCCAGGCCGCCACGCCGGAGGCCGTCGAAGGCCTGCGCAAGGCGATGCACCTCGACGAGCCGGCGATCTTCCGTTTCCTGCGCTGGATCGTCGGTCTGCTGCAAGGCGACCTCGGCACATCCTATGCCAACGAGATGCCGGTCAAAGATCTGATTGGCGGGCGCTTCGTCAACACACTGCAGCTCGCCGGCGTTACCGCCCTCTTCTCTGTGCCGATCGCACTCACCCTCGGGATTACGTCGGCGATGCTGCGCGGTTCGCCTTACGACCGGATCGTGACGGTGCTCACCATCGGGGTCATCTCCGTGCCGGAATTCATGATAGCGACTTCCGCCGTGCTGGTCTTCGCCGTCTATCTGAAATGGCTGCCGGCACTCTCCTTTGCCAATGAGGTGACGTCGATGACCGATCTCCTGCGTGTCTATGCAATGCCGGTCATCACGCTCACCTTCGTCATCTCGGCCCAAATGATCCGCATGACCCGGGCAGCAGTGATCGAGACCCTCAACACGCCCTACGTGGAGATGGCGCTGCTCAAGGGTGCCTCCCGGTCGCGCATGGTGTTTCGCCATGCGCTGCCAAACGCGCTGGGGCCGATTGTCAATGCGGTTGCACTTTCGCTCTCGTATCTGCTCGGCGGCGTCATCATCGTAGAAACGATCTTCAATTATCCCGGTATTGCCAAGCTGATGGTCGATGCCGTCTCCACCCGCGATCTGCCGCTGATCCAGAGCTGCGCGATGGTCTTCTGCCTCGGCTACCTGCTCCTGATCACGACAGCCGACATCATCGCCATCCTTTCCAATCCGAGGCTACGATGACAATGACCCACTCTGAGACCAAGTCTGCCCGGATTTCCGGAACCCGGCTCGGCTATCGCTTCAATATTGTCGGGATGGTCGGTCTTTCCATCATCCTTTGCTGGGCGCTCGTCGCGATCTTCGCGCCGCTAATCATCCCCTATCCGGTCGGGGAGATCGTCGATCTCGACTACTTCGGCCCCATGAGCCGCGACTTTTGGCTTGGATCCGACTACCTCGGCCGCGACATGCTCTCACGCATCCTGATGGGAGCCCGCTACACGGTCGGCATCTCGCTTGCGGCAGTCACCATCGCCTGCTTCAGCGGCGTGGTCCTCGGCATGATTGCAGCGGTCGCCGGCGGCTGGCTCGACACTTTGCTCAGCCGCCTTCTCGACGCCCTCAATTCGATCCCGAGCAAGCTCTTCGGTCTCGTGGTGGTCGCCGCCGTCGGCTCCTCCATTCCCGTGCTGATCCTGACGCTGTCGGTGATATACATCCCGGGCGCCTACCGCTTCGCCCGCGCGCTCGCTGTCAACATCAATGCGATGGATTTCATTACCGTGGCTCGTATCCGCGGCGAGAGCACGCTTTATCTCATCCGTTCGGAGATCCTGCCGAACATCATCGGCCCGGTACTTGCCGACCTTGGCATCCGCTTCGTCTTCATCGTTCTGCTGCTCTCGGGCCTCTCCTTCCTCGGCCTCGGCGTCCAGCCGCCCTATGCCGATTGGGGGGCATTGGTGCGCGAAAACATCGGCGGCCTTCCCTTCGGCGCACCGGCGGTAATCTTCCCGTCGTTTGCCATCGCAAGCCTCACGATCAGCGTGAACCTCCTGATCGACAACCTGCCGCAGAAGATCCGCGATCGGAGCGAATAATGGGCAACCTCGTAGAAATCCGTGACTTGAAGGTCGAAGCCACCACCGATACCGGCCGCCGTGTAGAGATCATCAAGGGCGTCAGCCTCGATGTCGCCGAGGGCGAGATCGTCGCTCTTATCGGCGAAAGCGGCTCGGGAAAGACGACGATAGCGCTGACGCTGATGGGATATGCCCGCCCGGGCTGCCGCATCTCCGGCGGCAGCGTCTTGGTCGCCGGCAATGACTTGGTGACGTTGACGGAAAAGCAGCGAGCCAAGGTGCGCGGCACCGAGGTCACGTATGTTCCGCAATCAGCTGCAGCCGCATTCAACCCGGCCGCCACGATCATGGACCAGGTGATCGAGGTCACCCGTATTCACGGACTTATGGCTGCCGCCGAGGCGCGTGCCCGCGCCGTCGAACTTTTCCGGGCGTTGTCGCTACCCGAGCCCGAGACGATCGGCAGCCGTTATCCGCACCAGGTTTCCGGCGGACAACTGCAGCGTCTTTCGGCCGCCATGGCCCTCATCAGCGACCCGAAGCTCGTCATCTTCGACGAGCCAACGACGGCGCTAGACGTAACGACCCAGATCGAGGTGCTACGCGCCTTCAAGTCCGTGATGAAGAAGGGCGGCATCGCCGGCGTCTACGTCTCGCATGACCTCGCGGTCGTCGCTCAGATCGCCGACCATATCGTCGTCTTGAAGGGCGGCGAAGTACAGGAGGTCGGCACCACCGAGGAAATTCTTTCGAGCGCCAAGCACCCCTATACGCGCGAACTGCTCTCGGCCTTTGAACCAAAGCCACGGGAGGCTGCCGACGCAGCCGAACGCGCACCGGCTCCCCTGCTCAAGATCGAAAACCTGGTCGCGGGATACGGTGCGTCCAAGACCGACGGCTTGCCGCTCGTGCGCGCCGTCGAAGATGTGAGCCTAAAGGTGGAAAAGGGTCGCAACCTCGGTATCATCGGCGAGTCGGGGTGCGGCAAGTCGACGCTCGCCCGCGCCATTGCCGGCATATTGCCGGCCGCCGTCGGCAAGATCGTCTTCGACGGCAAGGAACTCGGTCGCAGCGCCCGCGAGCGCACGCGCGACCAGCTGCGCGAAATGCAGATCGTCTTTCAATATGCCGACACCGCCCTCAACCCAGCGAAATCGGTCGAGGACATCCTCGACCGGCCGCTCGTCTTCTATCATGGGATGAATGCGAGGGCCCGCAGCCTCCGCATTGACGAGCTGCTCGACATGGTGCGCCTGCCTCGCAACCTGCGTCATCGCCGGCCGGGCGAGCTTTCCGGCGGCCAGAAACAGCGCGTCAACTTCGCCCGCGCGCTCGCCGCTGATCCGAAGCTGATCCTTTGCGACGAGATTACCTCGGCGCTCGACACGGTCGTCGCCGCCGCGGTCATCGAGCTGTTGAAGGAATTGCAGCGCGAGCTCGGTCTTTCTTACATCTTCATCAGCCACGACCTCTCCTTGGTGGAGGCGATCTGCGACGAGATCGTCGTGATGTATGGCGGCAAAAAGGTTGAGGACATCACTCCGGCCAAGATTAATGCGCCCCACCACCCCTATTCGCAGCTGCTCTTCTCCTCGGTGCCGAAGCTCGATCCCTCCTGGCTCGATGGCCTCGAACAGGATCCGGAATTGGTCAGGGCCTATTGCCGGAGGTAGAGGCTCCCATCTGATCGCACCGCGGAAACGGGAAAGGGTGTGATACACTCTTCTGCCCTGCCGGGCAGAGGGTGTCACCCGGGGGCGGGATTGCAGATTTCAGACGAATCAGACCCGAAACAGGCTGGTCAGCGGCATGTGCGCCTTGACGATCGGCGACTTCAGCACAACGAAGCTGAAATATTTGTCGATGCCCACGTCCATGTCGGTGAGGCGCTCCATGATCGTCTGGTATTCGTTGATGCCGGCCGTGACGAACTTCAAGAGATAGTCATAGCCGCCGGACACCAGATGGCATTCGATCACCTGGTCGACCTTCTCGATTGCCGCAAGGAAGCGGGCGAAGTCGATCTGTCGGTGGTTCTTCAAAGTGATCTCGGTGAAGACCGTTAGGGTCTGTCCGAGCTTGCCGACGTTGATCTGCGCGGAATAGCCGTCGATATAGCCCTCCGACTGCAGCTTTTTCACGCGCATCAGGCAGGGGCTCGGCGAGAGATTGACCAGCTCAGCGAGTTCGACATTGGTGATGCGGCCATTCTTCTGCAGTTCGTACAGAATCTTGATGTCGATCCGGTCGAGTTTCATGGCGCGTCTTTCCCCTTGCTGAAGTGGGTCAACGGCGCAGCAGATTGTGCTGCGACTTTCCCAGCGACAACCTTAACACATGCGACAGGCGTGTCGATTTGGTTTGGAGTAGTGAACCGAAGCAAAAAGGGCGGTATTGCTCCTGCAAGACGGCATCTTCTGCTGCTCTCCGGCCGTACTCCGACAACGCCGCCGCGCCAAAGCCGCTAAACTGCGCCGAAACGGAGGTCCCGCCATGCCCGCACCGCTGAAATTCGTCCACACAACATGTGAGCTGCCCGATGCCGCGGATGCCGTCGTGATCGGCGGCGGCATCATCGGCGTGTTCTCGGCCTATTACCTTGCCCGCCGTGGATTGAAGGTGGCACTTGTAGAAAAAGGAAGGATCGGCGCGGAGCAATCGAGCCGCAACTGGGGTTGGTGCCGCCAGCAGAACCGCGACGCCCGCGAGTTGCCGATGGCGACGAAGAGCCTCGATCTTTGGGAGCGCTTCGCCGCTGAAAACGGCGGAGACACCGGCTTTCGCCGCTGCGGGCTGTTCTACCTCAGCAATAGCGAAGAGGAGCTGGCCGGCTGGGCACGCTGGCGCGACTTCGCCCGAACCGTCGGCGTAACCACCCATATGCTCGACAGCGCACAGGCGACCGAGCGCGGCCGCGCAACCGGCAAGCCATGGAAGGGCGGGGTCTTTTCGCCGACCGACGGCACTGCCGATCCGGCAAGTGCAGCACCCGCGGTGGCTCGTGCGATCCTCGAGCTCGGCGGCACCATCCACCAATCCTGCGCTGCTCGCGGCATTGAGACCGAAGGGGGCCGTCTCTCCGGTGTCGTCACCGAGCATGGCGCCATCCGCACGAAGACGGCGATCCTTGCCGGCGGTGCGTGGGCGTCCTCCTTCTGCCGCCAGCTTGGCATCCGCTTTCCACAAGCCGCCATCCGCTCGTCGATCCTTGCCGTCTCACCGGGCGTGACCAGCCTTCCGGATGCGCTGCATACGGCGGCGGTTTCGGTGACGCGCCGCAGCGATGGGGGCTATTCGCTCGCCATCAGCGGCCGCGGCCGCATCGACCCGACCCCGCAGCAACTCAGGTTCGCGCCGCAGTTTCTGCCGATGTTCGTCAAACGGTGGCGCAGCCTGGCACCGGGCGGGCTTGAGGGCTTCCGCTCCGGCCATGAGACCTTGGTCCGCTGGCGACTGGACGCCCCCACACCGATGGAGCGCATGCGCATCCTTGATCCGGCAGTCGATAACGCCACCATTCGCCTCACCCATTCGCGCGCGCTCGACCTACTGCCTGCTCTGAAGAACACCAGGATCACCGCCGCCTGGGCAGGCTATATCGATAGCACGCCGGACGGGGTGCCGGGCATAGGCGAAATCGCTGCAATACCGGGTTTCATCCTCGCCGCCGGCTTCAGCGGGCACGGCTTCGGTATCGGTCCGGGCGCCGGCCACTTGATCGCAGATATCGTGACCGGCAGCGAGCCGATCGTCGATCCCCACCCTTACCATCCGGACCGCTTCGGAAAATCCGCCTGGGGTAAAGTCGCTGATTTTTAAATGAGGTCCTCGCATGGCGACCAGTGACGGCAAGCGCCTCTTCCAACATTTTCGCCTAAGCTCGGAAAGACGCCTGCCGCAACTCTCTGCCAAAGCCCCTATGCGATACAAAGCAATCTGCTTCAGCTCGCGGCGAATGCGGCCACTAGTCTCCCCGCTCGCCCACTATGGTGATTGCGGTACAGGCGTGCTGTGCCGATGCATCCCATGAATCCAAAAATAGAGAGGTCATTCATGAAAACGCTGCTGCTCAAGAAGGATGAAGTAAGGCGGCTAATCGGTATGGCGGAAGTCATCGGCGCGGTGGAAGAGGCTTACAAGGCCTTCAGCAGCGATCAGGTGTAACAACCTGACTATATCGGGATACATCACCCCTCTCTCCGTGGAGAAATCGACTTCAAGCTTGGCTATTACAAAGCCAATGAAATCATCTCCATGAAAGCGCACTCTGGAGGGTTCACCAACAACCCGGCAGAACATGGCGTGCCCAATAGCATAGGCACCATTCTCCTGTTTGATGCCAGGAGCTGTGCGTTGATTTGCATCATGGATGGAAGCTTGATCACTGGCCTCAGAACGGGGGCGTCTGGAGCCGTCTCCGTCAAAGCACTGGCGAGAAAGAACGCCAGGACGGTCGCATCGATCGGCACAGGTAATCAGGCGAGAATGCAAATCCGTGCGGTCAACGAGATCATGAAGATCGAAAAGATTCACGCCTGGAGCCGCACCCCGGAAAGCCTTTCCAGATACAAGACGGACATCCAACGCGAATTCGGCATTCCCGTCATCGTCGCAAGTTCCAAGAAGGAAGCGGTTGAGCAGGCCGATATCTTGATTACGACGACCCGGGGAAAAGGGGAGCTTGTGGAAGCGGATTTGGTGAAGCCCGGAACACACATCGTTGCAGTCGGCACAGATCAACGCGGCAAACAGGAGCTGGATCCGGAGCTCTTCAGGAACGCGAAAATCATCGTCGACTCGATCTCGCAATGCACAGAAAAGGGCGAAACCTGGCACCCGCTGAACAAAAACATCATCGCTAAAGACGACATCCATGGCGAAATCGGCGAGGTCTTGTTGGGAAGGAAGCCGGGACGAGAAAGTGATGACGAAATCACGATTTTCGATTCCACGGGAACCGCACATCAGACACACGCCGTTATTGCGGGCAGAAAAAATAGAGAAAGCCGCTGGTTGTCGGCTATATCTCAAACCGGAAACCCTGCAGATTACTGGCGCATTCAAAATTCGCGGCGCCCTGAACAAGGCTCTCTCGCTCTCGAAAGAAGAGATCGCAAACGGCATTATTGCGACGTCGTCAGGCAATCATGCCCAAGGGCTTGCTTATGCCGCCAGGATGCTGGGCGTAAAAGCGATATTGGTGCTTCCGGTCACCACGCCCAAAATCAAGATCGAAAATACAAAAGCCCTCGGGGCAGAAGTCATTCTTTTCGATGGTGACACCGCCGCCAGATGGAAAAGGGTGTATGAAATCGCTGAAGAAAACGAATACGCGGCGGTTCACGCTTTTGAGGACCCCATCGTGATGGCCGGTCAGGGAACGACGGGTGTGAAATACTACATGACCTGGACGATGTAGATACGATCATCGTTCCCGTAGGCGGCGGAGGCCTAATCTCAGGAATCGCTACCGCCATAAAAGAAACGAAACATCGGTGCGCGTTATCGGGGCAGAGCCTGCCTTGACACCGAAGTATTTTCACAGCCGGATAAACAAGGAGCGCACATCGCTTCCCTTGAAGAACACCATTGCGGATGGCTTGAGGATAAGCGTTCCGGGTCAAAACCCGTATCCGATTATCGAAAAGTATGTGGACGAGATTGTTCTTGTTGAAGACGAGCACATCATCGCCGGGATGCGTGCTCTTGCCAAGGATGCGAAATTGATCGCTGAACCAGCCGCCTCGATTGGCGTCGGAGCACTGTTGGCGGGCATCATAGACGTCAAGCCGGATGAAAAAGTCTGTGCGGTGTTGTCTGGCGGGAACTGGGATTTACGCGACCTTGCCGCGATATACAATGTAGCGGGGTAATCAGTTCCAGCTTCGGTCAGTTCACCACACCGATCGCAGTTGAACGTCGCGAACCTCATCGCCGAGCAAGAATCTGTCGGTCCGGAATGCAGCCCAGATACGTCATTCGGGGACCAGCTTGGCGACGACCGCTTCCCACCGAAAGCTGCCGTCCGGCGACAACTCTGGGCATGTCCTATCTCGCCCCCAAGCGGGCCATTCAGATGGCACCCGCGATCTGATCCAGCGTCAGTCCATTGTCCATGCCGAGATTCAAGTGGCTCGTAGCTGCGCGACACAACCGGTCGCAACGAGAGCGCTGACCGTCACCAAGGCGGTGCTGTTCGCACGTCCTTGCAATCAATTGCTCAGGCCGCTTTGTTTGCCAGAGCGCGCATACGACAGTCGGCGCGGGCAGCGAGCAAGTGAGTTGGACAGGCGATGTTCACCGGCGGATTTTGCCAATCCAATCCATTACTCGGGTTATCGTCTGCCTCTCTTGCGGTGCCTGCATAGAGAATGCATCGGCGAGCCGCGCCTGCGGTTGTACGCCTGGCCAGAACTGACAAGCTGTCCCCCAGTCCGTAGCCCCACGAGTGACAGAGGTATGATCGTCTTGCATGAGAAGTCGTGGGCTTTAAGGATCGAGCGGACCACGGGTGGCAAGGTCATGCCCGACGGCCGGCCCGGCCATCGCGGAAATGCCGCTTACGTTGTGTGTGCGCTCCACATTGATGTCGGATCGTTGCGCCGGCATGAGCGCTGGAACAGGATCGGGCAGCCGCTCCAGCCGCAGCGAATTCACCACAACGAGGATGCTCGAGCCGGCCATGACCGCCGCCGCAAGGATTGGCTGCAGAAGTCCGAATGCTGCGAACGTCAGCGCGACGAGGTTGTAGCCGAACGCCCACATAAGGTTGGCCAAGATGGTCCTGCGGACCGCGCGGGCCACGTCGACGATCCAGGGCAGCATCCAAAATCCATCCGCAGGCAGCACGAGCCCTGCAGTCTCGCGGGCGAGATCTGTGGCGGAGCCGACGGCGATACCGATATCTGCGGCGGCCAGGACCGGTCCGTCATTCAGCCCATCGCCGACCATCGCCACCGAAACGTGGTCATGGCGGAGCCGATCCAGCGCCAGCCGTTTGGCCTCCGGCGAAAGGCCGGCTTGGACGTCCTTGATCCCAACCAAGGCCGCGATCCGCTCCGCCGCTTGCGCCAGGTCGCCGGTCAACAGCGTGGCGTCGAGCCCGCGCTTGCGCAGCGCCGCGATCGCGGCCTGCGCCTCGGGAAGCGGTGAGTCGTCGAGCGACAGCACGGCGTGAACCCGCTCGCCCCAACCCACATAGACCACCGAATGACCGCTCGCCTCCAACGACCGCGCACGCTCGGCCAGCGACGGGGGAAGCGGCCAGCCCAGATCATTCATCAATCTGCCGTTCCCTGCCGCCACGGGCCGGCCTTCGGCGCTGCCGCGGATGCCACGGCCGGGAACCGTCCGAACATCGCTGGTGACGAGCGGCGTGATGTCCCGCTGAGCGGCGGCTGCCGTGATGGCCTGCGCCAGACCATGCTCGGAAAGGCGCTCCAGACCGGCGGCGCGCGCCAGCACTTGGTCAAAGCCGACCTCCTCGCCGTAGACGCCGACTAGACGTGCTTTGCCCGCCGTCAGAGTGCCGGTCTTGTCGAAGGCGAGTAACCGTACACGTGCGAGGGTCTCGAGTACGCCGGGATCGCGGACGAGGCAGCCGTGCCGCGCCAGCCGGCCGATGCCGAGTGATGTCGCCATCGGAGCAGCGAGGCCGACGGCACAAGGACAGGCAACCACCAGTACCGAGAGGCCAATTAGCAACGCCCGATCGAACGGCAATGACTGCGCCCAGTAAACGATCGTCAGACCGCCGAGGGCAAGGACGAGCGGCACGGACACGCCGACGACGCGATCGGCAAGGCGCTGGGTTGGGCTGCGACGGCCGAGCGCTTCGCGCACCGACCGGCAAATCCTCGCCCAGCGGGTTGCGGTTCCGTCAGCGCTGCTTTGGATCAGAAGCGGGCCGTCGATATTGATGCTGCCGGCAATCACCTTGGAGCCGGCGCCCTTTGTCACTTGCCGGCTTTCTCCGGTAATCACGGCTTCATCGGTGTTCGATTCCCCCTCGACAACCACGCCGTCGACCGGAATGCGCTCGCCTGGCCGAACCCGCACCAGCATGCCGGCCGACACCTCCCGCACCGGACCGCGGATCTCTGCCGCGCCATCGACCACGGTCGCGCTCTCGCTTTCTGCGGCCAGAAGAGGTTCGAGGTCGCGCGCCGCCCTTGCGCGGCCAACAGCCTCGAGATAGCGGCCAACGGTAAATAGCATCAGCACCATCACGGCGGTGTCGAAATAGACATGCGTGCTGCCCTCGAACACGGCAAACGCCGAGTAGAGGTAAGCGGCAGCGACGCCAAGCACGATGAGTGCCGACGATGTCACTCGTCCCTGCATGCCATTGAGCCACATTTCGCGCAGATAGGGTCCGCCGAGAAGCACCACCGCCGGCGTCGCGAAGATCCAGAGCAAAAAGTGAATCCACGGCAGCACGCCCGCATCGACCCCGGTGAATGCGTCCGAATAGAGGAGGAGGCTGAACATCATGATGTTCATGGAGAGAAAGCCACCCACGCCAAGCTGGATCAGAAGCCAGGCGGCTTCCCATTCTTCGTGTCTGCCGCTCTTCACCTGAAAGGCGATGCAACAGCCGTAGCAGCAGAACGTGCAAGCCTCACCGTCGAGCCTGCGCTCCATTGGGCGCACGCCAACGGGCAGCGAACAATGGCTACAGAGGATATGATCATGCGCAGTCATGTGGAATGTCCGCCCAGCCAGGCAAGGCCGATATGCGCGTGAGAAGGCAGGAGACCACGGCCGAGCGTGATGAGACCGAGAAAAAGAATAAAGCCACCAGCCAGCCGCACGCCGCGCCGCCGCCCGGCTGGCCCGAGTATCCGGCCAACGCCGCCCATCATCAGCATCGCGGGGAAGGTTCCCAATCCGAACCAAGCCATGACGAGGAACCCGGGAAGCGCTCCGGCGGTGCTCGCCGCCTGGGCGGCGAAGGCATAAACCAGGGGACATGGCAGGAAGCCGTTGAAAACGCCAAAGGCGAGCGGCGCGGCGCTACTCCGGGCCGTCACCAGACTGCGCAGGGACAAAGCAAATGTGCTGCCGCCAAATCCGATCGCAAGGCGATGAAAGACCTGCAACAAGCCGAAGAACTGCAACGCCATGGCAATCATGAGCAGGCCAGCGACGATCGCGAGAATTCGTTGGGCGATGTCGAGGGAGCCGTTAAAGAGCGGCGCCGCCGCTACACCTTGCGTGGTGCAGATGACCTGACCGACCGCACCGGCGAGCCCGCCCAGAAAGCAATAGGTTGTCAATCGGCCGGTATTATAGAGCAGGTGGCGAAGGAGGGTTGCGCCTCCGCCTCGCTGATCGCGGCCCAACGCGCAGGCAAAGCCGCCGCACATGCCGATGCAATGAAAGCTGCCTGCAAATCCAGCGGCGAAGATCACGAGGTAGTAGAACATTGGCGTTTTCGCTGCGCCGCTATTGCCGCACAAGATAGAAAAGATAGATGATAAAGCCGACGGTGCAGCCGCCATAGATGAGGAACCCAAGCATCTGCGGCAAGCCGGCGTCAGCGAGCTTGAAGACGGTGTCCTGTAGCATCCGCTGCTCCTATGTCAGCCGAAATAAAGACGAAGCACGTTTATCGCCACCTCGAAGGCCAGGAAAAGGAGGTTCAATGCGGCGACCCCAAGGAGAATTTTGGCTACCAACATCTCCATCACTCCTGCCTTAACGGTCCTTGCGACAGTCTTCTAGAACAGACGGCCGGGGCCGAGCCCGCCCCAATAGACATACATGTAATACAGGCCCCAGCCGAACAGCAGCATGTAGACGACGAGAAGCCATAGCGGAATGAACCCCACACGCGCCTGTATCAGGCCGCCGGCATAGTCCTCCAGTTCAGGGTGCGAGCTTTGACGCACCTCCAGTTCCGGATGCCTCGGGCTCTCCGGATCGCTGCTCTGCAGATCGCTCATTTTCCATTTCCCTTTCAAAAAACCCGTTGGCGGCTTTGTCGGTGCCGCTCAACGCGCCTGACAGGACGCCCCAGATGAACAAGAACAGGGCCGCCAGGCTCATCAGCATGGCGCCCACATAGGGTCCGGTAACTTCAAAACCGAGCATGCGCTAACCTCCGGCGGGTGCCTGTTCTTCGGCAGGCGGCGCTGGCGGGCCGGACGCTGGCACCGACGGATCGGGTACATACGCTCGCTCAGGCTTGTCAGCGACCAGTTCCAGATCGTTCAGCGCCGCGCGGGCCTCCTTATCGATCGGGAGCGGCTGCAGCGAGAGCGGGTCTTTATAGGCGGAAAGCGCTACCACGAAATAGGAAAGCGCCCACCGGTCCTCGTCCGGAAATGCATTCCGGTAGGACGGCATCGGCGTGCCGCTAAGGCCCGTAGTTATCGTCCGGAAGATGTCTTCGACGGCCGGGCCAGACTTGAATTGGCCGCTGGTGAGGTCGGCCGGCACGCTGACGAACCCGAGATCATCCTTGAGGCCGGCAGCCTTCTCGCCGTCTCCCTTGCCGCCTTGGCCATGGCACTCCCAGCATTTCGCCACCTGCCAAATCTCCTTGCCACGGTCCAGCATCGTCTGGGACGGGATCGGCGGCCGCCCGATATACAAGGGTGGGCCAGGCGGTTCCTCGACGAAGAAAGCGTAAGGATTGGCGGGATTGGAACGGTCAACCGCTAGCTCATACTTGATGTACTGGATCACCGCCAGCCGATCGTTGAGCGGCAGGTCGTACCAAGGGGGCATTGCCGTGCCGCGGATGCCGCGAGTAATGGTGCGCAGCATGTCGCCGTCCGTGGGCAGGGGCTCCTTTGTCAACCTGAACTTGAAGACTGCGGACGTGAAATCCCTAGGCCGCTGGTTATACATGAAGGTGGCGGCCGGCCCATTGCCGTCGCCCTTGGCACCGTGGCAACCGATGCAGCGGCGCTCATAGACTTCCTTGCCATAAGCAATCCATTCCTCGGAGCGCGGCATCGTCGCATCCATGACCTCCAGGCTTTGCGGCTCGAAAAGATCGCGCCATTTACCTCGGTTCGTGCCGAGCTTCTGGAGGTAAGAAATGAGCGCCGCCACCGATTCCGTTTCCGTCGCGATGCTGACGGTTTCGCCTGCGTATTCGTCGTTCGGCGTCAGGATGATCGGCTTTCTATCGCGCGCCTTCAGCGGCACGAACAGCAACCCGGATGCATTCGGCGTCAGCTGGATCGCCTGCTGGCTGTCGAAGTCGAACATGCCCTCGGTGACCTCTGTCCTTTCCAGGGTCCGATTGCCAGCGCCGTCGTCAACGATACGGACAGCTGCATCGGGCTCGTGGAAGAGGCCGCGATACGGCGCCATTATCGAGTCCGGCACCAGCATCCGCGGATCGTAGAAGTGCGCCAGGTGCCATTCGTCGCTGTATTTCAGGCCGACGCGCGTCAGGTCTGGTCCGATCCGGCGTGTGCCAAACAGGTGCGGCACGTCATAGGCGTATTCGCCGGCCTCGCTCACCGGTCCCCAGCGGCGGATCTCGCCGGTCACTGGCCGCACGAATTGGGAATGGCAGTACCAGCAGCCTTCGCGCAGATAGATATTGCGGCCGCGAAGCTGCTGCTCGGTGTAGTCCGTCGCCTCTGAAACCATCCATTTCAGCTGGCCGAAATCCGTGCGCACCACCGAGGTCACGCGCGTAGTTCGCGAGGACGGCTCCACGAAGGGCAGCACGCCCTGCGTGATCACCGCAAGGGTGATGCAGAAGACGCCGGCGAACAGCGCGAAGAAGCGAACGTTCACCGTGCGAGCCCTCCCGCCGGGGCCTGGATAGGCCCCTCCGGCCTGCCGACGCGTCGCGCCTCAGCCGCCGGGCTGGTCAGCGCAGTCAACATCAGATTCACCACCAGCAGCGAAATGCCGATATCCATGCTGATACCTGCCAGGGTCCGCGCCAGCCAGTAGGGCTTCACCCAGACGAGGGAGTCGAGCCATTCGACGCCATTCATCCATTGGTAACCCTGCTGCAGGCCGCCCGCTGTGAGAACCAGGCCCATGGTCGCAATGCCGACTGTGATCAGCCAGAACGACCAGTTGCCGAGCTTGAATGACCAGAGTTCGCGCCCGAACAGCCGCGGCCAAGTATAGACGAGGCCCCCCATCGCCCAGACGACGAAGGTGCCGAATACGGTAAGATGCGAATGCGAGATGACGAAATCGGTGAAATGGGTCGGCTGCTGCACCTGCCGCAGCGCCTCGGTCGAGCCTTGGAAGCAGCCGACGAGATACATGAGCGAGCCCATGATCAGGAACTTCGCCGGCAGGTTTCTGCCGAACTCATGCCACTTGCCCATCATGGTGCCGAAGAAGTTCACCAGCACCGTCCACACCGGAATGATCAGCAGCATCGACGTGACGACGGCCAAGGTCTCGGCCCAGTCGGCGATCGGGCTGTAGAGGTAATGGTGGATGCCGACGAACGGGTAGAACAATGCCAGGGACCAGAAGCCTACCAGCGAGAGCTTATGGGCATAGAGCGGATTTCGCGCGCTGACCGGCAGGAAATAGTAGATGATCACGTAGCCTGCGGGCGTTAGCCACAGCCCAACGATGTAGTGGAGATAGAGGCCATGGAAGGCGGCGCTGTTGATGCCCGAGATCGTGTATGGCAGGATGAAGCTTCCAAGCACGAAGTTCATCGTCGTCCACACGAAAGTGGCGATCAGGTACCACAGCGCGACATAGATCGCTGGCTCGAGCCTTCGACTGATCGTGATCAGGAACTGCGCGGTAGCAACACCCACCACGATGAAGAATGCGACTTTAGCGTATAGCGGAAGCTCTCCGGCTTCCAAACCGTCACTGTCGCCGATCAGCAAGCCGACCAAACCGGCAAGTGTTGCGATGTTCCAGACCCATGCGAGAAGAACCGACCACTCTGACCATATCACCCGCACCCCCGACAGACGCGGCACGAGATAGTAGCAAAGGCCTATGAAAAGCGTCGAGAAGGCGCCGAAGATAACACCGTTGACGTGGACCGGGCGCAGCCGGCCGAAGGTGAGCTCGAGGTTCCCCGAGCCGAGATAGTCGGGATAGTTGAAGGTGCTCGATATCAAAACGCCAACGGATGGCGTCACCATCAGCCAGAACATGCCGAAATAGAGCCAGGTCCGCACGACCCGGTGGTCGACCAGCGCATCCAGGTCAACGTTCGCAAAGTTGCCGCGCAGCTCCATCCCAGTCTCTGCCAACGCATAGACCTCCCCGCGCGGTTCCTCGGCCGCACGACTGCTTCAGCCCCATCCTCCGGCATCCCGATCGCGGACTCGCGGCGCGCTCCCTGCAGGCGGTGCCCCCTACGCTGGTATTTGCGTGGCACCAACTCCGAGCCGGTGTTCGATCAGGTGATGTACGTCTCGAGCGCCTTCATCGCCTCCATCACGGGATCGATCTTTTCGCCCTGGTTCGACTTCTCGATGCGCCAGTAACCCGCTCATCAACTCGCGCATCGTCATAGAAGCCACCTGATGAGAACGAGGGGCAACTTTTAAAAATAAAGCCAAAACAGTACCATGTCTAGCCATGACGTAGATCGCGACTATGGAGTTGAGCGATGCGTCGAAAGTTGTCATCCGGAAGGAGAGCGGCCATGCAAAGACATACAAAGGAAGCTTCGGAGCTTAAGGAATTGATCCTCGCGGATCTTCATAAGGAACCGGGCTGCGAGCACGTCACCGATTTTGTGATTCAGCGGCTCGAAACCAAGGAGAACGGGGCAAACTGGACTGTCAAATATCTCGATCCTAATCAAGAGAAAGTCTGTGAGACGATTCTGATAAACATAGCGCGAATGTTGCAGCTCAACTTCGACCTTCCTGAACGCGAGCCGTGAGAACGATGCGAGCGGGATCGGCGCGCATCGCGCTTCGCCATAACGATTTGGACCGCCGATAACCGGTGATGCGGCCGATATTGCTGCGCATAGCGGCGTCGCCCATTGGCCCCTCTAGGGCTGTCGCCGCGAGATGATCCCGATCATCCGCCACCGCATCCAGCTTCTCTGCCACGGCCGGTCGAGTACAGCTACATCTAGCAGCCATCGTCTGGTTGGAAATGTCGCGCCGTTGCAGGGCGCGTCGCGAGAGGACTGCAGACTGGACCGGTTTAGCCATCGAGCTTACTCCATGGCGGGCGCCGAGAACGTCTCTCGCCTCCTATTTGTCACGGAAGAGCTCTACCACTCTGAACCGGCGGGATGAGCTAGAAATCAATGTCGAGATTATCCTCATGGTCATGATGGCCGGGAAGCTCAGGCGGCGGCGGGCCGGGCACCTCGGCTAACATCGCTTCCGTCATGATCATGAGGCCGGCCACGGAGGCGGCACCTTGGAGCGCCGTGCGCACGACTTTGGCGGGATCGACAATACCTGCCGCCAAAAGATCGCGAAAGGTTCCAGCCTGCGCATCGTAACCCCAGCCGTAGTCATCGTTTTGGAGAATTCTAGCGGCCACGACCGAGCCCTCCTCGCCCGCATTGGACGCAATCTGCTTCGCCGGCCACATTACGGCTTCCTTGACGATATTGATGCCGGCCTGCTGGTCGAGGTTCCCGACCTTCAAAGTCCGGATCGCCTTGCTTGCGCGCAGCAGCGCGACCCCACCGCCCGGCAGGATGCCCTCCTCTACGGCGGCACGGGTGGCGTGCATGGCGTTGCGGATGCGGTCCTTCTTCTCCCTGACCGCCGACTCGGTCGCGCCGCCGACGCGGATCACAGCAATCCCGGCGGAGAGCCGTGCCAGCCGCTCCTGAAGTTTTTCCCGATCAAAGTCGGACGTAGTTAGCTCGAGCTGCGCCCCGATCGCAGCGATCCGCCCAGCGATTTCCACGCTTGACCCGCCTCCTTCCGCGATCGTGGTATTTTGTTTGTCGACTCTAACCTTCCGGGCCCGTCCGAGGCGGTCGAGCGATATGCTCTCGAGCTTAAGACCTAGCTCCTCCGAGATAACCGTTCCGCCGGTGAGCAGTGCTATGTCTTGCAGGATCGCCTTGCGGAGCTCGCCATAGGCCGGCGCCTTGACAGCAGCCACTTTGAGGCCGCCACGGAGCCTGTTGACAACAAGCGCCGCCCTGACTTCAGCCTCGAAGTCCTCGGCGATGATGAGAAGCGGCTTGTCAGCCTCTACGACCTTTTCCAGAAGCGGCAAAATTTGGCTAAGGCTCGACAGCTTCGTCTCGCAAACGAGAATGAGTGCCTCTTCCATTTCCACCCGCATTTTGTCTCGGTTGGTGACGAAATAGGGAGAGATGTAGCTGCGGTCGAACTGGATCCCGGTGATGACTTCGCTTTCAGTTTCGAGCGATCTCCCTTCCTCGATCATGATCACGCCGTTTTTGCCGACCTCCGCCATCGCATCGGCGATGATCTGGCCGATCTCCCGATCTCCGTTGGCCGAAATCGTGGCGACCTGCGCGATCTCGACATTTGAAGCGACAGATCTAGCATTTTGTTTCAACTCCGCGACGACTGCCTCGACGGCACGATCAACCCCGCGCTTCAGGTCCATCGGGTTCATGCCAGCAGTGACCGCTCGGACACCGCCCCTGAGAATTGCGTCGGCGAGGACCACCGCGGTGGTCGTTCCGTCGCCCGCCTGATACGAGGTTTTGATGGCGACCTGCCTGAGCAACTGAACGCCCATGTCCTCGAACTTGTCCTCGAGTTCGATTTCTCTTGCTACCGTCACGCCGTCCTTAGTTATTTTTGTGCCGAAGGAGCGGTTGATGGCGACGTTTCGACCCCGGGGGCCAAGCGTGACAGCGACGGCGCGTGCAAGCGTCTCGATCCCATGCAGCATGCTATCGCGCGCCCGGAAAGCGAGCCTGATCTCCTTGGCCGTCATATCTCCCTCCCTATTTTGCGTCGCGCATCTGAGCGGATGACCAAAGGACGCAATAACGCTTTGCAATTGACGCAGTCGTTGTTTTAAGGCTCACGCGGTGTCTCTTATTTCCGCCGCTAGGCGGCACTTCCGCGTGGCAGCCCGAGTTCATCCCAGACCTCGCTGAGCGCGGCCACGAGTTGACTGATCATGATGTCGTCGTGGCACGGAGAGGGCGTGATGCGCAGCCGCTCGGTTCCCCTCGCCACGGTAGGATAGTTGATCGGCTGGATGTAGATACGATGAGCCTCGAGCAGCATATCGCTCGCTGCCTTGCACTTCGCGGGATCGCCGACGCGCAGGGGAACAATGTGACTGCCACTGGCCATGACCGGCAGCCTCGCCCCGTTTAGCTCTGCCTTTACCCGCTGAACGCGGTCCTGATGAGCGCATCGCTCAGAGTGAGACACCTTCAGATGGCGGATCGCGGCGGTGGCCGCGGCACAAATTGGTGGCGGTAAAGCCGTGGTGAATATGAACCCCGGCGCGTAGGAGCGAACCGCATCGATGAGGGTGACGGTTCCCGCTATGTAGCCACCAAGGCAGCCGAAGGCCTTGGCAAGCGTTCCTTCGATAACATCGATCCGGTGCATGACACGGTCTCGTTCAGCGATGCCGCCACCGCGCGGGCCGTACATGCCGACGGCATGGACCTCATCGAGGTAAGTCATGGCCCCGTAATATTTGGCAAGATCGCAGATGCGGCGAATCGGAGCGATATCGCCATCCATCGAATAGAGGCTTTCGAATACGATCAATTTCGGCCGCCCCCGCCCCACCGTCCTCAGCAATTCCTCGAGGTGGCGGTGATCATTGTGACGGAAGATCCGCTTTTCGCAGCCCGACTGCCGAATACCCTCGATCATCGAATTATGGTTGAGCGCATCCGAGAGGATGACACAATCGGGGACCAGCTTTGCAATCGTGGAGATGCCTGTCTGGTTTGAGACATATCCTGAGGTGAAAACCAGCGCCGCTTCCTTGTGATGAAGATCCGCGAGTTCGATCTCCAACTCGAGCAGCGGATGAGTGGTTCCGGATATATTGCGCGTGCCCCCCGCGCCTGTTCCCAGACGCTTCGCGGCTTCAGTCATGGCGGCGATCACGCTGGGGTGCTGCCCCATGCCCAGATAGTCGTTCGAACACCAAATGATAACTTCCTGCGACCCGCTCGGTCCATGCCAGAGTGCGCGGGGAAAATCGCCGGCCATCCGTTCGAGGTCTGCGAACACACGATAGCGCTGCTCGGCATGGATTTGCGCCATAGCGTCGGCGAAGAAGTGATCATATTGCGCCGTCCCGAACCTTTTGGAATGCGACAAATGTTCAGGCATGGCCTTCCCCGTATCCGCACGCACCGTCAGCGTGGCCATCACTCGCCGTTCTGCCGCATCAGACGCCGCAGCGCGTCGGCCATAGCATCACCGGGCGTGCCGGCCTGCAGGCCGCGAACGAACTTGCCGCTGGGATTCATGATGTAGATGTAAGTACTATGATCGACGACATAGTCGCCGGTGCCCGGATCCGGTGGATGGCGTTCGCTATAAGCGCCGTATTTGTGCGACACCGCGGCGATCTGCTGCTTATCGCCAGTCAATCCCAAGATTCGCCGGTCGATGGCGCCAGTATATTGCCCCATTACCTCAGGCGTATCACGTTCGGGATCGACGGTGATGAAGATCGGCTGCACCTTCGCCGCCTCGGGGCCAAGCCTGTCGAGTGCGATAGCGATCTCGCTCAGCGTCGTCGGACAGAGATCGGGACAATAGGTGTAGCCGAAGAAGACCAGCATCCATTTACCGCGAAACCTCGCATCGGTCACCACGGCCCCATCGGGTGCGATGAGATTGAATGGGCCACCAACAGTCGCCGGCGAAGCAGCGAAAGCCGGCATGGTGACGAATACCGCAGCGCAAACGAGGCCATAAAAAAACGCCCGGTGGAAAGTCGCAGCCCGATGCGGATCGTTCCGCCCCTCCATGTCGTGCCTCCTTACCGCGAGCCGACATTGTCGCTGTGCGCGAGCTACAAACCGATGTCTTGCGACGTCGGAGGGCTGGTCTCAGCCTTGGAATGGATACGAGGGAAAGGGTGCGGTCGGATGCTTCCCACTGGCGTGTCTCCAAACTTGCCGCCCAGCCTACCGATATCGCGATTTGACCTTGATATTAGAATCATTCTGAAGGAAAATACAACGTTTCCTTCAAGGGAAGGGAGGTTCGCTGTGGTAAAGCACCGCTTCTTCTCTGAGTTTCTGATTACTGCTGCAGTTATCATGACCGCGCCCCCTGCGCTTTCCTATGAGGTAAGCGCTGTCACCGGAGGCGGGTCCATCGAGGGCACCGTCGTCTTTCGTGACAATGTCCCGATGAAGAAGATCATCCCGACCAAAGATGTTGAGGTTTGCGGAGAGCCGCGGGATGAGCCGCTGATCCGCGTGGGTGCCAATCAAGCGGTCGAGAGTGCGGTCATTTATCTTGTCGAGGTGGCATCCGGAAAAGAATGGCCGACGCCTGGCAAGACCCCTGAACTCGACAACGAGAAATGCCGTTTTGAACCTCAGGTGCAGGTGATCGCCGCAGGACCGCTCGACGTCGTCAACTCGGACCCGGTGCTTCATAACACGCACGGCTATTACGGCAAGCGTACCGCCTTTAACCTGGCCCTTCCAAACAAGGGGCAGCGCATACCGGTCGAATTACCCCGGACGGGTACAGTGCGCATCGACTGCGACGCGCATGGTTGGATGGAGGGATGGATTTTCGTCGTGGATAATCCCTACTACGCGGTGACCGGGCCCGACGGAAAGTACTCGATAACGGATGTTCCTCCCGGACAGTATAAACTCGTTGCGGTGCAGCCCTTCATCGGGCCAACGGAAATGTCCGTCAGCGTTGAAGGCGGAAAAGCCACGACGCTCGATATCGAGCTTAAGAAAAAGTAGTGTGATAAAGTTACGCAACAAAAACAAGAAAAGAACTGACGTGGCCTACGCACCATGTCTGCCTCTGTGGGGCCGAGTTTTTCTTTCGGGCCTCCTGGGAGGAGAACCGTCATGTCTGACGAACTTGACCGCATTCGCCGCGAAATGCATTCCGTGCTGCAACCCGAAGGGGTTCGGCCCGACGACTCATTGAAAATTACCCGCCGCACATTCATTCACGGGTCATTGGTATTTGGCGCAGCAACTGTGGGCCAGGCCTTTGCATGGTGGCCTCTGCTGAACACGCTCGATATCGCGAATGCCGCCGAGGCGCCGTTCAAGTTTGCCTGGATCTCCGACACCCATCTCTATCCCAGATCCCTTAACACACGCTTCGTCGACAAAGTCGTGCGTGCGGCGCAGGAAGTCCAAGCGATGGATCCCCCTGCAGATTTCCTGATCTTCGGTGGTGACCTCGCCCAGCTCGGAAAGATCGAAGAGCTTGAACTCGGCGTAGATCTACTCAAGGTGATCACGATCCCGAAACACTACATCCCAGGCGAGCACGACTGGTATCTCGATATGGGCAAGAAATGGGGCGAACTGTTTGGGCAGCCCAACTGGACCTTCGACCACAAGGGCGTGCGCTTCATCGGCCTCGATACCGTCAGCCGCGGACCGGACTACTGGACTGCAAAGAATATGACGCCCGAGGAGCGCATGGGCCACATGGCCACGCTGGACGGTACAGTCGCCGGGCCATGGGCCGGTGTCGGTCGGGACCAGCTCGACTGGATGGAAAAGACCTTGGCCGACTGGGATAAGGCAAGACCCGTGGTCATCTTCAGTCACAATCCGCTCTACGAATATTATCCACCGTGGAACTTCTGGGTGCGTGACTGGCGCGAAGTCCATGAGGTGCTGAAACCCTATGCCAAGGTCACGAACATTCATGGTCACGTGCACCAGGTCCTCTACAACGAGATCGGCACATTGCGTTCGATCGGCATGCTAGCCACGTCCTGGCCGTGGCCCTATGCGCCGGAAGGCTTGCCGAAGCTCACCAAGCCGATGATCCGTGTCGACCCCGGCGATCCCTATGATGGAGTCGGCTGGAGCAAGATCGACGTGGCGGCCAACGACCAGTTGGAAACGGAATATATCATGTGGGGGCGCAAGGAAGTCTTCGTGCAGTCCCCCGAAGACCATGACAAGCATGTTTCGGAGGTTATTCGCCCAAGGATCGCCGACAACATGTGGCCATACTAGCGGAGGAAGGGTCATGACAACCCACTCGAAAATCCGCTGTTCACTGCGGCGCTTCAGCCTGGTGGGGGGAATTGCCATTGCCGCCGTTTTCGCGGGGCCGAGCAGCGCCCATAAAGATCCGGTAAAGCCGGAGCAATTGAAGCTCTACCAGGAAGCATTCATGGAGGAGGTAAGAAAAGGAGACCTCCTCTTTCATGGCGACGCCGCAACGGCCGAAGCGATGGGCGTTGCCGACGACCTCTCGAAAACCGGCATGGCTTGCGCGATGTGTCATCCGATGGCATCGGACACCCACCCGCAATCCTTCCCGAAGTTCCAGGCGCAGATGGCCAAGTTCGCGACCCTCCGCGACATGATCAACTGGTGCATCGAGAAGCCGAACCAAGGGGCGAAGATCGATCCCGAATCCGAGGCAATGAAGGCGCTCGAAGCATACATTACCTGGTCCAACAGCGGTTCAGTGCTGCAGCCGGGCAAGTACTAGTACGGCCGCTGTCTCGATTGAGCGGCGACGGCGATCCTTGCGTGAACCCGAACTGGCACTGGCAGGGGGCGGCATGTTTTAGCAGAGACCGCACTCGTCTTACCGACAGCGGGTTTGGATGTTGCCTTGGACGTCGACGTGGCCCGCGCGGTTCGCCGGACGATCCTCACCAATCTCCTCTGGCGTTCCGCTCCAATCTCGTCGGTTGCCGCCGCAGTGCTATTCCCGCAGCCGATCCTCCCGGCGGCCAACGGCAGCCCCAGGCATTCCATCAGGGGCCACCGCCGAACACGTCTGCAGTGAAGGCGGAATACCAGCCCACGGCGTGAAGGGCGGTGCGGCGGCGGACCTCAGCGCTCTCGCCCACCTTGCTGATGAACATTTTCACGGTTTTTATCCTTCCGCCCTCGGGTGCGAAGGTAAGGGCATTGGTGAAAGCGTCGTCGGGCGCTAGAAACGTGTAGCACGAGTTGAACAGGTGCGGCGGAAACTGAGGCGAACCCGTGAGGGAAGCCGCAATGCCAAAAGCGCATGCTTTGGCCTGGCTGTTGGCAGAAAAGGCAGACTTCGGCATGTCGCCGCCGATAATTGAGTCGCCTACGACATGGATGCCGGGCTGCAACGTCGACTCGAACGTCACTGGATCGACCGGGCACCAGCCGGATGCGTCCGTAAGACCTGCCTTCTCGCCGATGAGGCCCGCCTTCTGGGCAGGAATAATATTGGCGACTGCCGCCCTGAACGTCTCGCCTTCTGTGACCACCGATCGCGCCGCGACATTTACGGCTTTGATGGCCCCGGTGAACTGAGAAGGTAGCCATTCAATTATGCCCGGATAGTGACGCGACCACGCATCCTGGAACAGTTCCTGACCCGAAAACTGATCCTTCGCGTCGAGAATGAGTATCTTCGATTTCGGTTTGAACTGTTTGAAATAGTAAGCGACCAGCGAGGCCCGCTCATATGGGGCTGGCGGGCAGCGGAACGGGTTTGGAGGCGCAGCGATAACGAACACACCGCCGTCGTCCATGCTTTCGAGCTGCCGGCGCAGCAGTTCACTCTGGGGTCCGGCAATCCAGGCATGCGGCATGATCTTTGCCGCGTCCTCATCATAGCCCTCGATCTCGCCGAACTTGAAGGCGATCCCCGGGGCGACGACGAGGCGGTCATAGGAGAGCTTTGTGCCGCCGCGAAGCTCGACAGCCCTTCCGGCGGGGTCGATCGCCACGGCGCTGTCGCGGATGATCGTTATGTCGTGGCCTTCGGCCAGCGTCTCCAGGCCGAAAGTCAGGGAGGCGAGCGAGCGAAGACCGGCAAGGTAGTGGCTGCTGAAGAAGCAGGTGACGTGGGTGGAGTTCGGTTCGATCAGTGTGACGTCAATTGACTTCATGTCGCCGAGGTATCGGGCAACCGTTGCGCCGCCGATGCCGCCGCCGATCACTACAACCTTAGCCCGTCCCTGACCGCGAACAGTGTGTGGTGCAGCCACCGCCAGCAGCGCTCCTCCGGCCAGGGCGCCGATCTGGCGACGCGTCCAATCCGTCACGGCTGCCTCCCGGCTTTGGCTCTGTCAGCGAGATAGCGCGCTGTCGCGGCCAGCTCGTCGTCACTGAGCGACAATGCGACCGCATGCATCACATGGCTGGGGCTTTCACTTGCACGAAAGGCGAGCATGGCTTTCACGATAGCCCGTTCGTCCAATGCCGCAATCGGCGGGATGGCCAGCCCGCCGCCAGTCGGGTCGTGACAGGACGCGCAGGTCGCGGCGATCTGCGCGCCTTGGCTCACTTCCGCAGGAGCGGACCTTTCGGGAAACAGGAGGATCGCGCAAAGCGAAATACCGAGCAACCACCGGATTTCGGCTGCGAGGCCCTTCGCACGCGAGACGGTCGCGGCCGCCCGTTCCCGCTTCATGTCAGGTGACCACTATGTCGTGATACAGCGAATAGGTCGCGCCGCCGTCCTCCCGCCAGGAGAACTCAAGAAGACCGTTTCCCGTCGCGAGCAACTGGAACTCAAGGAACGGATTGGCCGAGACGGCTTCGTGCAGATCGGTACGGAAGACCTCGACTCCGCCGTAACGGCAGACGAACTGATTGATGATCTTCCGCGGGATCGTCTTGCCCGTGGAATCGGTGCGCAGCCCCGTCTCCATCTGGTGCTGGATGATGGCCTTGACCGTGAACACTTCGTTTTTTGTCGCCGAGCCCGGAACCATCACACGCGGTATGGGAGTGGTCACGCCTACCTCCTTGCGTAACTTTCAGAGACAGCCATTGGTGGCGACAGCCACCCAGGCCTTCGCCGTCAGCAGGTTACCGTTGCTCATCTCAGCGAGTGCCACCACATGTTGCGGGGCAGCAAGCCGGACGCGCGTCGAGACGCGGGGGAGGCTGCGCCCCGGGACGAAATGGAACTGTGCCACTTCGACGAGCGGGTTCTTCGGAGCGAATACACGGACGGATTTGACGTGGTCGGCCTCGGTCATCGGACTATCTACCGAGATGCTCATGGGCACCGTATACCCGGTCGAGAATTCCGCCGGCATCACGAGGCGAAGCCGATTCGAGGGGGTTGCCTTCCGCCCAGTTATACGGAAGAGAAAGTCCTCAACCTCATCCGTCCCCCGGGTATGCTTCGGCGTCAGCAGGGCAACCGCACATGCCACTGTTCCTATTGTGCTGGTCAGCATATGACGTCGCGTCAGGCTCATCGCTGTATCTCCGGGACGGCTTGCACGCAGTCATAAAGGAATTTCGTGCCTTCTCAAACGTCGCCACCGCGGTTCTGCGAAAGAATACACCTTGTCCCCTGCCCCGTAAATTGCGAACGATCCCAGTGTTTGTCGTCGCATTAAACGGAAGCATGCCTCACATGCTGGCTATCGACTTGACCAGGCGTCACTAATGAACGGCGGCTTCGTCCCGCCTAGCGGACGCCGGGGGATCTTCTTCTGGACGTCTGTTCACCACCCTAAGCCGACTGTCAGATGCTGAGGCGGCTAGGTCCGCATCCGGCTGGTCAGCGGGCATAGCCCGACCTTTCGAGAGACTTTAGGACGAATTTGCTCAGGCAAGCCCGCTTCGGCGGGATCTTCGACCTCGAACTGGCCCGTTTCGAGCCCTCGCGGATGATTGCCTCGAGAATCGTCATCATCTGCTCAGCATGCACCTTGATGACCGGCCGGTTCTCCTGCATGGCGGCTACGATCAGGTCGTGCATCTGCCTGTCGTGGAGCAGTTTCGTCTTGTTGTGATGGTGAACGGCGGTCAGGAGTTCCTCGAGTTTCTCCGAGGGCGGCGTGCTCCTGCGTGCGATCGTAAGGGCGAGCTCGGCGGTACTGTCCAAGACCCGCCTGCAGATGGATTCCTTGATTGCATCCCTGGAGGGGAAGAAACGGTAGACGTTCGCCCGGCTCATGCCGAGTTCAGAGGCTATGTCGGCTACGGACGTCTTGTGATGACCTACACGACGGAAGTGCTCCTCCGCCACCTCCTGGATGCGTGCACGCATGTTTTCGCTATCTGCCCCCGGTCGGACCGGATAATCCATGGATGCCCCCAGAATGGATGAACGGAACGGCCCGCCGTGAAGCATTTGCGAGCGGCAAGTCGTAAGGCTGGCCAAGCTCGCGCGCAGGCAAGGCCGGCAAGCCCGCGGCAGACGCTACTCGGCAGCCATTGCTATTCGCAATTCCGGCCCCTCGGTCGGCTCCTCATGGGTGTCATCTGCAGTCGGCTTGATCCTGAACCATGCCGCGTACAGTGCCGGAAGAAAAAGTAGGATCATCACCGTGCCAACCGCCGTGCCGCCGATCAGCGTATAGGCCATCGATCCCCAGAACACCGAATGGGTAAGCGGAACGAAGGCAAGGACGGCGGCAAGTGCGGTCAGGATAACCGGGCGAGTCCGCTGCACCGTCGCCTCGATAACGGCGTGATAATCGTGGAGGCCGGCCGCCTTGTTCTCCTTGATCTGTTCGGTCAGAATCAAAGTGTTGCGCATCAGGATTCCCGCCAGTCCTATCAATCCGAGAATGGCATTGAAGCCGAAGGGCTGATTGAAGAGGAGCAACACCGGAACCACCCCGGCAAGACCGAGCGGCGCGGTCAACATGACCATCGTCATCGTTGACAGGCTGCGGACCTGGAGGATGATGACGATCAGCATGGCGGCAATCATGGCCGGGAAGATTTTGACCAGCGCGACATTGGCCTTGAGAGATTCCTCAATGTTTCCCCCCATTTCGATGCGATATCCGACGGGAAGCGAGGCTATCAACGGCTGAAGTGCCGTCATGATCTGCTGCGAGACCTCCGGGGGCTGCGTCGCCTCGTTGATGTCCGATCGGATCGTGATGACTGGCGTTCGATCGCGACGTTTCAGGATGGGTTCCTCGAACCGGATTTCGGAATGGCCGATCTGATCGAGCGGAACCTGACGGCCGTCCCTGCTCATCAGCGAGAAGTCGGCGAGCCTCGCCGGATCGAGGCGGCTCTCGCCAGCACTGCGTGCGACGACGGGCACGTTGCGGATGTTCTCGCGCACTTGCGTCAGCCGAATGCCACTCAGCAGCAACTGCATCTGCTGGGCTGCCTCAGCCGGCGAAAGGCCAATCAGATTGAGCCGGTCCTGGTCGGGGACAAAGCGAAGCACAGGCGTACGATTGCCCCAGTCGCGGTTTGCCTGACGGACGTCCGGGACGCCTTTCATGATCTCGAGGGCTTTCTCGGAGATCTGGTACAATTGCGCAGGATCCGGCCCCATGATGCGAAACTCGACCGGAAACGGGGTATACGGGCCGAACACAAGCTGCGTGACACGGACGTAGGCTTCGGGAACCAGCCCGTCTGAGACGGCAGCCCGAAGGCGCAGCTTCAAAGCCTCGCGCGCGTGAGAGTCAGGGGTGAGCACAACGATCTTGGCGAAAGCGGGGTTCGGCAATTCCGGCGCCATGGCGAAGAAGAAGCGGGGAGCGCCCTGCCCAATATAGCTGGTGACGATCTTTGCCTCGGGCTGGTTCTGCAGCCAGCTTTCAACCTTCTCGACCGCGGCCGTCGTCGTCTCGATACTCGTACCTTCGGGCATGCGGACTTCGACCAGCACCTCGGGACGATCCGACGTCGGGAAGAACTGCTGTTTCACCCCTCCCATGCCAACGACGGAAAGAGCCATGACGACGCCGACGACCGCACATGTGATGAACTTGTGGCGCACGGCGAACTTGATGAAACTCCGCAGGCGCCGGTAATTCGGGGTGTCGTAGATGGCGTGGTGGCCGCCCTCGACTGGCTTGATCGCCGGCAGCATCTTGACGCCGAGGTAGGGCGTGAAGATGACTGCGACGAACCAGGAAACGATTAGCGCAAAGCCCACGACCCAGAAGATATTGCCGGCGTACTCGCCCGCGGTTGATCTGGCAAAGCCAACCGGCATCAGCCCGATGATGGTCACGAGTGTACCGGACAGCATGGGCGCTGCCGTATGGCTCCAGGCATAGGCGGCCGCCTTGATGCGATCCATGCCCTCTTCCATCTTTACCACCATCACCTCAATGGCGATGATGGCGTCATCAACAAGAAGGCCCAGCGCAAGGATCAACGCGCCGAGCGTGATGCGATCGAAGAACCGGCCGGTTTCCAACATGATGAGGAACACTACGGCAAGGGTGAGCGGAACGGCCAGCGCCACGACGATCCCGACACGCCAACCGAGGCTGAGCAGGCTCACGAGCAACACAACCCCGAGCGCCATGGCGAATTTCAGCATGAACTCGCCGACCGCAGCGTCGATGTTGACAGCTTGGTCGCTGACCTTGGCGAGCGTCATACCGAGCGGCAGCGTCCGTGCGATCGCGGCAGATCTTTCTTCGAGCGCCTTTCCGAGTTCCAGCCCATTCCAGCCTTGCTGCATCACTGCGCCCAGCATGATGGCGGGCTCGCCTTCATGGCGGATGATGTAGGTCGCGGGGTCTTCATAACCGCGCCGCACCTCCGCGAAATCTGACAGTTTCAACGTGCGTCCGGCAGCAACGATTGGCGTGTCGGCAATTGCCTGCACACTGTTGTAGGCGCCATCGAAACGGATAAAGACCTGCGGCCCGCGCGTGTCGATCGAGCCTGCCGGTGTGACGGTGTTTTGCCTTTGCAAAGCCGCAGCGATGTCCTGCGCTGAAATGCCAAGGGTTGCGAGCTTGGCATAGGAGAACTCGACAAAGATCTGTTCCGGCCGCTCCCCCAGAATGTTGATCTTTTTGACGCCCGGCACGTGCAGAAGATCCTGTCGGATCACCTCCGCCTGCCGCACAAGCTCGCGCATGGGCATACCCTTGGCCTTTAGCGCATAAAGGGCGAAGCTCACGTCCGAATATTCGTCGTTGACGAAGGGACCGAAGACACCAGAAGGCAGGTTGCGGGCTTCATCCCCCAACTTCTTGCGCGCCTGATAGAACTCCTCTTCGACAGCCGTGGGCGGCGTGCTGTCTTTCAGCGTGACGGTCAGAAAGGCGTAGCCCGGCCTTGTCGTCGTCTCGACGCGATCGTACCAGGTCAGTTCCTGGATGCGCTTTTCGAGCGGCTCCGCGACAAGATCCTGCATTTCGCGCGCGGTAGCGCCTGGCCATACCGTAGTGACCGTCAGGGTCTTGATGGTAAAGGAGGGGTCCTCCGCGCGCCCAAGACTCATGAAGGCGTAGACGCCGGCGGCGGCCAGCAGAACAATGAAGAACAACGTGACGGCTCGTTCGCGAACCGCGAGCGCGGAAAGATTGAAGCTCATCGGTTGGACACCTCTGCCTGAAGCTCGGTCCTGACGGGCGCGCCATCTTTGAGGAGATGCGCCCCGAGGGCGACGACCTGCTCGCCGAGCTCGATCCCGGTGACAGACGCAGTTTCTTCACCAAGCCTTTTGATCTCGATCGGAACAAAGCGCGCGGTGGTAGAGGCTTGGTCAACAACCCAAACCCCGGTGCGGCTGCCATCGTTCAACACGGCGCCGACCGGCACGGCGACCTCCGACTGCCCTTCTCCGTTGCGGATGCTGATCGTGACCGTCGCACCAAGCGGTGCCGAGGCGGCGTCGCCATCGAGCACGTAACGAGCTTCGTATGTGCGGGTCTGAGGATCGGCGGCATCTGAGATCTGTCGCATGCGCGCTCTTCCGCGCCGCCCGTCACTTCCGTAGACACTTGCTTCGGCTTCCGATCCGATCGCCGGACGAACGGTTTCGGGAAGCGCTACCAGGGCCTCGCGCGGGCCTGCATGCGCGAGTTGAACCACCGCCTGTCCCGCCGCGACGACCTGTCCAGCTTCGCCGAGCGTCGCGACCACCGTTCCGTCCGCACCGGCAACGAGCAGCGAGTAGGTCGTTTCGTTTTCTGCGACTCTGGCTTCCGCTTCCGCGGCGGCTAGTTGTGCCGCGGCGGTGTCAAGCGCCGCCTTGGCCTGCTCGTAACGTTGGGGAGTAGCGGCCACCCCGCCTTTGACAAGAGTGGCATAGCGTCTCTCGTCCGCGATTGCCTGAACGAGGACCGCGCGGGCCGCGGCAACCGCGTTACGCTTGGCAGTCAGCGCAAGACGCAAATCGGTTTCATCGATGCGCATCAGAACTTGACCTGCCTTGACCTGCTGACCGACGTCGACCAGTCGCTCAACGATCTTGCCGGGTACGCGAAAACCAAGATTGCTCTGCACTCGGGCGGCGATCGTACCTGTAAAGGCCCGCTCGGCTCTTTCCGGTCTCGTCGCTTCCGCCACCCTTACAAGCGGTGGCGCGAGGCGCGGATCGGCGGACTCCGCGTCCCTTGCAGGCGTCTCGAAAACGAACGCGAACGCCGCGCCCCCGGCTGCAGCCACGAGGCCGATCGATGCGGGAAGAAATTTGCGCTTCATGTCAGATGACCCTTGTTGACGGGTGCCGCCTCAAGAATTTAGATTGCGATCTAAATCTAATCGTGGTATAGATGTCAAGTGAAATCTAATCGGAGGTCGATCATGAGGGTTAGTCGAGCCCAGGCGGAGGCAAATCGCGAAGCGGTCATCGATGTGGCGAGCCGGCTTTTTCGAAAGCACGGCTTCGATGGCATCGGGCTCAAGGATCTGATGAAGGGAGCCGGCCTGACCCAAGGTGGATTCTACAAGCAGTTCGACTCCAAGGACGATCTGGCGGCGCAGGCGTCCAGGCGCGCCCTGGAGAGCGCCCTTCGTCGATGGTCCGCTGCCGCGGCGGCCAATCCGCAGGACCCGTTTGGCGCGGTGGTAGCGTTCTATCTCAGCATGGCACATCGAGAAGAGAAGATGGACGGCTGCCCGGTCGTTGCGCTCGGCTCGGATGCTGCCAGGCAAGGCGTCGACGTGAAGGCGTCCTTCGAAGCCGGGATCAGGGAATATCTTGAGGTGCTCAGTGAGTGGATTGGGGCGGCCGACGGCGAGGAACCGGACGGCAAGGCCATGGCCATTCTGTCGACGATGGTCGGCGCAGTGCTCCTCTCGCGCGCTGTCAACGACGAGCAGATGTCAAAGCGGTTCCTGAAGACGGCCGCCGAGAGCGTGCTGAAGGCGTCTGCGGGCGATGCAGAGCCGGGAGCGCGCCAATGACGATGCTTCCAGCCGAAGCGCGCGGCGCAACTGTTTCAGTCGCCGACCAGGGGCTGCTCCGGGCTGGAGCTCGCTGCGAAACTGGTGGACGGGAGCATGCGCCGGCCACCGATGGCGGAAACTCGCCCAGTCACCTTGCTGCCACCGGAAGAAAGCAAGGTCGGGCTCCTGGCCACGCCCGAGCCGCGCCCGGCCTAAAGAGCCTGCACCGCTCGTTAATCGTCTTATCGCACCAACAGAAGGCCTCGGCGCGAACGTGCCACTACGAAAGCACTCCAGCGCGAGGCGTCGAGAGTTCGCCTGCGCGACGTGACGAAGGCGCGCGAGGCAACCTATCCCATCACAAGGGCTCAGAGTCGGCGCCTTCACGCTGCTCCCCAGCCCTCGCGTGAAGCTTCTATGATCCCAAGAAGGCGATCGCAGGATCTCTCGAGTTGCCTTTGCGGCGCTGTGGCGAGCCCTAAAAGCAAGCCGGATTTAGCGGAATTCGGTGACGTATACCAGACCGAGAGCGGTGCCGGGGCCATCCCGAATGCCAGCGTCTCCCGTGCGATGGCAACGTCCGGCGCGCCGTCTGGCAGGCGCACCAGCACGGCCAAACCGGCGACAACCGCCTCCCCGGCATTCGACGGAAGGCATTTCAGCAAGGCGTCGCGTTGGGCGGAGTAGACGCGCTTCGTGCGCCTCAAATGCCGCATGTAGTGGCCATCGCGTATGAATTCCGCGGTTGCGAGCTGTACCGCCGGCCCAGGAGGCGGCGCAAGACAGGCCGCGACCTCCGCAAAACGCGATGCCAGCGCAGGCGGCGCGACGAGAAAGCCGAGCCGCAGCGCCGGGCTGATGGTCTTGCTGAAGGAGCCAATGTGGACAACGCGCCCGGCGCGATCAAGCGAGGCAAGCGCTGGTGCCGCGCGGCCATTGAGCTGCAATTCACTAAGATAGTCGTCCTCTATTACCCAGGCGTGCGTCTGGGCCGCCCAGTCGAGCAGGCGCAGTCTGCGTACCAACGACAGGGTGGGCCCCAGCGGCGCCTGCTGCCCCGCTGTCACGACGACCAGCCCTGCATCCGGGGCATGGTGGAAGCCATGGCTGACATCGATTCCATCGGCGTCGGTGGGAATCGACGCGAGCGACAATCGCGCGAGCTCCAGGCCGCGCCGGGTGAACGGGAAGCCGGGATCCTCCATCCAGGCTTTCCGCCCCTCGAGGGCGAGCACGCGCAGTGCCAGTCTGAGTCCGCTGGCGAATCCGCCGGTGATGATGACCTCGGATGGGGAACACTCGATGCCCCGCGCGACGGCAAGATAGCCGGCGATCTCCCGCCGCAGCTCCAATTCGCCGCGCGGGTCGGGATAGATCGCCGGAGCACTCGATTCCGCGCGGACTGCCTGTGAGCGGATCCTGGCAAAGAGTGTCGCAGGAAAGGTTTCCAGCGCCGGCACACCCATCTGAAAGATTGCCGGCCCCGCCGTCATCTCCAGATACCGCTCTAGGAACGAGCCGGGATCGGGTGGCTGCTCGACCCGGGCGATGGCGGCCGGCCGATCCGCAACGCGGGTTCCGCCCGCGCGCGATGCGACGATGAGCTGGCCGGCGGAGAGCTTCTCGTAGGCCGTACGCACTGTGCCGCGGGCAACGCCGAGCTGGGCCGCGAGGTCCAGCCAGGAGGGTAGCCGCGCGCCCGGAGCGAGCACCCCGCTTTCGATCGCGGTACTGATGCCCTTGCGGATCTGCTCGGTCAGCGGCGTCTTCGCGGACCGGTCGAGTTCCAGTTTCAGCGGCTCGCTCATGCTCTCTTGGTACACGATTTTTGCTGGTTCTTGGAGCTTTTTCTAGAACGAGAAAGCCGTCATTTCTAGGGGGCAAGGAAGAAACGTCATCATGACGACACGCAAAGGAGAACCGTCACATGACCATACGATCTTTGATTAGCGCGACCTGCGCCGCCCTCGCAATCGCCAGCGCGATGCCTGCCGCGGCGCATGACCCCGGCGACGTTGTCACGCCCCATTTCGAGCGGGCGATACCCAACATTCCGGGCAAAACGCTAACCGCGCTCATCGTCGATTACCCGCCGGGCGGAACCTCCGCCCCGCACAGGCACGCGGATTCTTCCTTCATCTTCGCCTACGTCCTCTCCGGAGAAATCGAGTCGAAGGTGAATGACGGCCCGACGCAGATCTACCGAGCCGGCGAGAGCTGGTACGAGCCGCCGGCGGCCAACCACCTCATCAGCCGCAACGCGAGCAAGACCAAGCCCGCAAAGCTGCTCGCAGTCTTCGTCGCCGACAGCGACGAAAAGGAACTGACCACCAACATCGAGTGAACCGACGTTCGTCGACAAACAACTTTAAGGAATCAACCAAGTGAGCAAACGTCTCGACTACAACCAGATCGCGCCAGCCGGCGTCAAAGCGCTTGGCGGAGTCTACGGCTACATCATGCAGAGCAGCCTCCCCTCGGAGCTGGTCGATCTGGTCTATCTTCGGATCTCGCAGATCAACAACTGCGCCTACTGCCTCGACATGCACACCCGCGACCTTCTGAAAAAAGGGCAGAAGGTCGAGAAAATCGCGCTGGTGCAGGCATGGGCGGAAGCCGGAAATCTCTTCGACGAGCGTGAGCGGGCAGCCCTCGCCTGGGCCGAAACGGTGACACGCGTGGCCGAGACCAACGTGCCGGACGAAGCTTACAAGGCCGCGCATGCCGTGTTCGAGGAGCGCGAACTGGTCGATCTGACGATCGCGATCGGCCTGATGAACACCTACAATCGCCTGGCGATCAGTTTCCGCAGGACGCCGCAGGCTGCGCTCGAAAACTAGGACGGGCAAAGCGCCGAACCAGGGAGTCCGCTATGAAGATCTTTATCGCAGGTGCCACTGGCGCCGTCGGCCTGCCGCTTGTACGGGCGCTCGCGACGCTTGGCCATCAGGTCATCGGCATGACGCGTCCGGGTCAGGGGCCGGATCGTCTGCGCGAGCTCGGGGCCGAGGTGTCCTTCGCCGATGCCTTTGACCGTGAGGCGGTCCATCGCGCGATCGAGGCGGCAGCGCCGGACGTGGTGATCGATCAGCTCACCTGGCTTCCGGCCAACCCTGCCGACATAATCAAGGCGATGCCCAACGATACGCGCCTTCACCGCGAGGGAGGCACCAATCTCCTCGCCGCGGCAGAAAAGCTGGGAGTCCGCCGCTACATCATGCAGTCTCGCGGCTTCTACCTCGAGACGCTCGCAGGAGGGCTCGCGGACGAGACCGCGAGGCTGAGATACGACGCACCCGGCGAGATCGGCGAGAGCACGCGCACGATCGGCGCCTATGAGGACCGGGTGCTCGCCTCGCCTCTCGATGGCGTCGTCCTCCGTTACGGCTTCTTCTACGGTCCCGGCACCTGGTACCGGCCGGACGGCGCCATTGCGGATCAGGCACGCAAGGGCAAATCGGCGATCGTCGGCGACGGTAATGGCGTCTGGTCCTTCGTGCACATCGACGACGCTATCGCCGCTACGGTCGCCTCGGTGACGGCCGAGCCGGGTACCTACAATGTCGTCGATGACGATCCCCTCCCCGTCGCCGAATGGCTGCCGGCCTTCGCCCGGTGGGTCGATGCGCCGGAGCCTCAGCGCGTGAGCGCGGAGGACGCGCTGAGGACGGCGGGAGAGGAAGCGGTCTACTACCACACCCGCCTGACCGGTGCCTCCAATGGCCGGGCGAAGGCTGAACTCGGGTTCGCGCCTCGACCGCTTCTATGGAAGGATGCTTGATCGCTGACAGGGACAACCGGATGATGTCGCCCCGCGCTTTCTGGCTGTTTCGTCGAAAGCGCGGGCTGCCGCCGCTTCCAAAAAAATGAACTATCAAAGAGAGGCAGCCAGGCACGGACTTCTGCCACCGAATTTCGGCAAGAATGAACAGTTACCGGCCGACCGCGCTGGGGATCAAGAATTCCAGGCCGACAGGAAAATGAAGTCAGGATAGGCTGGAGCAGTACGCGAGGCCGTTTGCTGAATGAGCGAGTTTCTCACGAGGATATCGGGCATTGTCCGCGTCGCCGCCGGCTCGGAGATCTGGGCGAGTATGGCTTTGATCGCGGCGCTGGATTGCTGCGCCGTCACGATTATACGGTTGATGTGTGGGCGGACACGCCCGCCGCGCACTTCATTTCTGATTACGTCGACGTAGACGGGCTGAAATACTCGAGTCGCCGTGGCGTGTACGCACTCAAGCCGGATGGCACCCATCGACCGCGATTTTAACGCCGTCACAATCGAGCTGTCGGACTATGCGCTGTTCTGAGTCGACGCTGCCGCGATAAGTTTGTTGTCCCCTACGGCTATACTCGAGATCGGTAGCAGCCAATACTCGAGATCGCTCTCAGGGTGAGGCCGGTGAACCTTCGCGGAAGACCGGAGCGGGCCCGGGCCAGACCGGTCGCCCAGGAAGAGATCCGCGTGAGCCGTGCACCATCGGCGACGGCGCGGCGGGCGTTCGGGGATCAAGTTTCACCGTGCATTCGATTACCGCCATCCCCTCCCCGGGTCGGCGGCGTCAACCGTTCTGCCGCCGCGAGCAATTGCTGCGCAATACATTTGGCTTGCCGCGTGGGCTCGGCGACGCGGGTGATTTGCGCAACGGCGACCGCCCCCTCGTGTAGGAGGTTAATCTCGGCCGCGATCCGCTTCGGCTCGGCAAACCGCGCCGCATGGGCGAGTTCCTCCAAATAGGCGAGCGCCAAGCGCTTGTGCATCAAGGAAGCGCGAAACACGGGATCGACCGTGTCCTTGTGCTCTCCCGCCGCGCTCATGAACATGCAGCCGCGGAACTGCTTGTCCCGGACCGTGGTTTCGAGGAAATCGAACGTCGCCAGAAGGCGTTCGACGGGGTCGCTCGTACGCTGCTCGACAAAGGCACGCATGGCAAGGCGATCTTCCTCGTCGCGCCTCTCGAGCGCGGCCAGAATCAGGTCTTCCTTGGTCTCAAAGTGCCGGTACAGCGTCGTCTTGGCCACGCCCGCCTCGGCGATGATCAGATCGATGCCCGTCGCTTTATAGCCGTGCTGGTTGAAAAGCCGGAGGGCTGTGTCGAGCAAATGGCCGCGGATTTCTGAACGACGCATCGCATCCTCAAATCGTTTGAAACAGATCAGTTTCGATAAATAGCGACACTCAAGACCTGATGCAAGACTGAGGATGTTATGCCGCGATCTCCGCGCACGAGATTGTGAAGAACTCCGGTCATCCGCCTTCAAGAATATTACGCTATAAGAAACAAAAGGTTATGAGAACAAGCGAGTCCCCGAAACTTCGCAAATCAGACACGGCGGCGGAGATTTTCCCGCACGCCATTGAAGAACGATACAGATCTGTATACTTGTTAACGGAACAAGACCGATCTGTATTGATTTCGTAACAGCACAAAAAGCGCAACATGAGGACGCACCATGTATTTGATCCATATACTTTCGAAAATTCGCGCCCACCAACGCTATCGCCGGACCCTCCGGACGTTTACGCAATTGAACAATCACCTGCTCGAGGATGTCGGCATTTCCCGCAACGAGATCGACGTCATCGCGCGACGGCAGTACGACTAATGAACCAAGCGTCAGCGCGACGGCCGCCTTACGGACCGTGACGCAGAAGGAGAGCGCCTTATGAACACGCATCGCACTAGGGTCCTGATCATTGGGGCCGGACCGGCTGGCTACACGGCCGCCATCTACGCTGCTCGTGCAAACCTAAAGCCGCTCCTCGTAACCGGCCTGCAGGCAGGCGGCCAGCTCACCATCACCACGGATGTCGAGAACTATCCGGGCTTCGCCGAACCCGTTCAGGGACCCTGGCTCATGGAGCAGATGCGAGAGCAGGCGGAGAATGTCGGCACCGAGGTGGTGTACGATATCATCACCTCCGTCGACCTCTCCGACCGCCCGTTCCGTCTCGAGGGTGACTCCGGCGACGCGTACATCGCCGATGCGCTCATCATCGCAACGGGAGCCCAGGCCCGCTGGCTTGGCCTTCCCTCGGAACGGACATTCAATGGATTCGGTGTCTCGGCCTGCGCGACCTGTGACGGATTTTTCTATCGCAACAAGGAGGTGGTCGTCGGCGGCGGCGGCAACACAGCGGTACAGGAAGCGCTTTACCTATCGAATCTTGCCTCCAAGGTCACAGTCGTCCATCGCCGTGATCGTTTCCGTGCGGAGCCAATCCTACAGGACCGCCTGCTGGCAAAACCGAACGTCGAGGTTATCTGGAACCACGTCATCGACGAGGTTATAGGCGAGCAGGAGCCGAGGAAGTCGGTGACGGGCATGCGGATCCGTGAGGTGAACACAGACGACGTGAAGGAGCTAACCACGCACGGCCTTTTCGTCGCGATCGGACACGATCCAGCGACCGCTTTGTTTCGCGGCCAGCTCGACATGGATGACGCCGGCTACATCAAGGTCGGCTCCTGGTCGACGAAAACTACCGTTCCCGGGGTGCTGGCTGCGGGCGATGTCATCGACTCGGTATTCCGTCAGGCAATCACCGCTGCAGGCATGGGAAGCATGGCGGCCCTGGAAGCCGAGAAATCCCTGGCCGAGCATTCACCCGATCCGGCCGTCCGGCCGATCGTGCCGCATGAAACGGAGATGGTTGGAGCGTAAGTGTGGGGAATCACCCGACCACGCGCCGGCCCCCTGAGGAAGCGCGGACCGGCCCACCCGCAGTTCATCTGCGAAGGCCCGCGCTTTCCCACGCCTTCCGGCTGCCCTTGCATTCAAACGGCGCCGGAGTGACAACCGGTGTCCGGCAGCTGCCAGTGTCTCGCTTGCCGAGATCTTCATGGCCGCTCAACCCAAGCCAAGCGAGACCAATCCATGGACATCAATCAGGTCAGGTACTTTCTCAATCTGGCCGAAACATTGAATTTCACCGAAGCCGCGCGTCGAAGCGGGGTTTCGCAGCCCAGTCTCACGCGGGCAATCCAGCGCCTCGAGGAAGACTTGGGCAGTCCGCTGATCTATCGCGACGGCAAGGACAGCCGTCTGACCGCGCTCGGCCGGGACGTTCAGGCCGAGTTCATGCGCATTGAGCTCGCGCTTAGAAACGTGCGCGAGCATTCCGAAAGCACGGTGCTCGGCCGGCGTCGTATTCTCGATATCGCTGTCGCTCCAACCATCGGCCCTGCCGCATTTGCCGCATTCTTTGACGACGCGCTTGGCGAGCTTCCTTCGGTGAAGATCAACATGCATCAGCTATTGGCCGGCGAAGGCGCGAACGAAGTGCTTTCGGGCAAGTACCACGCCTGTATCCTACCGCGGGCTCCCCGCTCCAACCCCAAGCTCAACGTCGTGCCGCTCTTTCGCGAGCCGTTCCTCCTCGCCTGCGCGGAGAGCCATCCACTGGCAGGCAAGGATGTCGTCAGCACCGAGGCGATCGCCGCCTATCCCTATGTCGACCGGCTGGCCTGCGAGTTTCACACCGAGATCACCGAGCACCTGATGGACCATGACGCGGTCATGCAGCCGCGCTTCAGTGCCGACCGCGAGGACTGGGTCCAGCAGGTCGTCGCCGAGGGCCGTGCGATCTGCATCATGCCCGAGCGGTCCATCGTCGTGCAGGGCATCGTTACCCGCCCGGTGGAAGGGATTTCCCTGGCGCGCGAACTCGTATTCGTGACGGTCTCCGGCTCCGGCACGCCGCTCGAGATCCGCAAGATCGCGCAGCTGGCGGCTCGGCGCAACTGGTCGTGAGCCGGTGCGAGCGTAGTGCGGCTATGGAATCTATGCACATCCGATATTGGGAATCCTCAGGACCGCTCGCCATATTCAGGCAACAAGTCCAGCAACGGAGACAAGGGCAATGACCTATAGAAAGACCGACGAAGCGGTCAGCAAGCTTACGCCCGAACAGTATCGGGTGACCCAGCAGAATGGCACCGAACGCCCCTTCACCGGGGAGTACACCGACAACAAGAGACCGGGAATCTATGTCGACATCGTTTCAGGCGAACCGCTGTTCGCCTCGGCCGACAAGTTCGATTCGGGCTGCGGCTGGCCGAGCTTCACCAAGCCGATCGTACCGGCAAACGTCAACGAACTCAGGGACAACTCGCATGGCATGATCCGCACCGAGGTCCGCTCGGCTCATGGTGACAGCCATCTCGGCCATGTGTTTCCCGACGGCCCTCAGGATCGGGGCGGCCTGCGTTACTGCATCAATTCCGCCGCACTGCGGTTCATTCCGCGCGAGGAAATGGAGGCCGAGGGCTACGGCGGCTATTTCAACCAGGTGGAGGATATCTGAATGACCAAGAGAGCTGTTTTGGCTGGTGGGTGCTTCTGGGGGATGCAGGACCTGATCCGCAAGCTCCCCGGCGTCATCGAGACCCGCGTGGGCTACACTGGCGGCGACGTGCCGAATGCGACCTACCGCAATCACGGCACGCACGCCGAAGGCATCGAGATCATCTTCGATCCCGAGAGGATCAGCTACAGGCAGATCCTGGAGCTGTTCTTCCAGATCCACGATCCGACTACGAAGAACCAACAGGGAAACGACATCGGGACCTCCTACCGCTCGGCGATCTACTATGTCGACGACGAGCAGAAGCGGATTGCCCAGGAGACGATTGTAGACGTCGAGGCCTCTGGCCTATGGCCGGGCAAGGTCGTGACCGAAGTCGAGCCGGTGGGAGACTTCTGGGAGGCGGAGCCGGAGCACCAGGATTACCTGGAGCGCTACCCCAACGGCTACACCTGCCACTTCCCGCGCCCCAACTGGGTCCTACCCCGGCGGTCCGCGGCCGAGTAAACGGCCGGAGACTTTCGCGACCTAAAGCAACTCCGAGGTGCCTTGCGGATACGCCGGGCTCCTCGGAAACACTCGGGCAGTTTCCCTCGCTACCGGCTGCGCTCCGCGAGCTACGCTGACCAGGAATTCGAACGATGACGACTTCCGCCTAGGCGGTAGGCGTTGCAGATGTAAAATACTTATCTGCAGCGGAGGGTCGTTACCATGGCATTCAATACGCAACGGCTCCAATTTTCCGGGCATTCCGGCGCGACGCTTAGCGCCCGCCTCGATCTGCCAAATAGGCCATTGCGCGCCTACGCGCTTTTTGCCCATTGCTTCACCTGTTCCAAGGATCTGGCGGCGGCACGCCAGATTGGGGCGGAGCTTGCGCGTGAAGGCATCGCTGTCCTGCGTTTTGATTTCACGGGGCTGGGATCGAGCGAAGGCGAATTCGCTTCGACGAATTTCTCCTCCAACGTTGCCGACCTTCTTTCAGCCGCGAACTATTTACGCCACCACTATCAGGCACCCGCGGTGCTGATCGGCCACTCGCTCGGCGGCGCAGCGGTCCTCGCCGTCGCCGGGGAAATTCCGGAAGTGCGCGCCGTAGCCACCGTCGGCGCGCCGGCTGATGTCGGCCACGTGTTGAAGAACTTCGGAGCGAGCCTCGAGGAGATCGACAAGAACGGTGAGGCCGACGTCGATCTCGCAGGGCGCACGTTCCTTATCAGAAAGCAATTTGTCGAGGACACGCGTGCGCACCGCATTAAGGATGCTGTTGGGAGGCTGAAGAAGCCAATCCTCATCCTTCATGCGCCGCTGGACCATACGGTCGGGATCGAGAACGCCACCGAAATCTTCGTCGCGGCCAGGCATCCGAAAAGCTTCATCTCGCTGGACAAGGCCGACCACCTGCTCACCGACCCTGAGGACGCGGCCTTTGCCGGACGGATCATTTCGGAATGGCTGACACGCTATCTTGCCGCCGACACGCCGCAAGGCGCGGGCCCGATCGAACATGTCCACGTGAGGGAAACCGGCGAAGGCAAGTTTCAGAACGCGATTCAGGCTGGCGGGCATCGGCTGTTCGCCGATGAACCCGAAAGCGTAGGCGGATTCGATTCCGGACCATCGCCCTACGACTTCCTGGCGATCGCACTTGGCGCCTGCACCTCGATGACGCTGCGCCTTTATGCCGGCCACAAGCAGCTGAAGCTCGGGCGCATCGGCGTCGACGTCTCGCATACCAAAATCCATGCTAAGGACTGCGAGGAGTGCACCGAGACGGAACGTGGCGATAGCCGCAAAATCGACCGCTTCGAACGAGTCATTTCCATCGAAGGTGAGGTCTCGGAAGAGCTTCGCGAGAAGATCGTCGAAATCGCCGGCAAGTGCCCGGTCCATCGCACGCTCGAAACAGTGGCGAAGATAAAAACGGTCGTGAAGTGAAAGTGCCCAAGTGACAGGGCAATAACACCAACTGGATCTCTAGGCCGAGCATGTCGCGCGGGTCTCGACAACGATGCAAAGCCAAAACGGCTCCTCTTTGGGATTTTTGCGTTCCGCTCCTTCGAAGACTCGGCTTCTGGGGCCCATTGCTGTCACTCAGCAAGTCCCCACCGCTTCCGCTCACGCTGCGACTGAGACGATCGGAAGTTGGCGAGATGCTCCCAGTCCGGGATTCCTATCCCTCGCCTTGAGCAGATTCGAACCGGAGACCCGTGGTTCGCGCACAGATAACCGATCCTTGCGAGGTCGGGCGGCAGAAGAATGAATTCCTGGCGTTGGCTATATGATGGACCTGGTGCGTTCTTTCATGGGGCCGACCTGGGCACCGCTCCGCGCTATGGTTTCAGGATCGCAGATAGAAGCAAAATCGGAAGCCGAGCTCATCCTGGGCACTGATCTGTCGCTCAGCACGGAGGCTGCTCTCTATTTTCCACGCCACCAGCTTGACACGTCGAGGCCGATGAGGTCGGCACAACCTTCGTCCGCCGTTAGCTGCACTCGGCAAATTGGAGATGACCTCCTGTCTTGTATCGAACACCTGATCCTGCTCGATTTGTTGGACGATCGCCCCACAATTGACCGGATGGGTCGTCGGCTCGGGATGTCGAGACGTACCTTACAGCGCAGGTTGGCCGAGCAGGGCATGAGCTTTGAGGCTACACTAAAGGCGGTCCTCGAGCGTCAGGCGGAGATGCATGCTCGCTACACCGGATTCCTCGATTTCGCAGATTGCCTGTCAACTCGGATAAACCGACCCTGCGCACTTCACTCGAGCTTTCATGGCCTGGAAGGGGATGTCTCCGCGGGCATGGCGGCTTGCCTGCGCCACTCTCCAGAGGGACGCAGCAAGGATGTGACCGACACCGAATAAACCCAAATTGTCGGCCAGTTCAGTTGCCAGTATCGTCGGAGGTAAGACGAGGCGGAGGATGTGCCTATGGGGCCATTGTTTAGGAATTCGGGGTTTCCCCTTTACCACGAGGCGATGTTGTTCGTGCGGATGCGGCCCCAGCAACGCCAAGCAAGTTTCGAGGCGACATTTACCGCAGCGCGTTCTGCGTTGAGCAGTGGTCTCCAGGCGTTGGCCTACTATGAACGGGCCGGATTGGTGAAACGCGTGACACCTCTCTCGAAGGAGGCACCGCACTATGCCAGCCGAATGCTCGTCAGTTCCGTTCGCAACGCCCGTGTCATGCCGGAGCTTCTTGGGGCTCCGGGAAACGAAGCGGAGGGATGGTCTGCGTCTGCCCTCAATTTAAGTGCTGCGATGGACGAACGGACCCCGGGCGGCGCAGCGAGTCTCCTCGAGTTGGCAAGCGCTGCCGACGTGCGACAGCTTCAGCTCGCGCTTGCTGGTGATCCAAGCGTCGCGTCCGTTTCACGGGTTCCGCTGCGCTATTTGACAGCGAAAAAGCCGCGAAACCCGTCCAAAGCATCAGCCGTCGGCCGGGAGCGAAGCGCCGCGGCGCCGCCACCGTCGCACACAATGTGGAATCTCCGCAAAATCAATTGGCAAGAAGCGCGGGACCTGAATGGTTTCAACGACGCGAGCGAGATCAAGGTCGGGGTCCTCGATACGGGAATTGATGCTGGTCACCCTGACCTCAAAGACCAGGTCGCCGGATACATATATGAGCACCCGGACCTCCCGGGGGCGAGTTCAGATCAAGATCTGATAGGACACGGTACTCATGTGGCAGGTACGATTGCTGCGACGATCAACAACGACGTAGGCATCAACGGCATTTCGCGAGCGAGGATCCATGCGTGGAAGATTTTCGACGATCGCCCTGACTTGCTGACGCATCCCGATGGAACAGCGGAATTTGCATACTTTGTCGATCCGGTGATGTATCTACGTGCGCTGCTCGACTGCGTGGATCAGGGCATCGATGTCATCAATCTCTCGATCGGTGGCGGAGGGGCGCCGGATCCGACAGAAAGTGCGGCCTTTGAGGCTTTGCTGGCCAACGGAAGCACCATTGTTGCGGCAATGGGGAACGAACGACGCGACGGTAGCCCAATCTCATACCCTGCCGCAATGCCAGGCGTTATCGCTGTGGGAGCGACAAACCTCCAGGACCGCATCACGAATTTTTCCAACAGGGGCAACCACATAACGATCGCAGCGCCGGGCGATGCTATCTGGTCAACGCTCCCGACCTACCCGGGCCAAATAGGTTGGAGGGCAGAAAGGGGCCCGGATGGCCATTGGTGGCAAGGAAAGGCCGCTATCCGCGAAACGGACTACGACGCCTGGCCCGGTACTTCGATGGCCGCCCCGCACGTTGCAGCGGCTGCGGCACTCTACATCGCAAATGGAGGCAAGAGAGACCCCGCGGCGATCCGAAGCGCCCTTACGGCCAGTGCTGACAAGGTGCCCGCGATGGGCGAACAAGACTTTACCCCCGATTTCGGGTATGGTCGTTTAAACCTGGAACGATTGATTGCCGGCATAGGCACCAATGACTGACATCATATTCACGATCCGCATCGGCATGAGTGTCGACGAACGCGAGCGCCTGTTGAATAGGATTCAGGCTCTCCCGGGTGTTGAGCTGACGGCTCCGGTCAAACGCGACAGTAGCAGCGCTAACTTGAGGCGAATACATTTCGCTCGTTTGAGTGAAGGGTCAATCGTACCTGATTGCCTCTCAGCCATAAGAGACATGCCGGAGGTGGAGCAGGTCACCATACCTGCGCGACGGGGGCTGCAAACTCGGACATAGTGCGCCACATTGCGGACAGTACAGTTGATCTTCTGCATCGCAGGAGATGTGCCCGAGCCCTGATAGCGGCGAATCGTCCGCCAAGCGAACGCGGCTGCCCTATGTCTCCATCGTTTGCGAGAAGGCACAGCGAAAAACTCCAAAGAAACGTCTGGATGAATGATCAGCGTCGTTCCCTCGGGCAGTTGGTGTGTGCCCGGCCTTGTAATCTCGGAACGGTGTAGGACCTTTGCCCGTTTTTTTGACGGACTAAGGTCCTATGACCATACGACGAGCGCGAAAAATTCAGCGAGGGGAAATGGATTCCCGGCCTGAACACGTTGAAAAGACTCGACCGGTCGACCCCTCCCTGGTTTCCTGTCTTACTGGCTACTCTGCGATGCGCACACGCCAGGCGGAGAGACGATGGATTACGATTGGGAGGGAAGACGCATCCGACGGCTTCAGGTGCTCAGGTTCCTTGTCGCACTGGCACTGCCCGTGCTGTTGCTTGGTTCTGCCATTGCCGTCTCCGAATGGGCAAAGGGACAAATCTCTCCGATCGAGCCCACTGGAACGCGAGCGGGCCGGGAATGAGCAGACGTCAATTAAACCATACGAAGAAGCCCTTCACTGATTTTACCGCTTTGCCCCAAGTCCCGCGTCACCTTGGATCTCGTCGTGGCTGGGACGGGCCACCCGGCAGCCGCCGCGTCGCTGTGCTACGCTGCAAGCTTTCCAAGTCGCTCTGGAGCCTTTTACGGTAACCAATGCCACGCCCTTCTAAAACCCAATGTCGAAGTGCCAGTGGCTCCGATAAAGGTAGCGGCGTAGCGGAAGCAACGCCGAATTTCGCGGGTGACCACGCAGGGGCGGAATCCGTTTCGACCTCCGAAGGAGAAGCCAGCGCATTCATCCAAGCTGACCAGCCGCAACAGCCCCCTAGACCATTTGAGCAGAGCAGACTGGCAGCGCACAAGTTACTGCAGGCGTTGCGCCATGATTTGCATGCAATCTCCATCTCGACGAAGGTTAGTGCCAAGGCGGCCGCTTCCTCTTTAAAGGCAAAGTTCAACAAATCGAGCCGACAGGCTGATTTACCAACCATTCACAATATCAGCCAATGGTCTGCGACTGCTGTGGCCAACACAGGACGAGGTGTTCGTTATCTGACAAGGCCTCTGAAGTTCAGCCGATACGCATGGCAAAATACCAGCGGGTGGAAAGTCACTGTCGGATTGACCTTCGTGACCTGCATCGTGCTTATTGGAGCTGTAATGGTATGGGCGCTGAAGGACGTGCCCTGGAACGAGATTCGCAACGGAACCCTGAAACCCGTCGTGGTGCTCGAAACAGCGGACGGAGAACCGCTGGTAAGGCAGGGCCCCTATCAAGGCCCCTACGCGCAATATAACCAATTCCCGCCACATCTGATCGATGCCGTGCTGTCAATTGAGGATCGGCGGTTCATGGATCATTTCGGTATCGATGTCCGAGGCATCGGAAGGGCGCTCGTTCGAAACTTCGAAGCTGGTTCGGTTATAGAGGGCGGCAGCACGATCACCCAGCAGCTCATCAAGCTGCAATACCTCGACAGCGACCGCACGATAAAACGAAAAATACAGGAGTTTGTTATCGCCCTTTGGCTGGAGTTGAAACTCGGCAAAAAGGAAATCCTGACGCGCTATCTCAACAGCGCCTATCTCGGCGCCGGCGCGACAGGCATGCCTGCAGCCGCGCGCGTCTACTTCAACAAGAACATTGACGTGCTAAACCTGCCGGAATCCGCGATGTTAGCGGGGTTGTTGCGGGCCCCAAGCCAATGGAATCCGATCGACAATTTGGAAGGCGCCCGGCAACGCACCGCCGTCGTTCTCGACACAATGGTGGCCAACGGCAAAATCACCGCGCCCGACGCAGAACGAGTCAAGGAAAGCTTCGCCACGCTAAATCCGACGATGCCGACGCCACGCTCCGGAAGCTGGTTCGCCGATTGGATCTCGCCACGGGCGAGCGAGATTGCCGGTCCCTCACCGGGTACCACCACGGTACGCACGACGCTCGTTCCGCACCTGCAACAGATCGCTGAAAGAGTGGTAAGAAATGCCTTGGATACTGAAGGACGGGCTGTCGGCGCATCCCAGGCCGCGTTGGTTGCCATGACGCCGGATGGAGCGGTAGTTGCCATGGTCGGCGGCCGCGACTACAAGCAAAGCCAGTTTAACCGTGCGGTCACCGCGATGCGGCAACCTGGCTCCACCTTCAAGCTGTTCGTCTACTATGCAGCGCTGAAGGCCGGGTTCACTCCAACTGACCGGGTCCTCGACGCGCCGATCGACGTCAATGGCTGGTCGCCGGAGAACTCTAGCGGCCGATATCGCGGCTGGGTTTCCATTGCCGAGGCCTTCGCGCGGTCGCTGAATGCACCGACAGTGGCGCTTGCCCAAGAAGTCGGGCTCGACAATGTGATCGCCGCTGCGCGCGAGCTCGGAATCGATGCACCCCTTGTTAGTACACCGTCTCTGGCCCTCGGCACGTCGGAAGTAAGCTTACTTGAACTTACGAGCGCCTATGCGTCGGTCCGCTTCGGCAAGGCACCCGTAGAGCCTTGGGGCATTGTCCACTTTCAGGCGGCCGGGCAGCCGAGGGCGTTTCGGGTTGGCTCACATACCACGCCCGCCATTGATCTATCGGCCTACCAGTCCGACCTTATTGGGCTTCTGCAGTTAGCAGTCGAGCGCGGAACCGGGCGCGAGGCCGATCCGGGCGCATTCGCGGCCGGCAAGACCGGCACCAGCCAAAACAATCGCGACGCTTGGTTTGTAGGCTTCACGGAGCCGCTCATCGCCGCCGTGTGGGTAGGCAATGACGACTACACGCCGATGAAGGGGGTCACCGGTGGTGACCTGCCAGCGCATATTTGGCGGGACTTCATGCGGGAGGCCATGGCCGCGCCTGCGCCAATTCCTGAGCGGCCGGAGGGCACGATTGTCGACAGCCACGGCGTACCGCAATCCTGCAACATTACAGCTTGCTCCCGCAGCTATCGTTCCTTCCGCCCTTCGGATTGCACTTACCAGCCCTATTCCGGCCGGCGTCGATTATGCGAAAAATAATGTTTGCCTGGACTACCGACTCAGGGCGCTGGCGCACAGCCAACAGCGGTGCGCCCTGGCGATGGAGCACCTCGCTTGCTTTGTGACCAAGACATAATGTCGCTGCGATTTGGTCCCCTTGGGGCGTGAGCGTGCACCAGTTCGCGGTTGGGGTTCGTTTCCCCGGATGTCGCCCTGTGGAGATAGAGTTGGCGCGATTTATTTGAACCACGCAAGGCACAGAATATAAACAGAATCGTCGCAAGCTTCCGAGCGGCGCTGATGTGGGCTCTTCGGACTATTGTAGTCGTTTCTTCGGAACACTCATTCGCCGGTGGGATCGCCCGGCCCCGATGGGTTCGCGGAGGGACCTATGCCGGATTCTTTCTTTCTCATTTCCTTTTCCGCCTCGTCCCAATGGCGCTCGTGATCACCATCCTTGCGACCCTCGCGCTCCCAGATTTCATGGGCACGTTCGCGGATCCGGTCTTCTCTACTTCGTTCATTACTTGGTGCCATTGCGTGCACTCCTTATTCAACGGTTTGCAACTTCGCAATCACTTCCGGAGCCTGCCGATGAACCTTGGCTCGATTAAGCAAGCTAACACTCGTTGGCAGTCGAAGAGCCTCAAAATAGCCACCGCTTATGACTTGTTCGCCTGTGACTCAAGCGGAAAACCTTGAATTGTGTAGCGCGACAGCGACAGCGACAGCCTGTGCCTGTGCGTGCCGGCTCTGCCCAGTTGACACTCCAGCTTCGCGGCTAGTGCCGACCGAGGAACAGCTTGGTCACGAGCAACGCCGCCGTGTCGAACAAACACTGATCCTCGACAAGGACGCTGGCATCGTAGCCGGCATCGTCCAAGACGGACCGGATCATCTCAAAATCGACAGATGAGATATTGTTTTCGATGGAAGACATGACGTCCTCCTTTCCTTTGGGGCCAGGGCCTGCTAGCCCTCAAACAGCAGCGCCCGTAATATTTGCTACCGAAGTTCGGCACACTGCGCCTTGGCCATGCAAATAGCAATCGTCTGCGTTTCATTCGTAAAGACGCGATTGATCGGAGGGTCAAGAGTGCCGGAGGCACCAGGTGGGTCCCGCCGAAGGACCAAGATGAGCGCGATGAGGAAAGGCATGGGCGCTTCTTCCCTCACCGGCTTTCCTGAAGGACTATTCAGCGGTGCGAGCGGATTCCTTCGCAGAGACTCACCTTGCACAGGCCTCAAAAAAGCGGCTTGCGCCGGGGTTGAAGTTCGCGAATTGTCGATACCGAACTTCTGAGCCTCTCGCTGTGCCGTGCTAGAGAAGCTCATTTCTATCCTTGGTCGCTTTTGCCCGCCGCCCTTTGCCGTCCGTGTCATTGCCACGCCTGCCTTGAGTTTCGCCGCGCGGCAATTTGTCGACTGCGCCGCCGTCATTGTCCCATTCTTCAAGCGAATCCCTCATGCGCGGCGCAGACTTTGGTTCTAGGGTGTCTACGTCGAAGCCCGCGGAAGCTGCTTCGCTGCTGATGGCGGCCACGAGATCTGTATCTGATATATCCAGGTCAGGAAACATGCGCCGCACGGCGCCAAGGGCTTCAGAGGTCGCAAATGGCCGGGCTTCTTTCTGACACCCGTTCAAAAATGCGCTGATCGCCGCGCGCACCTCAGGCGATAATTTGGGGGAGCGCTTTCTCATCATCACCTCCCAGTGCATCAAGTCTCTGAAACAAAACGCTGCGTGCGTCTGGATGTTCCTGGTTCCTCGCGAGCGCTATCGCCGTCTCTGGTCTTGGCGACCTTCACACAGGCGGAACAATCAGGCGGATTCGGCGTCCGGAAGACCCGAGCGCCTTGTTTAAAGCCCAATTCAGGCACATATATACAACTCGTTCATCTGGCTGAGGTTTGGGTTCGCCGCCTCAAGGACCTTCTATTCACCACGATTAGGATGCGAGGTCTCGCGCCGCGCGGGCGTGGAGAGTCGCTTCGTTCAAACCTGCTATACGTAGGCACCGCCCACTTCACCGGCGCTTGTCGACCATAACCTTCGCATACGGAACGCTGGAGGCGGCGGGGCAGCCTAATCTGCACCCGCGCCTTCAGCGTCGTGCGAAACAGAGGCACGCTGATTATGACGCTGATATTTCCAAATTCGAGCCGCAGCTTCGATGAAAAAAGAAACGCCGTCCGTTTTCTTGGCCACGAGGGTATGTTTGAGGTGCGGTTCTTCGTCGAGGCTGACGCGCTCGTGGTGGCCGATGCCGAACTCGGCAGATCGAAAGTCTCTGAATCGAAGCTCCTTTCTGCTTTCGACGCATTGCGCTCGTCCGTCTATGATGTCGCACGGAAGGCCTACTCGGGCGGCCGTCGCGATTGTTACACACTGACCGCCGCCCATTTCCGCTAGGATGGATCCAGAGGCTGATCCGCGCTCGTAGGCCTGCTGCGCTCCACGAGACGGCGGCCTATATTCGCGTTCCTGAAACGACATTGACCGCCCCCGATGTGCCGACATCACTAATAGCGATCTCTTGGGTCACCGGTGCCGGCGGCTTGTAGCACCGGCGGTGAAATGACGATACGTGGCGATGCCACAATCAAGGACGAAGGCGGTCGTCGACCCGATGGATTCCAATGCCTGAATGGAGGTGTTCGTGACGATGGATGGCACAAATACGATCCGAGCGACGATACGCTGCGGGTCGGCACGATCCCTGTTTGGTGAGGCCGTGATGCGGCCGATGTCACCCTCATCAAGTCTTTCGGGACGCCCAACCTGAAGTCGTCCGGGTGTGGACTTAATGCGGTGCAGGCGTCGCAATAGCCGCTGGAGACATTTGCCAGTCGCGGTCAAAACCGCAGGAGTGGTTCACGGCATGAACGACAGTCTCTCACGGCTTCCCAGGGAACCGGCAGATCGGCTTACCAAGCCGTTTATGCGGTTCCTCCGGATCGAGGCCACCGCGGGCATTATCCTTTTGCTCAGCACGCTCTTGGCGCTCGGCCTCGCAAATACCGCGTGGTCGTCGTCGTTTCTCGCCTTTTGGGAGATGCCCGCGGGTGTCAGACTGGGCGACATCGGGATCTATCGTTCGCTGAAGCACTGGATCAACGACGGGCTGATGACGTTTTTTTTCTTCGTCATCGCCCTTGAGCTGAAGCGCGAGCTGGTGCTGGGGGAGCTGCGCAATCCGCGCATGGCCGCTCTACCCGTCGCCGCCGCTCTCGGGGGGATGGCTGCACCGGCCGGAATCTATTTGCTGCTTGTCGGCGGAGGGCCGGGTGCGAGCGGCTGGGGCACCGTTATGTCCACGGACACGGCGTTCGTCATCGGATGCCTTGCTTTGCTCGGTTCGCGCGTACCTGGTAGCTTGCGACTGTTCCTGCTCTCTCTTGCGATCTTCGACGACATCGGCGCCATATTGATCGTGGCGGTCGGCTATGGCGAACCGTTGAATTGGGTGGCACTCGGAACCGGAGGACTCGGATTTGCCTTCGTCGCAGGAATTGCCCTTCTGGGCATCCGCAGCATTCCGGTCTATTTCGTGATGGGTAGCGCCATCTGGCTGGCATTCGACGCATCGGGCGTTCACGCGACGCTCGTCGGAGTGATACTTGGCTTGATGACGCCGGCGCGAAGGTGGGTAAGCGAGATCCGCCTCCACGCGATACTCGACCGGGTGATCGCCCATCCCCCCGGCGACCATCGCAGCCGTGACACGGCGGCACGCAGCGACCTTCATCGGGCAGGCGTCGCGACCCGCGAAGCAGTGTCGCCGATCGAGCGTCTCGAGATCGCCCTCCATCCCTGGGTCGCATTCGCAATCATGCCGCTCTTTGCCGTCTCCAACGCGGGCGTCCCGATAGAGGATGCAAACTTCGACGTTCCCCTCACGATCGCAATTGTCGTCGCCTTCGTGGTCGGCAAGCCGGCTGGCATTGTGCTCTTCAGTTTCCTCGCCGTGAAACTTCGCCTCGCGAGTCGTCCGGAACAGCTATCCTGGAGCCTGTTGGCGGCCGGCAGTCTGCTGACCGGGATCGGCTTCACCATGGCTCTGTTCATTGCCGAGCTTGCTTTCGAGCCCGAGCTTCTGATCCCCGTCAAGCTCGGTGTGCTCGGCGCTTCCGTCATATCGGCCGCACTCGGTTTTATGGCGCTGACCTTACTGACGTCTCCTAACAGACGATAGTGAAGGCGCCCATCGGCGTTCCTAGCGACGCATCCGCATTCTGCGTCCATCGCCCGGAACCGTTATGAAGGGGATAGGACACTGCCGCAGAATGCCGATCCGCTTCTCCAGTCCCGCCGGCTATCTCTATCGCGCGACAGACGCGCTGCATCGGCGCGACGCACTAAACTGTCGGCCAAAACAACAGTATCAAAGGCACGCCCAGCACGACCACAATAAACGAGAGCGGCAGCCCCAACTTCCAATAGTCGCCGAAGCGATAACCACCAGGTCCCAGAACCAGAGTATTGCACTGGTGTCCGACGGGCGTGAGAAAATCGCAAGCTGCCCCTACTGCGACTGCCATCAGAAAGGCGTCCGGGTTGTAGCCAAGGCGGTGAGCAAGGGTAACCGCGATTGGGGCGACGACCAGAACGGTGGCGGCATTGTTCAGAAACGGCGTCGCGGCCATTGCGACCACCATGATCATTGCAAGCGCGCCGAAGACGGGCAAGGCGCCGGCAAGCTGAGCGAGGGCGCCGGCAATAAGATCGGCACCACCGGTCGTACGGATGGACTCGCTGACTGGGATGAGAGCGCCGAGCATTATCACAATAGGCCAGTCGACCGCCTCGTAAGCTTCTCTGAGCGAAAGGGCACCGCACAAAACCGTCAGAACAGCAGCGGCGAAGAACGCGGTGGCAACGGGCAATACACCCAATGCGGTGAACGCCATTGCGCCGGCTAGGATCAGCATGGGCATCAGGCGTTCTCGCGGATTGCCCAGTCGGATCTCCCGTTCGGCCAAAGGAAGAAGGCCGAGTTCCATCAGCTTGGTCGGGAGAAGCACGAGATCGCCCTTTAAAACGAGAACGTCACCCGATCTCAACACGATGTCGCGCAAACGTTCGGTGAAGCGCTGGCTACTCCGGCTTACCGCGAGCAAATTGATGTTGAATCGGTTATGCAGCGCCAAGCGCTTGGCCGTTTGCTCAATCAAGACTGATCTCGGACCGACTACCACTTCAATTCCGGCAATCTCTTCGTCGACTCCTTTTGCTTCGGTGGGGCGGTTGTGCCCTTCCAGTTCCAGGCGCGCGCGCCTTATACCTCGCTCCAGTGCTTCAGGATCTCCTTCCAGCAAGACGATATCGTCCACCTGGAGGACGAGATCCGGCAGTGGCAGAAGGCGCTCGGCCTGATTTCGCACGAGCCCGGTGACCATGACCTCGTCATCCAGCAAAGCCGACAAATGCCTGATCGACTTGCCGACGACCTGCGAATTCCCGGTAATGCGAGCTTCCGTCATGTAGTCCTTGATACTCAGAGCCTTCTCCATCGTAGGCACCGCCTCTCTGTCTCGAGGAAGCAGCCGATAGCCGAAAGCCAGGAAAACCACTCCCGCTGCCGCAATACCAATACCGACAGGCGTAAAATCAAACATGCTGAAAGGCTGGCCCGTCAGTTCCTCACGCATCCGTGACACGACAATATTGGGTGATGTGCCGACGAGGGTGATGAGCCCACCGAGTAAGGAGCCGAACGCCATCGGCATAAGAAATGACGAAGGGGATGCTTTCGAGCGGCGTGCCATCTGGAACGCGACCGGAATCATCATCGCCAACGCCCCGATATTCTTGATGAAGACGGAAAGAACCGTGACCGCCGCCACGAGAATAACAACCTGACCCTGCACAGAAGTCACGCGGGGCGCCACGCGATGAAGGAATGCCTCTATGACACCACTGCGTTCAAACGCGGCGCTTACGACGAGTGCGCTGGCGACGATAATGACAATGTCGTCCCCGAAGCCGGAGAACGCTACCTTATGCGGCACAATGCCGGTGAAAACTGCGGCGAGCAACGCAAGAACTGCGATGAGGTCGTAGCGAAGGCGTCCCCATATGAAAGCGATCATCAGGCCGATCAGAATGGCGAATGCGAAAGCCTGAGGCTGTGTCATCTCTAGTATCCGACGAACTCTTCCGATGTCGAGTCCATTTTACTCGCCTGAAGAGCTAATGTCGGGATAACTTGTCGGCTTCATTCAATGGCTCGGCACTCCCAACGCCGGTCCACGATGCTTTCCAGCTTCATTGAACGGATGCACGCATGATCGGCGCCTATAGAATGCTTCCGAAAAGGACCGAATAGACAATCTACGGCAATCGCCAGAGTAAAGGCAATCATCGCGACCAAACGCGTGAAATCGTAGGTATAGAAGCGAGCGTGAACGAGCTTCATTTCGCCCTCCTGATTGCGGAATTCTGAGATGCCCAAAGCATGGCATTTCGCGTTGCTTCAAGATAGTGAGCGGCTACAGCCCGTGCTGATCTTGTCGAGGATGTCCGCCGGAACCCGAATATCGGTCATAATGACGGCGACGCGCTCGTCGCGTTTCGCACGATTGTCGTAGCCCTTGAAGGTGGCCATGCCTGTGCTGCGGGCGGTTACCATTCGCCCTGCGGCACTCGAGCAAATGCCCGTGAGCGCATCCCCTCTGGGTGTCTCGGCCGCCTGCGCGCTGGCCGTCGTGGTAGTAATCCATCCCGCATTGAACCCGACGATGGGTGCAGCAAAACCTCCTACCACCAGGCCGATGGCATAGGGTTTTCTCCGTTCAAGGCTCTGTTGGAATGTCCTGTTCTAATCCCTGTAACCGGCGATCGAGATCGACTCGGGCCTGTTCTTTAACCCGAAGCCAGTTGCAATCCAGATTTTTCATCTGCTCCCTAAAGATAAAAATGTGAAAATACTATTATTTCGATGCCATCTTTACGCTACCGCACCGCCAATTCCGAGAAAAATCAAATTCTTCCCGCACATTTAATTTGGAATAAATAAACGTCTTGTTCCGTCCTCTCTGTAACTTCTTGTCTCGTGACTTAGTAATGCCTCAATGTCGGTGTATTTATTTACCATTGATATCGGCGGGAGTTTCTGTTTCTAGAAGCGAGTCGGGACGGAAAACTCCCCGAGCTAAAAAAACTGCCGATCCGACCCACTTTTAAATCCCGCAGAGGACACAAATCATGTTCGCCAGAACAAAACACCGAACGGTTCATTTTGATAAGCCATTCTGGATATCAGGACTATCTGAGATGGTCACTGCCGGCGACTACGTAGTCGATGAAGAAGAGGAGCTGATCGAAGGTCTCTCCTGGTCGGCCTATCGTCGCGTAGCAACGTTCATCACGCTCCCGGCAACAACCGAGAACAAGTACCGAATGCGCCTTGTGCCGATCGATCCAGAGGAGCTCGAAGGCCTCATAGCCTTCGATCAGCGCGATGCGGCAGCGTCATCCAACCTGTGAAGGCAAATTCAATGCGCGACCATACCTTCCCCATCGGTCTGTCCGTGCGCCTCAAAGACAGAACGTATATCTCGCCCGGCGCGGCAGAGACCTATCGCATCACGGCCAAACTGCCGTGGACATCCAACTGGCCCCAGTATCGCATTCGCAATGACGAACTCGGCCAGGAACGCGTCAGCGGGGAAGACAATCTCGAACCGATTGAATGGGGCATGGCATCCCCTCACTGACGATTGCCGCTCGCGGTAAGAGCAAGCCCGAGGAGGGCCAAAAGTTGAAGAGCAAACACGAGGAGCACGCGCTCGCCCTCAGCGTATGGGAGTCTGAAGGCGGGGCGCCTGACAGATCTGGACAATTCTATCAATATGACCGCCGTTTCGAAGGAGACGGTACCTATACGATCCACCACCTCTTCACAGGGGAGACAGTAAGAACAGGCCATTGGACAATGGCAGGAAGCTTAACCCCACGAATGCCGCACGGGCACTACGGGTTCTCAATACGTTGCAAAAAGCGCCGGATAAAACGATGCGCGACTATCACGACGAGATCGTCCCAGCGTTGAGCAAGGCCGAAGTGCGTCCTTCGATGCGAAGACGAGGCCGTTTGCGTCGAGTTTGAGATTCCGCGGAGGAAAGGTGCTCAAGACGTTGCAGTTTTCTGATGGCCGAGTTTCGACGGCACCCGTCTGACGAAAGCACGCACGTTTCTCGCTGGAGCGCGCGCGTTCTGTTTAGGAAGAGCGTCTGACCATTGAATACGGGCACCAAGACGACCTCTCGTGATCGTTACAGAGATCCTGAAACGGAAGTATGCACAGGCCACGTTCACCATGGATAGAGGCGTCATGATTTACAGAGCAGCAAAGGATGAAAACGGCAAGTGGCCGGTGACACCCTTCGCGCATATCGTCCAACTGACAAATTTGACGCCCTAACGGGTGCCGCGACGACGTTCAGCGTAGAGCAGCGCGGTGGTTCACTTGGCACCGACAATCGAGAGGACCTCACGGAAGGCGTCGTGGGTTCGTTGGGCACGCATGATCGAGGCCTTCTCTTCAAGCTCGTTTACAAGTGGATGGTTCTCAACATCCACGGGCAGCGTGAAAACGCCTGTAAGGTCGAAGGCAACGGACACCGCGTGCGAGTGAGCGATATTTCCAGCAACACATTGGTGCCTAAAGTGGTGACCGGCAGACATCGAGGCCAGCTTACCGCCGCGCGTCTCCCACACTGACTGTACTCCAAGCGTTTGGTTGTTGATGCCGTAGTACACTCTGATAATTTCGTTCTGGTAATCCTTGGTGCCTTTTCTCGGCGGCATGGTGACCTCCTCGTTGGCCTACGAACCACGTTACAGCCACCTTCTATCACATTAAGACCGCACTCGATAATCAGATGAGGAAGTCTCGCATCTTGTCTCACGGATTCCCGCGCGTCTCATGCTCAGCGCATGGACCTTAGTAGCTATTTCCCCGCGCGCTGTCGCCAGACGACTTCCTAGAGCTGTGGGCCGAGAAATCCGGATTGCCCGACTGCTCCCCCTGACTCGCCCTGAACAGCTTCGTACTCCCGATGAGACAACGCTGGTCCGTTCGGGATTGGACGTGGTGTCGCTGGCGGTCCGGCAAACTCGGCCCAGCTTCAAAAGAACTGAACGACGGGTGGTCTTGGCTGGTGAAGCCGCCCACCCAATGCCATGATTATTCGACTGAGGGGGCGCTGTGACGCAGATCAACTATCGAGCGGAGCCCGAGATGAACCGCGCGCTGAAAGCGAACTCCGCGACTTAGGCGGCCAACGCGGAATTGGCGGCCTCGTGCGCTCGACACCGCGAGGTCCAACGCTGGCAAGTGCGGCCGGTTTGAGTTTCATGGCCTTGGTCTAAATGATGTCGACGAGGCTCACACGAAGATCGTTGATGATGGTGGCAAGGCCCGGTGCTCCAATTAATGGCACGACGCGTACTGCCGACAGTTTTGAGATGGCGCGGTCAAAGATCGCGAGATTCGTATGTCCGTTCAGGCGGGAAGGATAGATGATGCCGTCCGGCACGGACCGGTGCTCATGGAAAGCAAGCGACCACGCCCGCCCGAGGGATTGGCGGGAGGATTTTGCGACATCCGTCGGCACTCCCATCCTGATCGCGTGTCCTCGCGCAGATCAACAAGACGGAGATCCGCGATCGTCTCAATCTCTGCGTAGCGCCGCGCATAGATCTCCTTCTCATCGATCGGGAGATCGCCCATGAGGCCATCGCGCCGATCACGCAAGACCGCTTCCAGGAAGCAGACCTTGAGTGTGTCGCCCAAATAGACAACACCAAACCGCCTTGCCGGGTCACGCCGGCGGGGATCACTGAACCGGCTCGGCGTCTTTCCATATCCTAACGGATCGGGAAAGGCGCTCGCATAGATTCGTCCAAATCGACGACCGGCACGAACGGTCTCGATATCGAGCGGGGAATTCTCGAAACCGGGGGGCGGCTTGATGCGGCCATTCAGCGAAAGTCACCGCGGGCGACACCCTCGGCCGCTGCAACCACATCTTCGTCCTGACCGCGTTTCAATGCGTCGAGGCCCGTCCGGCCATTCAAAGCGCCGTGCGGCGTGACAAGGAAGCGATAAACCGCCCATGCACCGCCCAGGACCTCGTGCAGCTTTGGAAGCGCAGCATAGGGTCGACCGTCCCGATCGAGTTGCCATAACGGAAAACGGAAGCCCCGCTTGGCGCCGTCGAGACCGAGAACCTGCCCGTTATGGCGCTTTGTGTTGACGGTGACGCGCGAAACGCCGAGCAGGTCCGCGAACGCTTCCGCGCTCAGCATATCGCCCTCCGCGAGAATTTCCGCCGCGCGACGCCGGCCGCATTCCCGTGCGGCAGCCAACGCTGCCTGGAGTTCATCATCCGGTTCTGGCACCTCTTCTACCGGAAACGCATCCTGATGACACAGCGGCTCTTCTTCAACGACTGAAATCGTCTGCGCGCCGGCTAGCGGATCCACGACGACGCGGAAACTGACCTGATGGCCGGCCTTTCGGCTCAGCTTGACCGCCTTGGCGTATTGCCTGATCAGCGCCTTCTCGAAATCGGCTTTCCGTGGCAGCTTCATCGAGAGCGCAATGTTCGAAGAATCGTTTCGGGATTCGTTGGCTAGAGTCTTCGTCGCGGGCATGGTCTTCGGCCTCCTGCGCTATAACTTAGGCAGGATGGGACAGTTCGTCAAGTTTGTTAAGTTCGTAAATCACGGCTTTCGGCCAGCCGCAGTGGCTATGGTTTGCCTGGATCTTAGAGAGAACCATGATCGCCATGTGCCTTCGGCGACCGATTCGGTTAGCAAGCCGTCGGCCGTGCTTCAAGGGGCCAACGGGAGAACACTGAAGAACCCCATATTTCACCGGCCAATCACGGCGAATCGTATCCGCCCATTGCGTGACAGGAAGTCGGCCCTATTGTTAGAACAGCCGGCAGCACGCCAGCACCTTGTGTTTAAGATCGGGAGGATTTTCGCATGATATTTCCAAGCTTGACCCGCCGCGCCGCCATGGCCGCCGGATTTGCTTTCTGGTCCGCGCTCGCGCTTGGCGCGCCCGCAAAAGCGCAGGACTTTCCCGATCGGACCGTTACGCTTGTCGTTCCCTTTGCTGCCGGCGGCTCGACCGACGTTGTCGCGCGGATCATTGCGCAGAAAATGTCCGAGGATCTCGGCCAACAGGTCATCGTTCAGAACGTCGCCGGCGCCGGCGGTAACCTCGGGGCAGCCAATGTCGCGCGCGCCGAACCGGATGGCTATACGATCCTCATGGCGACAGTCGCGACCCATGCGCTGAACCCCCTGATCCTCAAGACCAAGCCCTACGATCCCGAGAAGGATTTCGCACCGATTTCACTCCTGGTCGTCGTTCCGAACGTCCTGGTGGTCAACCCGGAGCTGCCCGCCAAGACCGTCCAGGAATTGCTGGCGCTTTTGAAAGCTGAACCCGAGAAGTACGCCTACGCCTCCTCGGGCAATGGAACGCCGCTACATCTTTCCGGCGAGCTCTTCAAGAAGATGGCTGGTGTCGAGATGCAGCATATTCCCTACAAGGGCTCCGGCCCGGCACTGAACGACGTTCTCGGCAATCAGGTGCCGATCATGTTCGACAACCTCCCCTCGTCATCCGGTCACATCAAAGCTGGCACCCTTCGCGCGCTCGCTGTCACGACGGCAGAACGCGCATCGTCCTTTCCGGACATTCCGACCATCGCTGAGTCGGGCATTCCCGGTTACGAGACCTATACCTGGAATGCGCTCTTCGCTCCGGCCAATACGCCACAGCCGGTGATCGCCCGACTTAACGAAGCTGCGAAGAAGGCCATGGCCGATCCAGCGGTGCAGAAACGCATGGAGGAATTCAGCGCCAAGATCGTGGGTTCGACGCCCGAGGAGCTCGCCGCCCACGTCAAAGCCGAGCTTGCCAAATGGATCCCGGTTGTCCGCGACGCCAACATCCAGATGGATTAATCTGCAGCTGTCGCCTACCGACTCAATTCGTCCCGGCCGGAAAAGCTAAGGATGTCGAACTTCAGTTATTTCTCGGGGGACCGAATGAGCTTCCAGCAGAAGAATGCCCGCCTGCTGCGGTGCAGTGAGCAGTAATCGTTCACCGCGTCGTGATCGGAGGATGGCAGTGCTACCAGGGCGCCTATTGTGAGACTTCCGTGTTGCCGCGTGCGGCAGGCTCACGATGGCGTTCCACTCGATACATTACGCGATCTTTTAAAGCCTAGAACGTGAACATCCTCGCAACAAGCCGTGCACGGGGCTCGTGAGGTACGGCCCCTTCGGCAAATTGCAGACATAAAGGTTCAATCTACTGAAAGATCGCTTCGCGCCCTCATTCCGGCCGTTTGGCAAGCCGGTTCGTCGTTCCGAAAGCTGCCGGTCGCCCAAGCCAGATCAGCGTCGCTCGGCGTACCAAGGCAGGCGACTGCAAGCCACCCCTGTGCGCTTCAAACATCATTGGCTACTCCGCCAGTGAGCCATTCCAAGCGGCTAGGGTCTTTCCTGCAATATTCGAGTGCTTTCCATCCATTCACAATACTTTTCGGGCTTCAAGTGAGTTGAGCGAGGATACCGTCGACGACGCTTTGGACGGTGCCCGCCGTGTCGATATTGATGCCGGCTGGAAGGTATTCCCGGGTATCATGGTAGCGGAGTACCAACGCGCGCTCTGCCTGCTCGAAGCCCGGCTCATTTGGCCGCCCATCTAATCGTCGGTTCAACGTCTCGACGTCTGTGTCGAGCACGAAAACCTTGTCGAAAAGGTCGAGGAATTTGTGGAAATTGCGCGAGCCACCACAGAAGAAGGTGACAGGATAGGTGGTGTAGGCAGCAATAACGCGGACCTTGTCGACAGGCCAGATCCAGTGCGCGTACCCCCAAACGATGCGGTCCGCGCCTTTGGGTGGTCCTGCGAGCGCCTGGCCTGTCTCAGGATTGCCGACATAGGCCAAGACCCGGTCACCATGGACGACATGGTAGCCCCGCCGCTCCAGTTCGGTAGCGACAGACGTCTTTCCAGTGCCGGAGCCGCCTTCGATCAGATAGTTCTTAATTCCCATAGGCGCCGTTTACATGGCATTCAATCCGGTGAGAAGAGACTCTAGTGCGGACGCTTCACCAACGAACTCACTTGAGCAAGGAAGGTTTCGGTACGCCGACCGGTTCGACGGCGGCAGTGGCACCGATCTGGCGAACTACTACGATGCCGCTGCGGACGTAGTCGTTGATCTGCCGAAAGATTTGAGCCGTGCTTCGAGGATCAGGTTGACGGCGTTTCTATCGCGCTCTGAAAATGGGTGATTCCGGCTTTGCGGAACACCCCCGTCGGGCCTACTTTGCCGGCCTGCGCCCCAAGCACCATCCGGCCGCCCTCGGAAATCGCGTGGGCGCCGCAGATCGTCGTCGAGCTGCGTAGTACATTCTGGCCACAGGCGAGAAGGTGGCATCACGGCACCGTTCGGTGGCCGGCCATGCGCAGCAACGCGTCGCAAAATGCACGTGTGGCAGGGCCGAGATGCTCGTCGGTCCTATGCATCAGGTAGGCATTTGTCAGCGTTTCGCCTTGCGGACCGAATTCCGCGGCGGGAACCCGCACGAGCCGGCCTTCCGCCAAATCGCGCTCGACCAGCCAGAGCGGCAAGTTTCCCCAGCCGATTCCGGCGAGGATGAGCGCATGCTTTGTCATGTTGTCACCCACCCGCCATGTTCCAGGAGACAGAACGTTAAAGTCGCGGCCTCGTGTAAGCGGAGATGGATCCTCGGCAACGACCTGCACATGGTCCGCCAGATCCGCGGCTGTGACCGGATTTCCCGCTGCAGCCAAGACAGCGAGTGGGTGGCTCGCAGCGACGACGGCGGCGCGCGGCACAAGGGCGAGCGCCCGCCGTTCAATATGTGGATCGGGAAGATCGATGCCACTGATGGCCACAGCGCAGCGGCGCTCCCGTAGCGCATGAACTGCTTCTCCGAGAGATGCCGTGAGTAGCCGTATGGCGACCGAGGGATAGTCCCGGTGCATTTCCTCCAGTGCAGCACCGGCGAGACCGGGCGGAAATTGCGGATCGAGCGCGATCGTCAGCCCAAGTTCGACTCCCCCGCCAAGTCCGCGAGCACGCGCGCGCATTGTGTCTGTCTTGAGAAGGATGGCGCGCGCATCGCTCAGTAACGAGCGGCCCGCCGGCGTTAGCACCGGCCGGTGCCCGGAGCGGTCGAAGAGGCTGACCCCGAGCTCCGCCTCCAGATTGGCAACCGCATGGCTGAGTGCGGATTGAACTCGGGAGAGGCGCGCAGCGGCCGCGCGGAAGCTCCCCGTCTCCGCTATGGCGACGAAGATGCGCATCTGGTCGAGCGTAAGGGCATCCAACATGATCTATTCCATAGATCGACTTGGCCGATTTTTTCACAATTACCCTGATCACTCGCCCATGTCATCTATTGGTTGGCAGAAGGCAACCGGTGCTGACCGGCACGGAGGCAACCTCGTCCGCGTCCGGTCACCCGCAACAAGACAGGACGAAGAGATGACCAAGATGCTCGTGCTCTACTATTCCTCGTATGGTCACATCGAGGCAATGGCGAAAGCGGTCGCAAGTGGGGCCAAGCAGGCGGGCGCCACCGTGGCGCTCAAGCGCGTGCCGGAACTCGTGCCGGAGGCGGTCGCTAGGAGTTCAGGATACCGGCTCGGCCAGGAAGCGCCCATCGCAACCGTTGCCGAGCTTGCCGACTATGATGCAATCGTCATCGGCACGCCGACTCGCTTCGGCAACATGGCGAGCCAAATGAAGAATTTTCTCGACCAGACCGGCGGCCTGTGGGCCGAAAACAAGCTGGTCGGGAAGGTTGGCAGCGTCTTCACCTCGACGGGCAGTCAACACGGCGGACAGGAGTCGACGATCCTCTCCACGCACGTCGTCATGCTGCACCTCGGCATGGTGATTGTGGGCTTGCCATACAGCTTCAAAGGCCAGATGCGTATGGACGAGATCACCGGCGGTTCGCCATACGGCGCCTCGACGCTGGCTGAGGACGAAAACCACCGCGACCGCAGCCCGAGCGCCAATGAACTGGACGGCGCACGGTTTCAGGGCAGGCACGTCGCCGAGGTCGCAGCTGCCATGGCCCTCGGTCGCAGTCACCTTCAGCCGGAGCTGGTCCGTTGATTGTCTCCCAATTCACATCGGGCGGATCGGCATGGCCCCGGATTTCGCTCGTCGTGGGCGCGGGCGTGGTGTCTGCCTTCCAGGTGGGTAAGGCGCCGGCCGCACTTGCCGCGGTACAGGGGGATCTGGCGCTCAGTCTCGCCGCAGCGTCGTGGCTCATCTCAGCTTTCGCCATCCTCGGCGCTCTGGCCGGTGCTCCAATCGGACTGGCTGTCGACCGCATCGGGGCCAGAACAATGGCTGCCCTTGGCCTGCTTCTTCAGGCTGCTGGTTCGGCCTTAGGCGCGCTATCGCCTGGCTTTACTGCCCTTCTCGCGACAAGGGTGATCGAAGGTCTCGGCTTTCTCTGCCTTGTTGTTGCCGCCCCCGCCCTGATCTCCGGATTAGCCCCGATCCAGATCCGCGACCGGGCGATGGCACTGTGGGCAAGCTTCATGCCAGTGGGCTTAACAGTGATCATGCTCGCCGCACCGCTGCTGAGCATCGTCACTTGGCGCGGGTTTTGGTTCTTGAATGCCTCGATCCTCGTCAGCTACGCGATGCTTCTCAGGTGGGGCCTGCACCCGCCACCCAACCACCCGCGACCGTACCGCAAGATCCATCAAGACATCGGTGAGGCGCTTGTTTCGCCCGGACCCTGGGTGCTGGGAGGTCTGTTCACGGCGTTCTCGGCGATCTTCTTTGCCGTATTCGGCCTTCTGCCACCGCTGCTTTCTCAACGCCTCGGGATAAGCAATGAGACGGCGAGCATGTTGAGCGCGCTGGCCATAGCGGCGAGCGGCGTCGGCAACCTCGTGTGCGGACAGTTACTCGCCCGCGGCTTCCAGCCGGCGCGCCTGTTGAACTTCAGCTTCGGCATCATGGCCCTTTGCGGGATCGGGATCTTCAGCCATACCCTGTGGGCCATCGCCTCCTATGCGCTCTGTGTCGTCTTCTCTTTCGCCGGCGGGCTGATCCCCGTCGTCATTTTTGATAGCGCGCCGCGTCAAGCCCCGGGGGCTGAACTCGTCGGCGTGACCATCGGCTTCGCCATGCAAGGCAATAACCTCGGCCTCATCATCGGTCCTGCCGCCGCCAGCGGCCTTGCCGGCGCATTCGGCTGGCCGATGGTCTCCGTCGCTATTGTTGGGATCGCCTTCGTGGCAGCGCTGCTTGTGCTGCCCTTCAACAGGAGGCAATTGACTGAAGCCGCTTCCGGCCAAAGCCCACTTACGCGCGCAGGAGGTCGATTCTGAACCCCGGTGTTGCGCCCTCAAACGCTTCCCGCCAGTTTCACCGGCTGGGTGAGTGCGGAGCAAAAATAAAGATGCGACGGCGACGCATGTCCTCCGTTCCCCTGATGCGCTTGGGGCGCAGCGCCGTTGATCCGGCACGCGTACTGAAAATCGAACAGCGCTGTTCCAGTAGACCTATAGCGGCTTGCCCTCGTTATCAGCTACTGGTCTTTAGTCCGCTGGCGCTCCGAACCATGTCCACAATGCGTCAACCAACCCACGCCGGGTTGAATCTCCGACCCAGGCGACATAGCCATCGGGTCGGACCAGCACAGCGCCGGGAGCAGTGACCTTTCCGAGCACTGGAAGCTCCCACGCGCCGGCATACTGCGCATCGACGAGCTGGACCCGATCAATCCATGGTTTGATATCGAACGCGCCGGGCTTGCCCAAGTTGAGGAGTATCGGCCGCGCCGAGTGCAGCAAGGTGTAAAACCGTACTTGTCCGGTGGCGGTCACCAGGTTCAGGTCGGGCATCCGGCGGCCGAGCAGCGGGTGTCCCTCGCCGAGATCGTAGTGGATATCCAAGCCTGACATCATGGCTCCAAACCGCTTGCGCGGCTCGTCCATTTGCAGCAGTTCTGCCACGACGCTCCGCGCGGCCTCGGTGCGATCGTCAGGGCGCAGCAGCGCGACTTGCGCCAACGTGTTGCGCAGCACCCGGGCTGCTACGGGGTGGCGCTCTGAATGGTAGGTATCCAGTAGGGTATCCGGTGATGTTCCCCTGACCACTTGGGCCAGCTTCCACCCCAAATTTACGGCATCTTGCACACCGGTATTGAGCCCTTGTCCACCAACCGGGGAATGAACGTGTGCGGCATCGCCTGCCAGCAGCACCCGCCCCTTGCGGTAGGATGCTGCTTGTCTGGCCATGTCGGTGAATCGAGAAATCCACGTGGGGCTGTGCACGCCGTAGTCGGTTCCGCACGCGGCGATCAGCGCGGCGCTAAGTTCGCGCAGGGTGGGCTCCCCAGCCGCTCCGCGGACATGCTGTTCGGGTACCAGAACGCGTACCGGCCCTTCGTCCTTATAGACAACCTCGCCATCACGGATCTCATATTCCAGTCTGCCGAAAGAGTGGATCCCAAGAGGGGTGTGATGGGTGCCCATCGGCGGCTGTTCGGTCATTTCGACCTCCGCGATAAGGCTGCTTGTCGTCGATTCCCATCCAGAGAATTCAATCCCTACTTTCTTCCGAACAAGGCTGCGACCGCCATCGCACCCGACGAGATATTTGGCCCGAAGCGATTGACCGTTGGACAACTTCATGTCTACGCCGATGTCGTCCTGTTCAAAGTCCGATACCGCACTTCCGCGATATATCGTGACGTCCAGCTCGTCGGCCCTGCTGGCAAGTATGCGCTCGATGTGGTTCTGCCACAGCCCCAGCCCATAGGGGTGCCTCGTCGGGAGGTCGCTGATGTCGAGCTTGGTCGCGGCGAAACCCGTGACCTGGGCCACCTGTCCTTCGGAGAGGAACCGGTCAGCAATGCCCCGCTGGTCGAGAACCTCAATAGTGCGGGAATGGAGACCGCCCGCACGCGATCCCAGAATGGCCGGGCTGACGCGCTTTTCCACGATGGCAACATCGATCCCGGTCAATGTCAACTCGCAAGCGAGCATAAGCCCTGTCGGACCTCCTCCCGCAATGATTACCGCGTGCTCAGTCATCGACAGATCCCCGCGCGGCAGCGTGACATAAAGCGCATTGACTCTCTCCTAACTGCAACCGCCATAGCGGAATGCGGGCTGAAAGCCGCGCACGCTTTTTCTCATTCCGCTCTAGGCTGCGACTGACGAGCCTGGCTCCGCAGACGATGGATCAGTCTGTCGATCGCCCCGTGCCGCGCACCTGATCGCGTAACGACGTGGAACCGTTCCACGTTATCCACCACAGCCGGATGAACGGAAACAAGCCCCATCCGTTCGTGCTGCTCGATACCGTAGGGCTTGCGCCCTAAAACAATGCCCATGCCCGAAGCCGCTGCTATTAAAGCCAGATCGTGGCCGCCGAAGGTCCGATCCTTGCCTTCGGGGTGATATACCAGATCCTGCGCGGCCAGCCAGAGGCGCCAACCAGCCTCGGACGCATCGTGGATCAGTGGATAACGCAGCAGATCCCTGGCAGCCGGGTCAGGCCCCAGTTCAAGAGCAATCCTTTGGCAGGCAAAAGGCTGCAGACCTTCGTCGAACAAAGGCTCCGAGACGACATTTGGCCAGCCGCCACGGCCCAGCCGAATGGCAATGCGCGCGTCGGAAAGCGCCATATGTGCGTTGTCGATGTCCATCTCGATCCTGAGGTCGGGCGGCGTGCCTTCGAGGGCTGCCAGTCTCGGTGTCAACCAAAGACGCGCAAAGGACTGCACGACGCCGACACGAACGGTATCGAGCCCATGATCCGAACGACCCATGCCTCGACTGTCGTGCAGCATCGCCAAGGCGAGTTCTATGCGTGCGGCGAAGCGCTCGCCGTCGAGTGTCGCTCGCACGCCTCGCCCGTGACGGCCGAAAAGACGGAGACCGGCCCAGCGTTCCGTCGCTGCGACACGTCGGCTGACGGCGCCATGGCTAATGCCAAGCGCAGCCGCGGCAGCCGAGAACGAGCCGAGGCGGTAAGCCGACAGGACGGCCTGAAGCGCCTCGAGCGGCGGCAGTTCATCGTTGTGCGTCATGAGCACATCTGAATGTCGACGCGCATTCTATGTCAACAGATGTTTGTGTGGCACACAGCTCGCATGAACAAAAATGCAGCTGACATCCCCATGACGCCCTTCTTGCCGGCACTTGCGATTGCAGGAACAGTCATCACCTGGTCTTTCTCTTTTGCGGCGATCGGCTATGCATTGCGCGAAGTGGAACCCTTGCCCTTGGCAGCTATCCGCTTCGCGCTGGCGGCGGTCTTCGCGATTGCGTGGATTGCCTGGCGGCGTCCGCGATGCTTCCTCCCCCGGGATTTCGTCGTTCTGGCGATCAGCGGCCTCCTTGGCATTGCCGCGTACAACGTGCTCCTCAATTTAGGGCAGGCAACCGTCTCCGCCGGCGCTGCCGGCTTCATCGTCAACACACAGCCGCTTTTCATGGTGCTGCTCGCGGTGCTCTTCTTGAAAGAGCGTTTCGGTCGCTGGAATTGGGTTGGAACGATAGTTGGCTTTTCCGGAGTGGCCCTGATCGCCTCGGGGCAGCCCGGGGGGCTGTCGTTCGGGACGGGATCGACGTTGATCGTGCTCGCCGCAGCCTGTGCAGCGGCCTATTCCATCCTCCAGCGCCCTCTCTTCGCCAGAGCCGAGCCGCTCGACGTGACGGCGCTCGTCATCGTTGCCGGCGCTCTCGCCCTCACGCCCTGGCTACCGGCCGGCGTCTCCCAATTGATGCGCGCGCGTCCGGACACCTGGCTGATGATCATGTTCCTGGCCATCGGACCGGGCATTATCGGTCAAAGCTGCTGGACCTACGCACTCAAGAGTTTCGGTGCCGCGCGGGCAGGTCAATTTCTCTATTTGGTTCCACCGTCCTCTGTTGGACTGGCGTGGCTCCTGCTAGGTGAAATTCCGCAGGCAAACACCATTCTTGGCGGCGCACTGGCTCTTGCCGGAGTCATCATTGTAAACAGTTGGGGACGTCGCTCCTGATACGGGTCGTCAGAATTCACCTTCTCCGATGGCCGACAGTTCCTGACGATAAATTATGCAGGTTCTTGTTCGATACATTATGCCATCCTTCTAGCACGGAACATGAACATCCTCGCGATAAGGCGTGCCCTTGAGGAACCGCTCCAGGTAACCTGCAACGCTTGTGAGTACGCAGGCGCGCAGGTGCGCTTCAAGGTGATCGGGAGGTGCTGCCTCACAAACGTTCCGCCGCCGCGGTCAGGCCGACAGCATCGCGTATTCCGGACTGATAGGCACCGATCAGCCTCGCTGCGAGTATTGCAGCCTCCTCGGACTTCAGTGGCAATGCTCGCAATTCCAGTTCGCGACGAAAAACGCCCTCGATCATCTCGAGCTCGTCAGGCCCTAGTGGATCAAGGGTGGGTACTCTTTGGGGTCTCATTAGCTCTTCCTCCGGCCTGGCGATCGCCTCGATTGGGAAAGTCTACGCGCCTTGGTCTACATGGCGAGTCAATACTGCGCCCAAGGACAAAGGGTCCGGAACCGTACGGTCACCGCCCGATTGGAGACGACTGGCCTCAGAATGTTGCTGACTTGCACATAGTCGATGCACAGCCGGCATGCTAGAGTCATGTAATACCGATCCGCAATACTTGGCAGAAAGCTGCCAACAGAGCCGCGGCACCCCCGGCTCCCATTAAGGGAAGGCAATGGCGATTCCACCCGAAGCCGCGGTTGACAACCAGTTGCTGGACCTGCTTCCGGAGCCTGACTATAATCAGATTGCGCCCGACCTCGACTATGTCAAAGTGACTAGAGGCGCTCTTATTGCTACGGCCGGCGCCCCCATAGACCATGTTTATTATCTCACGTCCGGGATTGGCTCCCTGGTCGCCTCGACGCCTGAGGGTAACAAAGCGGAGGCGGGTATCTTCGGGAGTGAAGGTTATATCCCGACTTCTGCTGCTATGGGCGTAGAGCTCAGTGTGCACGACATCATCATGCAGATCGAAGGAAACGCCTACCGGATGGAGTTCAGCGCATTCCGGAAGTGGATGGATCGCAACCGGAACTTCGCCAGGGTGATGATCCGATGCATTGAGGCCTTCTCGATTCAGCTTACCTACACTGCGATTTCGAACGCGTTGCACGGAGTGGACGAGAGATTAGCCAGATGGCTTCTGATGTGTCACGATCGTGTATCAGGCGACGAGATTCCTCTGACGCACGAGTTCATTTCGCTGATGCTCGCGGTTCGCCGTCCCAGCGTCACAACGTCGCTCCACGTCCTTGAAGGCAACGGTTTCATTCGCTCGAACAGGGGCAACATTATTATCAGAAACAGGCAAGCCCTCGAAGAGTTCGCGCGGGACGCCTATGGCAAGCCGGAGGCGGAATACCGCCGACTTATGACTGCGCTCTTCTGAACCGCGGAAATACGCCTCCAGCGCGCCCTGCTGCAAATAATTCTGCCGTCGCCAGCCGCATGGAGTCGAGAAAACGACGCTCCCAACGATTGGAAATGCAAGCCCTTGATCCTTCATGAGCGTGGCGGAGTCTCCGTCTTGGAATGGGCTTCGTTGCTGTCTTTCACGACGCGTTCTTCTGGTACACGGCACGCGACCGCCAGGTTCGTTGCAAGAGGGCCGACGCAATAACGGCCGCGCATATAGGCATACTGCAGGAGGGGCAGAAGACAATGTACCGACAGGATGGTTGAGCGTAGCCGATTATTGTCGGCGAGTTCCTTCGAGAATGAAGAGACCGTGCGACGGGCTGAAGCTTCAACAAGCTCTGTGACGAATATCGCACGATGAACGACCTCCTGGATGATCGCGAGGTAGAGACGGGGCGCCTCAAACACCGTTGAATCTGTATGAATGGAAGAGCTATTTGCGCGCACCGAGGCCCATCAACCGGGACGATCGTTTTCGGTTTCCCCGGTAATCGCTGCCAACGGCAAGCCAGCGGAGGGCGCGATACCTCGCCGACCTGCGAACCCTGGTCGCCCTTCAACCACGGCAGCCATTCATACGGGCACGCGGCAAATGGAAGGCCGCATCAGAGGCCGGACAGTTGTCAGCACCCGATCGCGCGCCGCTATACTGTTTTTCAAAGATTCTTAGATCGTTGGCCCTTGAACCTTCGGGGTGCACGCTTCGGCAGGGATTTTCCTTCGAGCTTGGCCTTGATCAACTCGGCGGGTGTGGCTCGTAGCGATCATCGCACTCTTCGGCTGAGGATGTGCCCTTCTTCATGCCAATGATGTGCTTCGCCAAGTCGAGCATATCGGCCTCAATCTTGATGTCGGGGATCTCTTTGAAGGCCTCCTTGGCGCTGCGGACCTCGTAATCAAAGTTCAGCGTGGTGGCGATCAGCCCGTTATCATGCGGGCGCGGCATGACGGCGCGCATCCGGCGGAAGAGGACCGCTTGGGCGACGGCCACCACCTTCAAACGACTACCGCCGCAAAGAAAGCGAAGATTGTCATGATTCAGGCACTGCCGCTCCTCATCGCTGCGAGGACCGTCCGCTCCTGGACAGCGCCGCAGGAGCGCAAGATCCTGCGGCTCGTGTAGCTCATGCCAGCTCCGCCACTATGCGCCCGACCTCAGCGACGACCGCGTTTCGCTCGTCGGCGGATATGGTGGGAATCTCACAGTAAGTAGCCACAACGATTGCACCCCGGTTCGGTGACCACGCTACTGCGGTATCGTTATTGTTGCCGTGCTGGTTTCCATTGCCACCGGTTTTATCTGCGATCATCCATGACTCTGGCATACCAGCGCGCAGCCGTGAGTCCCCCGTCTTGTTCATGACCATCCATCCGGCGAGTTGCGCACGGGAAGGCCTGGACAAGACCTCACCGAAGATCAGCTTGCGCAGGGTCTCCATCATGGCTCCAGGTGTGGTGGTGTCACGTAAATCGTCCGGACCGTCGTGCTCATTCAATTCGGGCTCGAAACGATCGAGGCGCGTTAATTCGTCGCCGAAGGAACGGACAAATTCGGTTAGGGCTGGAGGCCCCCCGAAGCTCTCAAGCAGAAGGTTTACTGCCGTATTGTCGCTCTGCGTCAAGGTCGCCATGCAGAGTTCCGCGACCGACATTCCCTCACCGCCGACACGCGTTTCTGTGACGGGTGAGAAGTAGACGAGGACTTCCTTCGAAAAGCCGATCCTCCTATCCAGCTTTTCAACTCCTTTATCGACGCGCGCGAGGACCATTGCCGACGCAAGTGCCTTGAACGTGCTGCACATCAAGAATCGCTCGTCCGCCCGATGCCCCACCCGCACTCCGGTCGAAAGATTGAGCGCGGCGACTCCGACGCGGCCACCATGGCGCCTTTCCAGCTCAGCAAGCCTTGCCTCAAGTGCGTGCTGCAATTCTGCCCGGGCGATAGTCGAAACGGTGGCAAGCGCAGGCATGGCGAAGATCGCTCCTGCGAGCGCGCGCCTGCGCGAAATCAAGGTCGTCATTATCGTTTTTTCCTTTCTTGTAGTGGCTCTTCAGGGGTCGCCGTCAAAGGCCGAGACGGCATAAGTGGCTATGTGAGGATCCGAGGCCTCCACAAATCGGCGAGATTTACGGTCCGTCCGGACCACTCAGCTTGCAAGAGATGAAGTGAATCATCCCTCGTCGCAGCGACTACTTGTAAGCTGCCGTAATGGCTCGGGCCGCTGCGGCAATCGTGGCGGCGCGCTCATCTTTGCCAGCACGAGACTCCGCCACGAATGCGGCTACGGCAACGTGAGTGCCGTCCGGGGCAGTCAGAATGCCGACGTCGTTGGTCACGCCATTGATACCGTTGCGGGTCTGGCTCGTGCCTGTTTTGTGCCCGATCGTCCAGCCTGAAGGCACGCCGGCACGCAGGCGTTCGGGGAAAGTTACAGTCCTATTCATGACTTCGAGAAGGTGCGCGGTCGAGGATGCGGAAAGGAGTTGGCCCGTCGCCAGTCTGTGCAGGAAACCAACCATTTCGATGGGCGTGGCGGTGTCGCGCGGATCCTTGAGGTACGCTTCGAATGCGGCTTGACGCCTGGCATCGGCAACCTCTTTGCGAGCCTGCTCGAGGCGTTCCGGGAACACGAACTCCGGTGTCCAGGTCAGCCCGTCCGTTCGGTTTGAAGCTCCCGCTCCGTTCGATCGATCCTGATTCCCTGCAACCCTGCTTCGTCGAGAAACGCCTGCACCGCCTTCGTGCCTCCCAGGTGCGAGATCAGGACGTCAGTCGCGGCGCTGTCACTTTCCACCACCGCGCGGCTGACCAAGTCCCCAATACTGGTTTCAAAGGAGCCCCTTTCGGCGACGATATCGGCGATGGGCTGGATGTTGACGCTCAGATCGTCACGCCGAATAGTAAGGCGGTCTCCCAACGCGATGCGACGGTCGTCGACCGCCTGCATCACGGCCGCGGCCACGACGACCTTCATCACGCTCTGCAGTGAGAAACGCTGCTCACCATTCACGCAGATTGCGGGCGACGCCTCATCCCGCACGCAGATGCCTACTCGCCCAGGATGTGCGTTGGCGAGAGCCGTGAGTTCAGAGCGAAGACGGCCCCGATCAGATAAACCGCTCGCGATCAACTGAGTTGGGACGAGGCTTGCAAAAACTGCGAGCGCAGCGGTCAAGCTAACGATTTTTGGCATACTTTCACCAGTTTGGAGGATGTGCTCCAGAGCTATTGCCACATCGGTGAAACTGAGCCAAATGATAGGCTCTCATCTTAAACTGAACAGGATTCAGTTCACGTGGATTGGCGCAGGATCGACCTCAACCTTCTCAAGGTGCTGGCAGTTATGTTGGAAGAACGGAGTGTCGCTCGCTGCGCCGAGCGCCTCTTTGTTTCCCCTTCTGCAGTCAGTCATGCGCTCGCCAAGCTAAGACAGATGTTTTCAGACCCTCTGTTCGTCAGAACGGGCGGCGGAATGTTGCCAACCGCGCGTGCACAAAGCCTTGAGCGCTCGCTTTCTCTTTTGAAAGCAGTATTGGACGTCGAGCTGGAGGCCGGTCGAGTGAGCGCGCCGGGCGCGACATTCGAGCCCGGCGAGTCGGTGCGAGACATTCGGATCGTTTCTCCAGGAGCTCTGGAGATCTCGCTCCTGCCAGTATTAGAGCGGTATGTATTTAAGCCCGTTCATATCCCGCCTCTTTGAAGTAGACTGCGCATTCCTGTGGGGTGACGGCTTGGAGAATGTGGCGCAGTTCGTCATGGATTGCATCGCGTGATCTGGCCTGTGCCTCACGCAACCAGTGCTTGATTTTGGCGAAGAGCTTTTCGATCGGATTGAGATCGGGGGAATATTTCGGCAGAAAGAACAGGCGGGCGCCGGCCTTACGGATGGCGGCGCGGATCTCCTGACCCTTATGGGAGCCGAGATTGTCCAGGATGACGATGTCGCCGGCTTTGAGTTCCGGCACCAGAACTTGCTGGACATAGATGCGGAAGCGTTCGCCATTGATCGGGCCATCGAGGATAAAGGGAGCGCTGACGCGGTCGGCCCTGAGTGCGGCGACAAAGGTCATGGTGTTCCAATGGCCGAAGGGGGCGTAGCCCACCAGTCGTTCGCCGCGAGGCGCCCAGCCCCGCAGCGGCGCCATGTTCGTCTTCGTCCAGGTCTCATCGATGAAAACGAGGCGGGCGGGATCAATTCCGGGGCAGTGCTTCAGCCATCGTGCCCGGTGGCGGGCGACGTCGGGCCGCTCCCGTTCGCTGGCGACCAGCGTCTTTTTTATAACTCAACCCCTCTTCGTGCACGAAGGTCCAGACGGCGCGATAATCCACCTTCAGGCCGCGCTCGCTCAACTCGGCGACAAGTCCGTGCAGCGTGAAGTCGCGCTCGCGGCAGCGGCAAAGCAGCCAAGCCCGGTGCGGACCGGAAAGCTTGCGGGGCTTGTGCCCACCCATCTGGCCGGGTGCGGCGCTGCCCGTCTCGCGAAACCGCCGCACCCAATCGATCGCGGTGCTGATGCCGATGCCGAAGCGCTTGGCCGCTGCCCGGCACGATAGGCCCTCGCCCGTCACCGCATCGACAACGCGTTCCCGAAGATCATTCGAAAAAGGTCTCGCCATAAAGGCCGGCCTCCTTCACCGGCCTGAATGGTGAATCTGATTTGCGCAGAAAAAGGAATCCCCTTTCCGATTCCGCCTAAATGCATCCCGCTCTAGCAGCAATATTGCGGAGCCGCGCGCCGCATTGGTCGCTCACAATCGAACCGTTCGAGCGTCGCAGCCACGAGATCGATCTCGCCACAGGCCGGGTCGACTTTGTGCTTTCTGTCGGAGGCGCCACACCTATCGGAGCACTCGTCGATGCTGCCATCGTGTGGGAGGATGAGCTTGTCGTTCTGGCCGGCCCGCGCTCGGCGCTCCATGCCGGTTCCGATCGCATTTCGACCGAGCTTTACCTGGCGCAGCAACACATCTATCCGCTTCCTTGGCCGACGTCACAGAACTACCTCGATGTGGAACTGGCGCGAGCTGGAAAGCACCGCAAAATTGCCTTCTCCGTGCCGAGTTATGCCGCCCTGGGGCGTGTGCTCGAGGCTACGGATCTGATCGCATCGATGCCGGACCGTTCCGCCCGAGCGCTGATCTGTCGCCATCCTGATCTCCGGCTCATTCGCCTTGACCCACCCCGACGATCACAGCTTTCGTTGCTTTGGGGTATCTCCGCCTTGCAAGAGCCGGCAATCTCGTGGGCTCGAAGCATAATTCAAGACGCCGCAGCCAAACATGGCGACGCCGGCGGAGGAACGGCCAACAGGATCGGAAGCGGTCAGGATTAGGGCGCTTCTGTCGAGACCTATCCCGCCCTGCACGTTTCGCACGGCTACTCTGCGGGCCAAGGCCCGAGCAAGGTCGCAGAGCACGCCATAGTGGCCACTGGCCCACGCTGCTTCCATGGCGTGCCTGCTACTGGAACCATCGCGCCTATAGCGACTGTCTTCATCGACGCGTTGGAGGCGTCCAGGTCACCGAGGTATTGATTGAGGAAGGCGCCTGGTCGAGGCGAGCGGCTTCTTTAGTTGATTGTAGCGATCCACTCGCCGGATGCTGACTTAGCGAAGCCGACGATTCGATCAATTGGCCGCGCTATCTTGACTGAGGCCATGCAAGTGACACCGGGCCCTGCCCGGGCCTTGTCACATTGGCCGATTGCCAGAGAGATTTCCGGCAGATAACTGCGATCCCAAAGGAGAGGAGATGCCTCATTGGCATGCTCGATCCGGAGCACTCGCGCCGCTGGTCTGCAGCGGCTGCGGGAACGCTATAGGCCGATATCGGCAACGGCCGCGGCGATCGTTCTGCGCAGCCAGACATGTCTCGGGGCATCCTGATGGCGCGCATGCCAGGCGAGGCTTATGACCACGCTGCCCAGGTCGAGCGGCGGCGGCGCCATGACGAACCGCCGCATGTCAGCGGCAGTTCGCGCAAGGCTGGACGGCAGCGTCATGACAAGGTCGGAACGAGCGGCGATTTCGACTGCCGCGAAGAAGCTCGGCACCCGTACCTTCACCCGGCGTTTTCTGCCCGAGCGAGCGAGGATTTCATCGACCCATGCTCGGCCGGTCCCGGTGATGCTGACCACGACATGATCCAGTTCAAGAAACCGTTCCAAAGTGAGCTTCCTGGCCGCGGCAGGATGCTCGGCGCGCATCAGCGTTACGAAGTTATCCTGGTAGAGCTTGCGTTTCTTGACTCCCGCAGGTGCGTCCTCGACGACGCCGATGAGGGCATCCACAGCGTCGGCCTCAAGCGCCTCGAGCGGCCGCAGCCCTGGCGGCACAACCTGGAGATCGACGGCCGGCGCTTGCACCGCGAGACTGGCGATCAGCCGCGGGGCGAGTACTGCAGCTTCGAGATCCAACATCAGCAGGCGCACGGACCCGGTCGCCTGCATCGGATCGAATGTTCTGCCGTCGAGAAGTTCGCTGACGCCTGCCAAGGTGTTGCGTAGTAGAGGACGCAGATCCTCCGCGCGCGAGGTCAGCAGGTATCCACCCGGTCCGTCCACCAGAAGTGCATCGGAGAAGAGTGCCCGTAAGCGCGCAAGCGCCCGGCTGACAGCGGGTTGGCTCATGCCAAGCCGCATCGCAGCTCGGGTAACGCTCCGTTCGTCCAGCAGTGCATTAAGGACAACTAAGAGGTTGAGGTCGGCATGCCTTAAATCCACTTCGCGCATCGCTTCTATACACTCCATGCATTCGACGCATGGCAATGTGAACGCTAGTATCCAGGTCGTCAACCAAGGAGAACCGACATGTACGTAGTGCTTGGAGCAAACGGGCGAGCCGGCAGCGAGACCGCTCACGCCCTGATCGAATTGCGCAAACCCGTCCGAGTCGTGCTGCGGCGGCCGGAGCAGGCCGAAAAATGGACGAAGCTCGGAGCGAGTGTAGCGATCAGCAGCATCGAGGATGTGCCAAGCCTCGCCGCAGCATTGAGCGGAGCCTCGGGCGCCTTCCTGCTTTCTCCCCCGCCCGTGAGCGGCGATCCCTACAAGCGCGCGGACGAGATCGGCAGCGCACTTGCAGAAGCGGTGCGACAGTCTGGGCTGTCAAAGGTCGTCGCCTTGTCCTCCGTCGGTGCCCAGCACCAAACGGGTACAGGTGTCATCGCAACGCTCAATAGCCTCGAGAAGCATCTCGCGGAGGTAGCGCCGTCGACTACCTTCTTGCGGCCGGGTTATTTCGTCGAGACTTGGGGCGAGATAGCACCGGCAGTGATCGCCGACGGCGTGCTTCTGAGCTTTCTCGAACCCTCTCAGAAGATCCCGATGGTGAGCACAATCGACGTAGGGCGCACCGCCGCCTGTCTGCTCAGTGACGAATTCAGCGGCAAGCGGATCGTTGAGCTGCGGGGCCCGCAAGACTGGAGCGCGAACGATGTTGCGGCCGCATTCGGCAGGGTACTCGATCGCAATGTGGTGACCGCATTCGTTCCGCCAGGGGCTCGTGCTGCGGTTCTCGCCCAGGAAGGAGTCCCCGCGGAAGTCGCCGATGCGCTGTTCGGCATGTATGATGGCATCGCCAACGGCAGGGTCGAGCACGAAGAAGGTGCCCAACAGCGCCGCGGCTCCGTCGCGTTGGCCCGCGCGGTCGAAAGAATTGTGCGGGAAGTGGGAGAGGATGCTAGCGGCCTGCCTACCTGAGCCTGCGCTGCTCCTCTAGCGCGTTGGCCAGAACACGAGGTCGACTTACCGGCGGCGCAACCGCGGGCGACAAGCCGGCCGACTACTACCGGAGCTGGAACTATCGGGGAGCTTCGCGGGAGTAAGATAGGCTCATCATCGCCGAACAACCGGCGACGTTCAAAACTATGCCCTCAAAGCCACAAGCGACTCAGGCCCTGAGGTTCGGTGGCGAGACTCACCTGCCGGCCCCGCCTTGAACGCCGGGGGAAGTTATATAGTTGTGGTCAGACGCCGCAGTTTGCAGCTTTGCTCTAACACTTAGTCAGGCCATGCGCTTGGGAAGCGTTATCGCCCAAAAGAGGAGTGCCGCCGCCGCAATGCCGGCACCAAGCATGCTTACTCCCGTCCACGCCCAACGGGCATAGACCAGAGTTGAGATAGAGGAGCCGAGAGCAGATCCGGTCGAGTAGAATACCATATAGGCGGCGGTGAGGCGGCTTTGGGCTTCAGGTCTCACCCGATAGATCAGGCCTTGGCTCGCCACGTGAACGGCCTGGAGGCCGAAATCGAGCAGCAGCACCCCGGTAACGAGGAAAAGGATCGAATAAGGAAGCAGCCCGATCAAAATCCATGAGCAGAGCATCAGCGTGAGCGCCACGCCGGTAACGCGCTGGCCGAAGCCTTCGTCGGTCCAACGTCCCGCCCTCGAAGCCCCCAGCGCGCCCGCCGCGCCCGCTAATCCGAACAGACCGATCGCAGCATGCGACAACGAATAAGGCGGGGCGCTCAAGGGAAGGACGAGCGGCGTCAAAAGCGTCGTGACATCGGCGAAGATCAGCAACGCGAGGATCGCCCGGACACGCAGGACCGGCTCCTGCAGAAACAACGTGAACAGGGATCCGATTAGCTTCGGATAAGAGACCGCCGGACCGCTCTTCGGCTGCGCTGGCACGACACGAGCGAGAATTGCGGTGATAGCGAGCGTGAACGCAGCCGACAGCAGATAGACCGCGCGCCAGCCGGCAATGTCGACGACGGCGCCGGCCACCGTCCGCGCCAGCAGGATGCCGAGCACGATTCCGCTTGTCACCGTACCGACGACTGCGCCGCGCTCCTCGGGTCGTGCGAGGCTTGCCGCATAGGCGACGAATGCCTGCGTAGCCACGGCGAAAAAGCCCATCGCAATCAACGCCGGGAAGAGCACCTCTTCTGTCGGAGCAAAGCCGACGCAGAGCAATGCCAGAACCGATAGGAGAGACTGGATGATGACGAGCTTGCGCCGGTCGACCAGATCCCCCACGGGTACAAGCAGGACGAGACCCAGTCCGTAGCCGAGCTGGGTGGCGCCGACCACGAACCCGATAGTCGCCCGCGGCAGCGAGAGATCGTCGGCGATCACATCGAGAAGCGGGTGCGCGAAATACGCGTTTGCGACAGCGAGGCCGCTCGCTGCCGCGAAGAGCAGAGTTAACGACCGAGATAGCCCCGGCTTCGAACGCTTTCCCGACGTGGTATCGCATGCCGGTGCGATAGCCGTGGATTCGATCTCACATGTCGACATTAGGCCCTTCGACAGTTGCAACATTAAACTATTTGACGGATATCGCGGAAAGTTTAATATTGCAACTGATTTTGGAAACTGAACGAGCACGCATGGTCCGACGCAAGAGTCACATCTCAGACTATTGTCCGAGCGCCCGATCGCTCGACGTGATCGGCGATTGGTGGTCATTGCTGATCGTCCGCGATGCCTTTGACGGCGTGACGCGCTTCGGCGAGTTCCAGAAGAGCTTGGGGATCGCAAGGAACATCCTCACCGCCCGTCTTCGCACCCTTGTCGACCGCGGAATCCTGGAGGCGGTGCCCATATCCGAAGGTGGGGCGCGCCAGGAATATCGTCTCACGCAAATGGGGCGTGATCTCTTCCCCGTCATGGTGGCGTTGCGACAGTTCGGCGAGCGCCATCTTTTCGCGCCCAACGAGAAGCGCTCGAAGCTCGTCGAACGATCGACCGGACGACCCATACGCCTCGATGTGCTGACAGAAGACGGGCGCCCGGTGAATTCTGAGGAGACGGTTATCCTCAAGATCTCGGAGGACCTAGGATAAGCAGGGCTCCTAGCGTCAGCCCACCCTGAGCCAGGGGGATCAGGGGTGTCACTGATGCGGGGCTGTCAACGCATTAGTCCCGCCGAGCGCAGTGCCCTTTCGATTACCGCCTGAATGTCTGCCCGCCGATCCCACTGTGATCGGTGCGCAGCCTGATGTGGCGGCGCGGGCTTTACGGAACCAGCTTTTTCCGGCTGGCGGCGGGACAACGGCGTAAGGCCCCATGAGCGGGCAATGTGCAGGGTAGAGGAAATTCCCACGTCCAGCATATATGGTGCTGTGTGTCCGTAGCCAGATGCGACCTTGAGTGGTGTCCCATGGCCCATACCTTCGATGAGGTAGAGCTCGATCGCGTCCCTACCGGATCGGTCTCGCCAGGCCAGCCTTTTGTGCCCGTCGACCGTTTCGACCGACGAGGGGTTCGATGGGACACCATGGACGCCGCTCCATTGAGCGATGATCGCTTTGGCGTTCGCCTCCGCAACGGTCCGGTCGTTTGTGCCGTGCCACACCGATATGGTCGGCCATGGACCGGCATGGGGCGAGGCGCCGGACAGCCGGCTTCGCAGGCTTTCCACATCGGGAATGCCGTGTCCGCGCATGCGATCGAAGGCTTCTGGTACTGTCGTAGCAGCGGCAAAAGGGAGGCCAGCGATGATCGCGCCGCCGGTGAAGATCTCCGGATAGGCGCAAAGCGCCGCGTTGGCCATCGCGCCTCCCGCCGATAGCCCGGTGATGTAAACCCGACGACGGTCGATGCCATATTCGACAATTATGGTCTCCACCATCTGCCGTATCGAGTGGACCTCTCCCTGGCCGCGCCTAATATCGCTTGGGGTGAACCAGTTGAAGCACACATTTGGGTTGTTGGCGGGAACCTGCTCCGGATAAAGGACCGCGAACCCGAAATCTTCAGCGATTTTCGACCACCCGGATGCGTAATCATAACCGGCAGCATTCTGCGTACATCCATGGAGAACAACGACCAAAGCCGGTGACTCTGTCAGGCCGACAGGAACATGGTACCAAGCTTGCAAAGCTCCGGGATTTGAACCGAACCGTTGCAACCGAGACAGCCTCGACCTTGCGGTAGCGGCGTGGCCACTCTTGTCCTTACGAAATCTGGCCAGTCGCTCCAGTGTATCGGAAAGGGATCGCATGTCGCCTCCTCGCTGTCGCCGCCAGGCGATCATGGGTGCTACGCGGCAGATTGCCTCTTGTTGCTGCACTGCACAATATTCTAGTTCCGCTGCCTTGTCCTACAAAAATCACGTGCCTTGCACATTTCCGTCGAAACCCGGCGAAATGGACGCTGGTTCCGCTAAGGCGGTTTGTCAGTCGAATTTACCTCGACTCCCGGCTCTCAATGCTTGGCAAGGATAAGATGATCGTTGCTGCTGATGCGGCGGAGAGGGTACCCTCTTGATCCGGCACTTTGGAGGAAGCAATGCAACCGGAGCAAGTCCGCCTCACCGGCGCAACGGAAACCCTGCTCATCACGCTCCAAGCCAAGGCAGCCGAAAGCGCCATGCCGGATTCGCTGCTTCGCGACCGCTTTGCTGCTGATGCATTGCACCGTCTTGATCCGGATGGTCGGCACCTTGAGATTGGTCACGACATGACGATCGGCATCGCGCTGCGGGCCTATATGCTTGATCGCTGGACCGAGGCATTCCTCCAGCGCTGCACGGAGGCCACTGTTCTGCATCTCGGCTGCGGTCTCGACAGTCGCATCTTCCGGATCGATCCCGGGCCGAGAGTTCGCTGGTTCGAACTGGATGTCCCTGATGTCATTTCCTTGCGGAAACGGATCTATCCCGGCCGTGCGGGCTGCACAACGATTGCCTGCTCGATTGTCGAGCGTGGCTGGATTGAGAGACTTCCCGCCGACAGACCGACGATGATCGTCGCCGAGGGTGTTCTCCCGTATCTGGAAGATCATGAGGTTTCGCAGGTTCTGCGCCGGATCGCCGGGCACTTTCCCGAGGGCGAGATAGCTTTCGATGCCTATAGCAGTACTGCGATACGGCTACTGCGCTTCAATCCGGCGATCCGAGCCACCGGTGCCAGTCTCCAATGGGCGGTCGACGACCCGGCAGAGCTGGAGCGGCAGGTACCGGGGCTACAGCTCATTGAGGATCGTTCGGATTGGGACGTCGGCCAGGTGGCGCGGATGTCACCCGCCGCCCAGGTGGCGCTGCAGCTCTTCAGCACCATACCTTATCCTATGGGGCGCCTCATTCGGTATGGTTTCTGAGCGCATCGCAGCGGCGGGATGATCACACGATCCGAAAGAAGAAATGATCCAAATCCTGCCGCGACAACTGTTTTCCCCTGCCTCAGCGCCAGAAGCGCTTCGCGTCAACAAAGGCATCCTCCGCTTCCGCGGTAGCGTTTAGAAGCGTGCCTTTGTCGGCAGCACTGACAAGGTCCCCCGCTCCCGGGACGCCCGAAAGAGCGAGCTTCGACAGCATATCGGGAGCGGTCGCAAGATCGATCAGGCTACCGAGTTGATCCTGAAGTCCCTCCATCGCCGTGATAAATCGCTTGTGGCGTTTGGTTTCCATACAGAGAGGGCTGAAAAACTCCGCCGAATAGCGCAGTTTCTTTGCCGTTATCCGCAGCTGATGGCGGGCCTCGTCGTCGAGATAGACAAGATTGCCGCCCCTCGTCACCCTCTTCCAAAGCTTGTCCAGGACAGTAGAGACGAAACTCTTTGCTGGGCTGGCGAGCAACGCCGCGCCCTTTTGTCGCTCCGCCAATCTTTCATTGAAATCCATTCGGCGAAGTCGATGATCAACGATCTCGCGCGCCGAAGCGAACGCGGCTTACGGATCGTTCGAACGCCGGGAACTGTGGGAGTCAAAAGGGCCGAGGAAACGGTGCCGCGCGCCGTGCAGAGCGATGACGCCGCTAGACTTTCACGGATGTCCTGCGCCTGGCCCGAGAGCGGTAAGCGCCAGACAGGCGCCTAACCGTCACTGGCAAGGAAATCGATGAGCGTCCGCGTGGCCGCCGAGAGGCGGCGGTGTGTGGCGAAGATGAGCGAGAAAGGCCGGGAACGGCCGCGCGCATGCTCCAGCACATCGACAAGACGCCCCTGTTCGATACGGCCCCGCACAATAAAGTCGTAGGTCTGACAGATGCCGAGGCCGTTTTCCGCCAACGAAACCACACCCAGCACGTCGTCAAACACCCGGATGCGACCAGGTGGCGTCCAGTCAACGCCACGTCCCTCGACACGAAACAGCCATGGGGCGCACCGGCCTGTGCTCGGCATCACGAACGGCAGGCACTGATGTGTCGCCAAGTCTTCGACACTCCGCGGAACGCCAGCCCGTTCGAGATAATGCGGAGAGGCAACCAGCCGCAACGGCGCATCCTCCAGTTTGCGCGCCACCAGCCCGCTGTCGGGAAACGGGCCGAGGCGGATCGCCAGATCGTAACCCTCCGCCACCAGATCGACATTGCGGTTGGTGATGCTCAGTTCAACCTGGACTTCTGGGTGGATCTGCGTGAAGCGGCCCAGCATCGCCGGGAGTCGATAGTGACCGTAGGTCGTTGGCACGCTGATGCGCACATGACCCGTCAACGACGCTCCAGTTGGGCCTTGAATCGCCCGCTCCGCATCATCGAGCATCGAAAAAGCGGCTCGGGCCTGCTCCAGATAGGCGCGGCCTTCATCCGTCAGGCTTAACCGTCGCGTGGTTCGACGCATCAGTTGCGCGCCAAGGCGGGCTTCAAGACGGGTAATCGCCCTGCTGAGGACCGACGGCGTCGTCGACAGTGTGACTGCGCCTTCAGTCATCGAGCCTTTTTCGGCAACGGTGATAAATGCCTCCACATCGCCAAGATGATCAAACCGCCGTCCCATTTTGACCCCTAGCGAATAAGTTAGTTTCTTTGGGACAGCTCTATCCTCGATTTTGGCATCAATAAAGTGCTTCAGCCCTTCCCCCTGTCGGGTGGAGACCAAATTCCGCGTCAGCTCCCAGACGCCACCTCTGATAGCAAGACCGAAAGGCACGCATCATGACCCAACAACGTACATTTCTCGTGGAAAGCCGCACTCCACGATATTTCCAAGCCGTATGGGATCGACGGGATTGTCAACAATGTCGGCCACGTGCGGCCAGCAAGTTCTTGGCGATGTCGACCTCGACGCGCCCGATGCGATCCTTCGCCTGAACTTACATCCTGCCATTCGGACCGTGCAGGCAGCGTTGCCCCGAATGCGAGCGAATGGACGGAGCCGTGTCGTTAATATCTGCAGCCTCACCGTCGGCATCGCCGAGCGAACTGCTTATGCGGCCGCAAAGGGGGCCTTGGTCAGCTTCACCAGGACGTGGGCGCTCGAACTCGCGCAAACAGGCATTACGGTCAATGCAGTGGCGCCCGGCCCGACCGAACCGAACTGCGAAGGGGAATACCAGTATTTGACGGGTGTTCCCATGCATCGGCTCGGTAGGCCGGACGAAATTGCAGCCGCGATCCAGTTCCTCTTGTCAGAGGACGCCGGTTTCATCACCGGCCAGACACTGTTTGTTTATTGTGGCGCATCGATCGGGAAGGCACTGCTCTGAGGCATTTCGCGTCGGGTGAACCAGACAGAAGGGCAGCGGAACCGTCCCTGTGGCACGGCAGCGTATTATTGGCCACCATTCTGTCCTTCTGCGAACAAATGAATTCCTCGAAAGCCCATTTATCCGCTTTCGCAGCTTTAATACGTTCAAGGCATCGATGCGATCCAACTCATCCCGATTTCAGGAGCAGATCATGACAAGCGCAACTCAGGATCTCAAACCGGTTCTCTTCGTCCTCACCAGCCATAGCGTAAAAGGCGAAACTGGCGAATCCACAGGCTTCTACCTCGGCGAAGTCACCCATCCCCTCGCCGTCCTCGATGCCGCCGGCATCCCGGTCGAGTTCGCCTCGATCGCCGGTGGTGAACCGCCGGTCGACCGCCTCGACCTCAATGACGCTGTCAATGCGCGCTACTGGAACAGCGAAGGCTTCCGCCACGCCATCCGCAACACGTCGCGTCTTTCCGATGTCGATCCAAAAGACTACTCCGCCATTTTCTTCGCCGGTGGCCATGGCGCTATGTGGGATTTCCCGACAAGCCCGGCCGTCAACAGCGTCGCCCGCGATATTTATGAGGCTGGTGGTGTCGTCGCCGCCGTTTGCCACGGCCCCGCGGCACTGGTCAACATCACCCTGAGCAGTGGCGCCCACCTGGTTGCCGGCAAGAATGTCGCCGCTTTTACCGACGACGAGGAACGGGCCGTCAAGCTGGACAAGACGGTTCCCTTCCTGCTTGCCAGCACGCTTTCCGCCCGCGGTGCACATCATCATCCGGCCGCCGATTGGGCGGCCAAGATTGTCGTCGATGGAAGGCTGGTCACCGGCCAGAACCCGCAGTCAGCAACGGGCGTCGGCGAAGCTCTACGCGACCTGCTGACCCCATAACCCCGCATCACTCATAACGGATCATCAGCCATCCCTGCCCGTGCGGTTTGGGAATGGCCTTCGCCTGGAGAAAAAGCATGAAACCCATCCGCACTTTTGCTCTCGCCCTTGTCCTTGGAACAAGTGCCTTTACCGCACAGGCCGCCAACGTGCTGGTCGTTCTTTCCGATTCCGATCACCTCGACCTCAAGGACGGCAAGGTTTTCGAGACCGGCTTCTACCTCAACGAGTTGATGCAGCCGGTAAAGGCGCTCACCGAGGCCGGTCACGACATCACCTTTGCGACCCCGAAGGGTACGGCGCCGACATTGGACAAATCCTCCGTGGACAACCTGTATTTCGGCGGTGACGAGGCCGCGATGCAGGAAAGCATTGCCATGCTCGACAAGCTCAAGCTGACATCCGACAGCAGCTCGCCGGTCGTCAGCCTCGCCCGCGTCGAGCAGATCGGTTACGACCATTTCGATGCGGTCTATGTGCCGGGCGGCCATGCCCCGATGCAGGATCTTTTGGTCAGCCAGGAACTCGGCAAGCTACTCGCCGACTTCCATGCGAAGGGTAAGACAACCGCCCTTGCCTGCCACGGCCCGATCGCGCTCCTGTCGACCCTGCCCGATGCGTCGGCCTTCACCACAAAGCTTGAGACGAGCGGTTCAGCGAAGGCCGAGGGCTGGATCTATGCAGGCTACAAGATGACCGTCATCAGCAATCAGGAAGAGGAAATCGCCAAGGGTCTGCTGAACGGTGGCAAGATGAAGTTCTATCCGCAGACGGCATTGGAAGCGGCCGGCGGAGACTTCGTCAGCAATGAGGCGCCGTGGGCCTCAAACGTCGTGACCGACCGCGAACTGATCACCGGCCAGAACCCTGCCTCCGCCCCGGCCGTTGCCACAGAACTGCTGAAACGCCTGAAATAAACCGGCCCGACCAGTGTCCAACGCCGCTCCCGGAACGGTGACGATGCTTCACCATCATTCACCCCGCCATGTAGCGGCTTGGGCGCTGCCCATATCGCAAGCGGGGAACCAGCCTGACAGGACAGAAAAGTGACCAATAGTATTAAAGTAGTGGCGCGCGTCATGATCACACTCGGCAACGAAGACGCATTCGAGACATATGCGGCGGAACTGTCGGTCGCCACACGGGCCGAGGCGGGGTGCCTCTCCTATCATCTCCATCGACACCTCAACCAAAAGGGCGTCTACGTCTTCGTCGAGGAATGGGCCTCCCGCCAGGTATGGGAACAGCACATGTCCGGCGAAGCCATCCGCGCCTTCAACAGGCAACTGCCCGCCGGAACGATCGCCCACATCGAGATCCACCCCCTCGAACAGATCGCCTGAGGCGACAGAAGGCATGACCATGACTAAGGTAAAAATCGGAATCGTCGGCACGGGTTTTATTGCGACGATCCTTGCCCCGCAAATCCAGTCATCCAAGAAGGCGAGGCTAGACGCCGTTTCGAGCCGCACACTTGCGAAGGCCGAAAGCTTTGTCGCCAACTATCCGGGCGCCATCGCCGTCGAGGGTGCCGATCATTTGATCGCACGCGATGATGTCGACGCGGTTTATATCGCGACTCCAACGTCAGCGAAGGAAGACGTCGCAAGCCGTGCGCTCACTGCCGGCAAGCATGTCCTCATCGAAAAGCCGCTGCATTCGGCGGCGTCTTTTAAACGCCTGTCGGCTCTCGCCCGTCAAAAGGGCCTCGTGCTGATGGACGCCACCCACTTCGTTCATCATCCGCGCACATCCGCGATGCGTCAGCGTCTGGCCGCACTGATCGGCGCCCCGCGTTCGCTGCACACTATGTTCTATTTCCCCTTCTCCGACCGGGAGAACATCCGCTTTGACCCGATCGACGAGCCGATGGGCGCGGCGGGCGACATGGCCTGGTATTCGATGCGGGCCGTCGTCGAATACCTCGCACCGGACGCGCTCGAAGATATCAAGGTCTTTGCCGAGTGGGACCCGCACTCAGGCGCGGTCATCCGCGCAACCGGCGTCTTGCAATTCAACGCCGGCAAGACCGCAACCTTCGATGTCGGTTATACAGCCGGTGCGGCGGTGATGGAGCTCACCGTCGCCGGCACATCCGGCATCCTGACGCAGGACGATTTCGTCCTCGACTGGCAGAGCGGCTTCGGCTTCGATAATCCCGACATTCAAACGGGTTTCATCCATCGTTCCGGCCTGGCCACGCGGAATGACTTCGCTTTCATCGAGACGCCGAGCGAAAGATCACAACACGCCCTCATGATCGACAACTTCGCCGATCTGATCCGCAACGGCGACGCCGCCGAGCGGGAGATCTGGTTGTCTGCGACAGAAAAGACGCAAGTCTTCCTCGATGCGATTTGGCAGGAAATTCAGACGCAGGCTCGAGCATCCCCGGCAATGACCCCCCAAGTAAATATGAGAGAAAATCCATGAACAGCCTGTTCGAACCATACGAGCTGGCGGGGCGCACCCTGCGCAACCGGTTCGTCATGGCTCCCATGACCGCCGCCCGCGCCAATGTCGGCGAAGCGGAACCTCGCCCCGAGGACTAGGCGCTGACGACCTGACCAATAGGAATGGCAATGTCCGAGAGCCGTCGCCATTCCTTTCTCACGCTACAGTCTGTATTCGGGCGCCACAACGTCAAGTCTGCGCTTGAGGCTTTCCAGATGCAGCCGCGCACTCTCCGGATCGCCCTCCCGCATCTGTCTGGCGGTCGCCGCTGCAATTTCGGGATCGACCGGCAGAAGCGGCCGCCCCGTGCTCATCGCCTTCAACTGCACTTCCGCTGCCCGCTCGAGATAATAAAGATCATCCCACGCCTCCGCGATATTCGGCGCGCAAACCATGACACCGTGGTTTTTCATAAAGAGAATATCCTTGTCGCCAAGAACGCTCGCCAGACGATCTCCCTCACGGTCGTCGAGCGCAAGGCCGTTGTAGTCCTCGTCAACCACGGTGCGCCCGTAAAATTTAAGCGCGGTCTGCCCGGCCCATTCAAGCGGCTCTCCTTCGATCATACTGAGCGCCGTCGCGTTCGGCATATGGGTATGAAACGCCGCACCTATACGCGGCGCCGCCTTATGCAGACGCGCATGAATGAAGAAGGCCGTCGCCTCCGGTTCGCCATCGCCGGAAAGCACATTGCCGTCGAAATCGCAGATCAGCAGGCTGGACGCCGTCGCCTCCTCGAAAGCCCAGCCAAGCCGGTTGACAAGGAAGACATCCGCATGCCCAGGCACGAGCGCCGAAAAATGATTGCAGATCCCCTCCTCAAGGCCATATCGCGCCGCCGCCCGCAAACAGGCAGCCAGATCCACACGCGCCTGCCAGATCTCTTCCCCGCCGAGATCGACGTTTCGCAAGATCGCCGGTGCAGCCAGTCCGCGTTTAAGTTCATGCGCCATGAATATATCTCCGTAAGAACAATCGCCTATTCCATCCAGCCCGCGGCGGACAGCAAGCCGCAAACTTCGTCAAGCCGGGCAACCGTTTCATTCGGCACGTAATCGGCAAGCGGCTTCCGCCCGGTTCCGCGGTCGACCCAGATCGTTCGGAAGCCAAGCTCCCTTGCTGCGGCGAGATCGAGATGCGGACTGGCGCAAATGTGGACCAGTTGCTCCTTTTCGATACCCAACTCTCTCCAGGCATGCTGGAATATCTGCCTTGCCGGCTTGTAAGCTCCGGCCTGCTCCGCCGTGATGACCCGATCGACCGAACCGCCAAGTTGAGCTACGTTTCCGGCGATGATCGCGTCGTCCGTGTTGGAGATAATGGCGAGCTTGAACCCTGCCGCCTTCAGCCTGGTAAGCGTGGCGACCACCTCCGGAAAGGGCGGCATGCGGCTAATTGACGACGTCAGGATGTCTGCATCGTCAGGTGATACATCGAGGGAGAATTCGCCCATCGCAAGCGCAAGGGCTGTCGCGCTCACATTCTTGAACGACCGGTGCGGACGCTCCCGTTCCAACCGATGCTCGTATCGGTCGTATACGGAAATAAAGTCATCGCGTTCGATGGAACGGTTCTTTCCCGCAAGAATCCTCTCCATCGCCGCCAGCAGGCCTTCGTCCCACTGAATGAGAGTGCCGTAGCAATCAAAAGTCAGCCATTCCGGCCGCTGTCCAGAACGGATCATGTCGCTCTCCTGTTTAACTGGCAGCAGGATTGACATAACGCGCCGTTATTTGGAAATTGGATGTTGGCATATTCTCCATTGAAAAACCGAATGACTTTCGGATTTGATCTCGATCTTTTGCGCGCCTTCACCGCTGTCGTGGAGACAGGTGGGTTTACGCGCGCAGCGGAACGGGTTCATCGCACGCAATCGACGATCAGCCAGCAGATCAAGAAGCTCGAAACCAACCTTGGCCATGTTCTCCTTATCCGGGACCGCGCAACGGGGAGCGTTCGCACCACCGAGGAGGGCGAACTTCTGATGAGCTATGCCCGCCGGATATTGTCGGTTTCGGCCGAAGCAAACGAAGCGCTCGGTCGATCGATGCCCTCGCCGAAGACTGTTCGCCTTGGGGTTCCCGAAGACTTCGCTGGGCGACGGATGATTGATCTGCTTTCTGGATTTGCACGGGCTTCTCCGCGCACGAGGCTCGATACGATCAGCGGCTGGAGTTTCGAGCTTCGTCGGCTCTTGCAGGCAGGAGAAATCGACCTCGCCCTTGTAAAGCGTGAGCCGGGGAACGGCGCCTGCATCGCCAAATGGGAAGAACGCCTGGTCTGGATCGGTGACCCGTTGCTCGCCGTCGGCAACGATCCGGTTCCCCTTGCGGTTTTCCCCTCAGGCTGCATCTATCGGGAGCGAGTGATCCGGGCGGTGGAACGCAGCGGCAAAGCTTGGCGTATCGCCTATTCCAGTCAGGGTCTCATGGGCGTGCAGGCCGCTGTCGCCTCCGGCCTTGGCATCAGCCTACTGCCCAACGATGCGGTGCTGCCCGAACATCGGCTGCTGCATGAGACTGATGGCTTTATGCCGGAACCCGCATCGGAACTCGCGCTCATCACCATCGCGAAAAAGCTGGACCCCGCCGTGCAGGACCTTGTGGATTATCTGCTGGCTAGCCTGAAAGCGATGAAGTTCACGTAGAGGGCTTGGTTCTCAGTCCTTTATCCCGCCGTCCATCAACTCGCCGTCCCGCTAAGCGCTCGCTTGTTTATCAAGGTCGGGCGCAGCTGGAATATCGGAAAATCGTGGCATGGGCGACCAGCGGCACGATGACGAGGCTGAAGGCGATGGTGATGACCTACTGGCTACCGATTGCGGTGACTGGCGTGAGCAGCCCGTCGCCGAGCATGGGCAGAGTAAGCGCTAGTGGTAGAGCCAGGATCATGCGCAGAGGGGGCGATGGCGGACGGAGTGGACGACCAGATTGGGTGGCATTATGGCTGCGAGCGGATGCGGCCGAAGCCCGGCCGGCCGATCATCCGCCCGTCGGCCAGTGCCTTCCTGATGAACGGGGTGCCCAGCAGCACCGAGAGCAGGCCGATCCAGATCGGCGTCATGGCAAAGTCAGCGCCGATCCGGTCGAACGACAGCACCGCCTCGCCACGCCAGAGGGGGCGGTTTAGGCCGCATTGCAGGGCGTGTTGAAGGCCGCGACGCCCGGTGTCCGTGCGATCACATAGGTCCTCCAGTTCACCTTGTATCTCCGTCTTTCAAGGTTAGGCATGGCGAAGGCGGGCATGGCTCTGCGATCGGGCAAGGCAGCCCATATCGGTCAGCGCCGCGGCGATGGGCCTGGTCGAGGGGCGTATGCGGTTCGACGCCCAGCAGGTCAACGAGACGTTGATTGTCGAGGCGCATGGGGTGTTTCCACGCCGGTTCGATCTCCAGCGTTTCCTTCGGAAACCCGCCAAAGGGCGCGGCAAGACGCATCATCCACCACGGGAAGGCGCGTTCCGGAACATCCTGGGCCACGGCCCGGCGGACCGCATCGCGCATCTGCGTACCGGTTGGATCCCAATGGCCGGCGAACTGCACCGTTTCATAGGCGCGCAATCGTTCGGGAATTGCCATAAGGCCGGCGAAGGCCGCAGCAAGATCAGGCAGATAGGCATAGGCATGGGGTACACCCGAAGCCATGCTGGTAAACTTGCGCACCGGCCGTCCCGGTTGCACCATCGCTTGCGCGAACCAGCTTGCCCGTGTTCCCGGCCCGAAGAAGTCGCCCGCCCGTAAAATGAGGGAGGAAACCTCCGGGGACGCCTCCGCCAATTTCCGCTCAAGCGCGACGCGGATCCTGCCCTTCGTGGTGCGTGCATTCTGCGGGGTGTTTTCGTCGATCACAGGCGTCTGCACCGGATCGTAATTATAGACCGTGCCCGGCAGCACGATACGGGCGCCTGCCGCACGAGCGGCCGCCAGCGTATTGTCGATCATCGGCAGCACGAGCGACGACCAGTTTCGATAACCCGGTGGGTTGACCGCATGGACGATGGCCGCGACGCCATCTCCCAGCGTGGCCGCGCGAACGACGGACGCCCCGTCCATGGCGTCACCCGTGACGAACTGCGGAGCCGGTCAATCATGTCGCCAGCCGGACCTGGCCGCATCGGCGTTCCGGCACAGGGCACGGACCTGCCATCCCTCGCGCATGAGCCTGGCAGCGATGGCACCGCCAACGCCGCCCGTAGCGCCAAGAACGAGGGCGGTCCGGTTGGCCGCCCGGTTGCCTACATGTGTGGAAACAGTCTGAACCATGAGTAATCTCCTTTCGATGAGGAGAGCTTCGGTCAGATCGGATCACAAGAAAATTGCCAATAAGCCTCCATCTGACTATAAGAAATTTATGAGCAAGAACGTGGACTGGGACGATCAGCGGGCCTTTCTGGCGGTGATGGAAACCGGCAGTCTGTCGGCGGCCGCACGACGGCTGGGACTGTCTCAACCCACTGTGCGCGCGCGCATCGAAGGGCTGGAAGCCGCGCTGGGTACGGCGCTGTTCACCCGCTCGGTCCATGGACTGGTACCCACGCCGACAGCCGAAGCAATGGCCACGCCCGCCCGGGCAATGGCACACGCCTCGGAGGCCATGCTACGCGCCGCGTCGGCGGACTCAGCGACAGCGGCGGGCCGGGTAAGGCTTAGCGTCTCAGAATTCGTGGGAATCGAGGTTCTTCCGCCCATGCTTCGCAGCCTGCGCGACAAGCATCCGCAACTCACCGTCGAATTCGAACTGAGCAATGCACGCGCCGACCTGCTCGACCAACAGGTCGATGTCGCGGTGCGGATGCATCCGCCTGAACAGTCCGCGCTGGTGGCAAAGAAGGTACCGCTTATCCCGCTCGGCCTGTTTGCTCATCGCGATTATCTTGCTGTCTACGGCCGCCCCGCCACCAAGACCGAGATCCGCGACCATTTGTTCATCGGGCCGGACCGCAATCGCGGCGATCTCGCCGTAGCCGCACAGATCGCAGGTTCCGTCCCCGTCAGTTGGATCGCGCGGACGGATAGCCATCCTGCACAGCTCGCGCTCGCACGCGCCGGCCTCGGTATTGCTGTCGCCCAGATTCCGGCGGCTGCGCGGTACCCCGAACTGGAACGCGTTCTGCCGGACGTGGAACTTCCGCAACTGCCGACATGGATCGTCACGCACGAAAATCTTCGTCGCCTGCCACGCGTCGCGGCACTCTTCGATCATCTGGTCGAGGCGTTCGAGAGCTATGGCCGCCGTTAGGGCACACCGTGATGCAAATTTGCAGACATTGTTCACCTCTATCTCACAAAGGGCACAACAGCGCCCAACACTTTCCCGTCGATCGATTGACGAGGAGCCTAGAAAAATGACGATGCGCAATCGCCCGAGGTTTACCAATCGGTACGCGGACTGATTATCCATCTCTCGCCTTGAACGGAATCGAACTGCAGACCAGGGATTTCAACAAAGCCGGGGTCGAGTCGGCTCTGAGAGCTTCGGGTAGTTTCGTTTATTTCGTTAATTGCGTCTGCTTCGAATAAAGGGTAGAAAAGAGTTCCAAATGGAGGGCTATCAAAATGACAGTTCCAGCAGCAGCCCAGGAACTGGGCGGGCGCCTGCCGTCAGCCTCCGAAAAAGCTGCCGCGAACCACCTGCGGAAGATACTGGCGGCTCATGCTACCGGCGACGCGAAATTGCGCGTGCTCGACGATGAGACGCAGCAGCCAACGGAGATTACCCTTACCCCAGCGCTGTCCAGTCTCCTAATGGAGCTGTTGCGTCATATCGGCAAGGGTGACGCGGTGACGCTCGTTCCCGTCAGCAAGATGCTGACGACGCAACAAGCGGCGGATATTCTCAATGTATCGCGGCCATTCCTGGTTTCCCTCCTCGATAAGGGCGAGATCGAGTACTCGCTTGTTGGTCGACATCGAAGGATTCAGGCCGATCATCTGTTCAAATACAAGAAGGAACGCGACGAGAAGCGGAGTCAGGCCCTTGCAGATCTTGCCGAGTTGGACGCGGAGCATCTGTAAGCTTGTTCGCTAATCGATTCACCGCCTTCGTCGACGCAAGTGCACTAAAGCGAAACTTGCTGCTGACCCTTGCGAAGCGGAATTCTTTCGACTCCGCTGGTCCGCAACTATTCTTGATGAGACCCAGAAGGCCATCGAGAAAGATCTTGGCCGATAAGGACGTCGCCGACGCCACCGTACGTGCATCGCGCGCAGGAGCAAGCATGGAAGCTGCATTCGAGGAAGCGATGGTCGTTGATTTTGATCAGTTTCTCTCCGCTTGCGAGGGTCTCCCCGACGAAAACGACGCGCATGTAGTCGCAGCTGCTCTGAAGACGCAGGCCGCTGTAATTGTGACCGATAATCTGAGAGACTTCCCCGAGGAGTTGCTCCGCCGGTTGAACCTTAAAGCGAGGTCGGCCGATGCCTTTATTGCTGATACAATTGCCTTGGACACCGGTAGAGCGGTGGCAGCGGTTAGGCGCATGAGAGAGCGCTTCAGAAAGCCGGAAAAACCGCCGATGTCCTTCTTTTGGATATGGAGGCAAACGGCCTTACGGAAACCGTAGACGTCCTAAGGCCCCACATTCTCTCGCTCTAGGTTCGAAGGAGGCCACCTACCCTCCCTGGAGCGCCGCAACTCCATAGCCGTGTTCCCGGTGATACACTATGCGATCATTTGAGACTATCGGCTAGTCGCGACAGAGGGCACGCGCAATTTGCCGTTCACTCGAAGTGGTCGTGACGAGTGCCTCAGACTGCGGTGTCCGCACGCCCGATCGCCGACCGGTTCGGGATCGCCGAGTGCCGCGAGCGCCAGCAAGATCTGAATCGGACGGCGCCGACCGCCGCTCCGCCCGATGAAGGTCGACGCCATCGACCTCCGTAGCTGGCGGTAGGCGAGCGTCAGACTACCGTGGACGCCAAAAGAACACCACTCCGGCAGGGAGGCGCCGGAGTGGCGTCGCTCAGAACAACGCCGCAACTTTGTCCGCGATCGCGTGCCCGAGTCTGATGTTGGTTTCCGCCGAGAGGTGAATGCCGTCGATCCCATCGGTGGAAATGCAATCACCGGCGGCGAAAAACTCGACCTTCATGAAATCGGCAAGCGCCTTGTAGAGGCCGGAGAGTTCCTTCGACTTCTCGTAGCCGCCGCCGAACATGCCTTCGAACCACGGGTCGGGCATCGGCGCGAGCGGCGGCGGAGCGACGACAAGCACCTTCGGCGCGGGATATGGCGTGCCGACGCCACCGGCGCAGGTCAGCACCTGGCCGACTAGCTTGCCCATGCCGTTGGCGATCTCGTAAGGCGTGCGGTGGAAATAGGATTTCGTGTCGTTCGTGCCCAGCATGATGATGACGAGGTCGAGTGGGAGGTGGCTGGCGAGTGCCATGGGCAGGTAGGTGCTGCCGTTGAGCCGCGCGTCGTTGGGGTCGTCGAGGCTGGTGGTGCGGGCGCTCAGCCCCTCTTCGATGATGTGGTAACCGTCGCCAAGCCTCGCGGCCATTGCGCCGGTCCACCGTTGTTCATAGGGATAGCGCAAGGTCGGTGAGGATCCCTTCACCGGAATCCAGCCCCATGTCAGCGAATCCCCAAAGCACAGTACTGAGCGCTTTTCCACCATTAACGTCCTCCTTGAATGGCTGTTGATTGTCATTTGCCGGCACGAAGGCCGTAGAAGATGGCCGCGAGCAGGATGATCATGCCCTGAGCGACGAGCTTGCCGGCATCGCCGACACCGAACGTCGTCATGGCAACAAAGAGGAAGGCGAAGCAGAGCACGCCGAAGAATGGTCCCCAGACGCCACCCTCACCACGCCCGAAGACGACGCCGCCGAGAATGGTCGCGGCCACTGAGAGAACCGGCAGGTCGAGCCCGACACGCACGCTGCCAACGGCGATAGACGCCGTCTGGACCAGCGCGGCGATAGCGGCCATCAGGCCGGCGAGTGTGTGGGCGAGGATAACCGTGCGCTCCACCGGAACACCGGAAAAATGCGCGGCCGGCATGCTTTCTCCGACCGCGGCGACAAAGCGGCCGAAGACAGTCTGCGATAGCAGCAGCGCCATCAGCGCGGTGACTGCGATCCAGAGGATGACCGGGCTCGGCAGGCCGGCAAAGCGCGTGTTGAAGAGATCAGCAAAGAGTTTCGGCACGTCGCCTGGTGGCTTGCCGCTCGAAAGATACTGCACGAAGCCAACGAGCACGATGGAAAGCGCCAGCGTGACTATGACGGCAGAGACGCGGCGCTTGGCCACCATCACCCCGTTGAAGAGGCCGATGACTAGGCCGGTCGTCAGCGCCAGTGCGACATAGAAACCGAGCGAGGCGCCGGGGAAAATGCCGGACGAGATGCAGTAATTGATGAGAAGGATGACGCCGCCGCCCGACAGATCGATCGACTTCACCCGCATCACAAGGAGCTGGCCGAGCACGAGAATGCCGAGTGGCACGACCTGCCGCACGAAGACACCGAGGACATTGGCGTTCAGCATCTGCGGGCGTGCGACGAACAGGATCACCAGCAGCATGGCGAGCAGGTAATAGGACGGTGGGACCTTGGAGATGCGCCGGAAGCCGGTCGAATTGACGAGAGCCGACATGATCAGAGTCCTATCTTCTTGCGCGACTGCAGCGCGACGACGGCCATGAGCAGTATCCCCTTGATCGCCGTCTGCACGAAAGGCGTGACGTTGAGAAGGTTCATGCCGTTGGACAGCAGCGCCAGCGCTGCAACGCCGATGACCGTGCCGTGCAGGCTGCCGACGCCGCCGGACAATTGGGTGCCGCCGATGGCGACCGCCGTAATGGCGTCGAGTTCCATCAGGAGGCCGACGTTCGGGTCGCCGGAGACGATGCGGCCCGCGAGGAACACACCGGCAAGGGCGGCGAATAGTGTGCAGATCACATAGGCAAGCAGGATGTTGCGGTTGGCAGGAATGCCGAAATTGCGCGCTGCATCAGCCGAGCCCGAGGCGACGCCTCCGCCGATGGCGAAAAGATGCAGACCGTAGCGCGACCCGTAGAGTAGCTTCCACGCGACGAGCATCGTGACGATGCCCCAGAACACAGGCAGGGGAATGCCGAAGAGCGAACCCTCGACCATCCAGCGCACGCTATCGGGCACCGCGCCACCCGAGACTGGGCGCAGCACGCGGGTGATGCCGAGCACGATGTACTGCATGGAGAGCGTCGCGACGATCGGATGCACGCTGAGGCGCGTGACGCAGTAGCCGTTGGTCGCGCCGATGAGGCCGGCGAGCACGAAAACGGCGGGAATGGTGACGAAGCCCGGCAGGTCGAGCGCCAGGATCGCCGTGGTAAAGCTGACGACTGAGCCGATGGACAGATCAAGCCCGCCGACGAGCACGACGAACATCTGCCCGACCGCCGTTATCAGCAGCGGCATGCCTTGTGCGACGAGATTCGCTAGATTGCTCGACTGACCGAACTGGCTGGTGGTCGCGGCCAGCCAAAGCGCCATGGCGATCGCGATCACGAGCGGCAGCAGCCAGAGGCCCCGCCGGCTGCCTCGGCTGGTGAGCAATTTTTCGAAGGTGGAGGAAGAGGATGTCATCAAGTCGTCCAGTCCGTCAGGCGCTGAGGGCGGCGTTGAGAATGCTGTGTTCAGTCGCATCCACAGCCCGTATTTCCGAGACGGCGGTGTTACCGTGGATCACATAGAGGCGTTCGCAGAGGCCGATCAGTTCGATCGTCTCGCGTGACAAAACCAGCACCGCACCGCCGGCTTTCGCGAAATCGCGCAAGATACGGTAGATTTCCGCCTTGGCGCCGACATCGACGCCGCGCGTCGGCTCCTCAATCAGGAGGAGATCGGCATCGGTCGCGAGATAGCGGCCGAGCAGCACCTTTTGCTGATTGCCGCCCGAGAGCGCACCGACAATGGCGGACGGCCCTGATGCCTTGATGTTCAGCCGACGCATGGTTTCGGTAATGACGTCGCCGTACCGCTTCGCCGCCGTCAGCGCCGGCCGGCCCGCATGCAAGGCTGCAACGATGTTCTGCCCAACGGAATGGCCGAGGAACAAGCCATCATCCTTGCGGTCCTCCGGCACGAAAGCGCCGCCCAGCGCCTGCCAGCGACGGACGCCGCTCTCCTTCGGCACAGGAAGCTGGATAGTCTCTCCCCGCCGGGACGCTGTGCCCTCGACAGGGGCAAACTGCCCGACGAGCGCGCGCACCGCCTTCTGTTGTCCCTGCCCTTCGAGACCAGCGAAGCCGACGATCTCGCCCTTCCTCACCGTGAAGGAGAAAGGCTGAGAATCCGTGTGAAGCCGAAGGCCGGATACGGAGAGCGCCGCGGCACCTTCGCCTTGACCGCGCTCGGGAAAAAGGTCTTCCAGCTCGCGCCCAACCATCATCGCGATCAGCGAGGCGGGCGTCATTTCCGAGAGCGGTCGCGTGCCCACCAGTTGTCCGTCCTTCAGCACCGTCACCACGTCGCAGATGGCAAAGATCTCGTCCATGCGATGGGAGATGTAGACGATGGCCTTGCCCCCTTCGCGAAGCGACCGGATATGCCGGTTGAGGACTTCGACATCGGCGGCATTCAGTGCCGCCGTTGGCTCGTCAAGGATAAAGACGTCGGCATCCGAGTCGATGCCGTGGGCGATCTCGACAAACTGGCGCTCAGCAATGGAAAGCTCCGATACCAGCGTGTCGGGATCGAGCGTCAGGCCGAGGCGGGCGAGCGCGTCCTTCGTACCCACGCGCATGCGCCGACGGTCAATTCCGCCGAAGCAACCGGTCGGTTCACGGCCGAGGAACATGTTTTCCGCGATCGTCATGTTGGGCAGCAGAGAGAGTTCCTGGAAGACCGTCGATATGCCGGCTTCGAGTGCCGCGCGCGGATTGGCGAAGCTTACGGTTCGGCCCGCGCGGCGAACCTCGCCGCTGTCAGGCTGATGCACGCCGGCCAGGATTTTCATCAGCGTGGATTTGCCCGCACCATTCTCGCCCATCAGGGCGTGCACGGTGCCCGGTGCCAGCGCCAGCGACACATCACGAAGCGCGACACTGCCTCCGAATGCCTTGGAAATGGCTGCCATTTCAATGAGATGCGACATGGATTTCCTTTACCCGAATTACGGGAGGCAAGCAGGCGCCCGCCTCCCGGCGCGGTCCGCCTACTGCTTGGCGTAGAATTCTTTGAGCTGTTCTTCGGAGAGTTCCGATGGCCACCAGACATTGGCCGACAGGTCGTCGCGGTAGTATTTCTTGACCTTTTCGAGGTCCCAGCCTGGTGGATTGTAGTCGTAGTGTTTGTGAAGCGCCTTGCCTTCGAGCAGTGCGACAGCGGCGCGGATGCCGGCCGCGCCCTGGGCTGGGCTATATTCCGACGAGATCGACTTGAAGCCGTCGGCAATCCACTGACCGAAGAAGCCGTTATTGCCTTCGCCGGAGATCGGCGGAATGGGGGAGCCGAACTGCTTGAAGACGTCGACGCAGGCGCGTGTCATATCCGCACCCGACGACCAGATGCCGTCGACATTCGGGTCACTGAGGTAGAGCGTCTCGCAGACCTTCTTGGCCTTGTCGTATTGCCAGTCGCCGTGCTCCTCGGCAGCAATCTTGATCTCAGTGCCTTCGAGCGACTGCTTGAGGCCATTGTAGCGGTTGGTATCTTCTGGATGGCCGGCGAGGCCGCGCAGCACCCAGATGTTGCCCTTGCCACCGAGTTCCTTGACGAGGAAGTCACCCATGACCTTGCCGAAATGCTCGGCACCACCCTGGATTTCCGTCGTATAGGCCTCCGATTCGATGCGGCCGGTGTGCAACACGACCGGAATGCCCGCTGCCACGGCCTTCTCGATGCTGGCATTGGCCGAAGTCGAGGTGACGGGCTGGACGATGATCGCATCCACCTTTTGGGCGATCAGGTCCTCGATGTCGGCGACCTGCTTCTTCTGGTCGAAGCCGGCATCGAGCAGGATGAATTTTGTGATCCGCTTGTCGTTATCGGCTGCGGCCTGCGCTTCATGCGCCACCTGCACGGTCCACGTATTTGCGTTGACGCCAAAACTGCTCATGCCGATGACCCAGGGTGCATCCTTCTTGTATTTGCCTTCTTCCACCGTGGGATTGTTTTCCGCACGGGTCGTGACGCCCTCGAGCAGCGGCACCTCCTGCGCAAAACTGTTCGTTGCGAAGAACACGCCGGCCAACAGAACCGATGCGCGGATTTTCCTGATGATGGTGCTCATACTTCTCCTCCAAAGCAGGCGTTTAACGGGGGATTTACCGGCCGGAAGCCATGCGGCGTCGGCAGCCCGTGACGTGTGTCCGGTGCCGTGCACAGCCTTGGAAACGACCTGGAACTCTCCTCCGGTCACCAGAAAATCACTGGCGCTTTCGACTGTCAATAGTTATTCAGAGTGAATGAACAATGCCGTTCTTGCAAACCATCTCTCCGGATGCGAAGTCTGCACCGGGAGAAGAGGGGCTTGAATCCCGGTGGAGGGGACAGTGGCACGGACCGTTCTATGCTTCGGAGATTCCAACACTCACGGCCAGGTACCTGGCCGCGGACCGCTTGATCGCTACCGACGCGAACAGCGCTGGGGCGGTGTTCTGCAAGGCCTGCTCGGCCCGAACTGGCAGGTTATCGAAGAAGGCCTGAGCGGACGCACGACCGTGCATGACGATCCGATCGAAGGTTCGCTCAAGAACGGCCGGACCTATCTGCGCCCCTGTCTGCAGAGCCATGCACCACTCGACCTTATCATCATTATGCTCGGCACCAATGACCTGAAGCGGCGCTTCAACATGCCACCGTCCGAGGTCGCAATGGGCATCGGCTGTCTCGTGCACGATATCCGAGAACTCTCGCCCGGCCGGACCGGCAACGATCCCGAAATCATGATCGTCGCCCCGCCGCCGATGCTGGAAGATCTCAAGGAATGGGAGTCGATTTTCTCAGGCGCACAGGAAAAATCTCGCAAGCTGGCGCTGGAGTTCGAGATAATGGCGGATTCTCTGGAGGCGCATTTCTTCGACGCCGGTACGGTCTGCCAGTGTTCGCCGGCCGATGGCTTCCACATCGACGAGGATGCCCACCGCCTGCTCGGCGAGGCTCTCGCCCAGGAAGTGCTGGCGATCGGGTGGCCCGATGCGTAACTCCGTCTCCTTCTCCCTGACCGTCGCCCTTTCCAGGAAGGATCGCTCCCTTGCCTGACATGCGTTTCGCGCCGCCCAATCCGCTTCGCATCGCCGACCGCGCCAGCGGCCTCAACTCGCTGAGCGTGCGCAGCTACAACGAGCGTCTAGTGCTCTCCCTGCTCCTGCAGAACGAAGCGACGACCCGCCTTGAAATCGGCGAGAAGACGGGCCTTTCGGCGCAGACGATTTCAGTGATCGTGCGCTCGCTCGAACAGGAAGGCCTCGTCGTGCGCGGCGAGGCACAGAAGGGCCGCGTCGGCCCGCCGACGACGCCTCTCATGCTGAACTCCGAGGGAGCCTACTCGGTTGGCGTGAGCGTCGGATACCACAACACCCACATCGTCGTCGTCGATTTCATCGGCAACGTCCAGCACCATCGCGTGATGCCGCACAAGGCGGCCGACACGTTCGATGCGCCGGAAGCGTTGGCGCTCGAAATTCGCTTGGCCGTCGCCGGCCTTTCAGAAAGCCGGCAGGCCCGTATCGCCGGCGTCGGCCTCGCGCTTCCCACCCCGCCAATCCGCTCCGAGCCGGACCACGACGTGCTGCACCGCTATCTGGAGGCCGAGTTCGGTCTTCCCGTCTTCGTACAGAACGACATCACGGCCGCAGCCGGTGGCGAAAGCCTGTTCGGGACGGCGAGGCAGTTGCAGGATTTCCTGTTCTTCTATCTCGGCGCTCGCCTGCACTGCCGCCTCGTCCTTAATCACCAGATTTACAACGGCAATTCGCCGCTTAGCTATGATGTCGGCGTGCTCGCCCTGGAACGCCGCCTGCCGGCGGACAGCGCTATGGCGGAGAAACTCTGGGGCCAGGATTTGTCTTGGCCTCCGTTGGAAGCGACTCTTGCAGACTGGCAGCAGGCCTGCGCTGAAAATCTCATTCAACTGACGCAATCGCTGCTGCAATTCATCGAACTCAGGACCGTCGTCCTCTCGTCCTTCGTTCCAGCCGCTATTTGCGAGGCGCTGTGTACGCTTGTCCGGCAGGAAATCCCCTCCGTTAACGCGGTGGTGGGAAGGACATCCGCAGCTCCGAAAGCAGTCGGCGCCGCCAGCCTCCCCTTTAGTTCGCGCTTCATGGTGAACTAGACCGCAAGGCGCGCGCACGCGGCCCTTGCCATCGGTGTGGGCGTTGCGGAATTCCTCTCGATGTGGCGACCGCCCTTGCTCGCTCTGGAGCAGTCGGATCGGACGTCCTCATACATTGCGAACACCGCCACCGTTGCCGCGGTGATGACGTATTTGCTCTTCAGCTACTCGCGATCTTCGATCGCGAACTACATCAAACTTCAAAAGAGCGCGCGAAGTCGGAGGAGATGCTTCGCGAGCTCATTCGTGCGGATGTCGCGCAACACCTCCTGAACGGTGAAAGCATCCCGGCCCAGAGCCACGGCGAATGTACCGTTCTGTTCGCCGACCTCGTCCATTTCACGGACCTCGCGGAAAATCTCTCGCCCGTCCACCTGGTCGAGTTGCACAATGCAATATTCAGCGATATCGACAGCCTGTCCGAGCGTAATGGCATCGAGAAAATCACGGTCCGCTCTCGTTTCCTAGCTTTGCGGGCTGGCTGCCACTGCTTCCAGGGCGATCGCGACGATGCTGTCGGCAAAGCCCGTGTCGAGTGGGCGATGCCCGACGAGCAGCCGGTAGAAGACGGGACCGTAGATCATGTCGAGCAGCACCTCGAGGTCTTGCTGCAACGTGATCTCCCCCCTGGCGGCAGCCTCGAGCAACATGGCGCGACCGGCCTCGCGGCTCGAGAGGATGACTTGGTTGCGGAAGGCCTTGGTGAATTCGCTTTCGGGGTCGGCGGCCGCGAGCGTCATGGCGATTTGGCGCCCTCTGGTCGTCGCAAAGGCCTGGATCAGCGATCGCATCTGCCCCGCGAGGGCCGATCGCAGACTTGTTCCGCCTTCTGCGAAGATGCCCGGGTCTCCGGACATCAAGGCGGCCATGGCGAGTTCGGAGGCGTTCGCCCAGTGCCTGTAGATCGTTGGTTTCCCCACACCGGACCTCGCGGCAACGGCCTCGACGGTCAGACGGCCAAACCCGTCCTCCGTCAGGATGTCGTGCGCCGCTTTCAGGATTGTCGCCTGCGCCAATTGGTTTGGCGGTCTTCCACGCCGTTTCGGTGGGCTCATGTGCTGTTGACTCATGTAATTATAAAACGTAACGTAACGTAACTATACGCCAGCGACAAGAGGCCGTCCATGTCCACCTCGATTTCGTCCCTGACCCCCTACTTCATCGTCAAGAATGCTCGCGTAGCGATTGATTTCTACGGTCGCGCCTTTGGCGCCGAGGAGCTCTTCCGGATGACCGACCCGCGCGACGGTCGGATCGGCCACGCGGAACTCAAGATCGGCGAAAGCACCGTCATGATTGCCGACGAGTATCCCGACTTCGGTGCACTGAGCCCAGACACGATCGGTGGCTCTCCCGTAACCTTCCACCTCGCAACTCTGGCGGTCGATGCCGATCTTGCCCGGGCCGTCGACGCGGGGGCCGTCGCATTGCGTGCCGCTGCAGATCAAGGCTATGGGGAGCGCGTCGCCATGGTCGTCGATCCTTTCGGCCATCGGTGGATGCTTTCGCAGAAGATCGAGGATGTGGCGCTGGAAGAGATGCAGCGCCGCTGGAACGAGCAGACCGGAGCGTGAACCGGGCAGACGGAACTCGAACTGGAAGAGCCGGCACGGCTCCCTTGGAGAACAGCGCAGGCGAGGACAGTCTGTCGCACCGCCTTTTGCAGCCGGGAGATGGGCGGCACTATGGGCTCGGCCTGCTCATCGGCGTGTTCCTCCTTCACCGTCCGCGCTGAGAACTTCAGCACCGTTCGGGCGCGTTCCCGGCATTCCACTCGATGCATTATGGGATCTTTCGATCTTTCTAGTCGAGAAGGCCGGGTCTGATTGCGGCCACTGCTGGTCAGTAGACCGGCTGCTAAATCAATCTCAAACCGGCTAACCCCTATGTCTTCAGCACATGCTCATCGGCGCCAGAAGAGTGCGGTAGTGATCAGCCGTTTTCTGTGGTCGGCGAACGCGCAACACTCCAACGAGCATCCACTGCTCCCCCCGAAACGGCCATGCTGCAAATGAGATTACGTCGGGTGCTTGCGACGAGGACCCCTATCGGTACGCAGCCTCCCGGATTCCTTTTTCCCGCTTCACTGGCCTGAAAAATAAAGGCGTCGAAGAGCGCGGTCAAAGCCCTGAACGAAGTAACCTGAATTGCCGCCATCTCCGTCAATCCAGGAGTGGTCTTCTTTCAGATGCTTTCGCCGCAGAATGTCGGCCGGCTTGTTCGATTTCTTGAAGGTAAGCGACTCTCGGAACGCATAGTGTGAAAACAGTCGCATGAACTCACCGAGGTAAATGTCGGAGACGGCATCGTTGTCTTCAATGACCAGCATATTCTCATCATTCGTGTCGGTCGATGCCTTGGAGAAGTTCGCAGATCCGACAATGACGATCGGCTTAGACCCAAGGGGGTCGATCAGCATGTATTTCGTATGAACGAACCGAACGTGTACATCGTCCTGGACCCGATCGATTTCCTTTAACCAGCGATCGAATGCGTTGGTTGTGATGTAGTTGCCAACCGCAACTGTGGTGTTCGGTCGCTTCCGGATCCGATCCACCTCGGCCGCTTGGACCTTATAGTTCCTGCCATTGCCTTTTTTCTCCATGAGGGCGAAGCGTAATACGTCGTCCGTCTGGTCATAGACGGTTACGAACCGGCTGTTCATGCCGAATGCGAAGGTGGTGAAAAGAGCCCGCTCCGCATTTCCGGCAAGCTGCGCATACCAGTCGAGAGCGGCAAGGTCGGTCCGTGGGGAGAAGACGGCGACGGTGTCGCCTGACGTGTTTATCTGCTGCGGTGGGGTTGGCGAAATCGCTGTGGAGGCCGTTGCGGTCGGCCGAACCGTCTTGTCCTTATTTAGGACTTCCCAATACGCGAAATAGGCTTCTGCGATCTTCTGGTCTCGAATGATATGTGCATTGTTCGAATGACCAAAAATTCCATTGTCGCTGAGGTTGGTCGAGCCGGTCCACACTTCGGAGAATTTTCCGGCTCGCCGGAGCACGAAGAACTTATTGTGCGCGAACTGCCCGGATCGGGTGCGAGCTTTGGTAAGACCCGCGATCCCTGAGCCCTTCAGCGCATCTTCGTTGCCCTCGCGCTGGCTGTCGCCGTCGTAAAGGATTTTGATCTTGGCGCCACGATCATGGGCTGCCCTAATCGCGACATGAATTCGCTTGTTCTCGAATTCAAAGATGGCGCCATAGAGCTCATCTCCTTGGCCTGCCTGACTCAGGAACGCCTCGAGCCCCTCAACCAAACCACGCGATAGCCAATCGTAGGCTGCCTGGCCCACTTGATTGGGCGCGAGGTTTTGGAAGCGCCGGGCATATTCCTGCGACGCGATTGCTCCGCGGTTAAAAAAGATCGCGTGCTTGCCTTGGTCAATACGTTCTGTCGTCACCTCGAGGGAAACGTCCGCGGCCTCGACCAGGGCACCCGGCTGACCCCCCATTGCTACGATTCTATACGTGTATTTTTTCCCGGGTGACGGTGTGTAGTCGGACCACTGAAACGTCTGCAAAGGATGCCAGAACGACGACACCGGAACTCCCGGATCCGGATGCGGGTCGACGCTCTCGAACGTTTTCAGACCTGACAGCCATATTTTCTCGCCATCCTCATGTCGGGTGCGTTGGATGGCAAAACCTAAGATACCGCGCGTGCGGATATCCTCCTCGCTCATGTCCCAACCGAGAACAACGACATTCGTGCCGGCCACCGCGAGTGCCGTGACACCGTTGCGACTGCCCTTCTTCCGCATCCTTGCCTCCCCGAGGAATCGGCGCCGACTGGAGCTTCTCACCAGGTGCGTATCCTGCAAGGGAAGGTAGAATATGCGACAATCGGGGGCAATTGGTGCGGCGTCGTCGAAAGGTTCTCGGCGGCACGCATTCCCCAACAGTGTCGCCGCCCAGTGAAATCGATCGCCTACTGGCCGCCGCGCAGTTCCAATCGGAGGCGCTGTTAGCGGCAATCCCTGTCGTTCCCGACGATACATTATGCGATCGTTTTAGCCCCGAACATGAATATCCTCGCAACAAGACTGCACAGGGCTCGTGAAGAACAGCCCCTTTACCTTCTCTGCCTTTCCGCCAAAGCCTGAATCGGGAGTCCGGACCCGTTGTTGGCCTTCGCCAGCGGCAATTCGGATAGGCCGCTTTGCGCCCTCACTCCGGTCGTTCACACCACCCCCTTGGGTTCTGGGAAGCAGTCAGTCTGCTTTCGTAATGATCGTCCGGAACGCGCAATAGGAGGCGCGTGCGCCGTGCGACGACAGCAACCCCGAAGGCCTATCTGAGCAGCTGAGAGTATCGTCGACGGGCAGGCTCACACTTGATACCGTCGTCAGTCTTCTCGCGAAAGTCGCTGAGGTGTCAGATGTCATCGAAATGACTGTCGCCGAACACCTGCCATTGAATGCCGAGAACCTGCGTAAGGCGCTATCATAGTTACCAATCCTTGTGCGTTAGTCGCTGGGTCGGGAGTACTAATACCTTCAAAGCGACGCAGTTGGCGCAGTGTGGCGCTCCATCGACGGGTCACCCGGTCGCCCGTCGCGAGAGTTCACGAGCTAGTTCCAAGAAAGCCCTGACCCCAGCCGATAGATTGCGCCGCCCAGGATAGTGGAGGCAAAGCCCCGGATAGGGCGGTGTCCAGTCTTCCAGAATACGGATAACGCGCCCCGCGTCGATGTCCGGGAGAATGTCTTGTTCGAAAATGTATCCTACGCCGGCACTATCGAGAACGGCGGTTCTCGTAAGGCTCGCTTCATCCAACGTTATCGGGCCGCGCACATCAATTTGCACCTGTTCCCCGTCCTTTTCGAAGCGCCACCGAAACAGTGATCCATCGGGAAGACGAACGCGGATGCATTTGTGATTGAAAAGGTCGGGGGGCCAGTGGCTTCCCATACTTCTCGAACTACTCGGGAGAGCCGACCACCGCATGTCGCTGTGGCCGGCCGAGCGAAACGGCAATCATGTCGGTGGGTACAAGGCCCGCAACCCTGACGCCTAGATCGAATCCGTCGCCGACGACATCCACCAATTTTCCCTCGGTGACGATATCGACGTGCATGTCTGGATAAGGGCGCAGGAACTCAAGTACGAGCGGTGAGATGATGGCGCGCGCGGCAAAGGGTGCTGCGTTGATACGTATCGTTCCGGAAGGTGTTTCGCGTTGCGAGCGCACGGTCTCCAGAGCGGTACGGAGATCCTGAAGGGAAGGCGCGACCTGTTGCATAAAGAGCCTGCCGGCATCCGTCAGCGAGACGCTGCGCGTGGTTCGGTTGAACAATCGGACGCCGAGTCCCGCTTCAAGTCTGCCTACTGTGTGGCTTAGCGCTGTCGTGGACATGCCGAGATCGATGGCCGCTGCGCGGGATGTGCCGCGCCGTGCAATCGCGATGATCGCTTCCAGCTCTTTGAGATTGGGTTGTTCCATTGTCCCGATTTGTTCACTATCGCACGCCGGTTTATCCCACTTATCTGTGCAATGGTCGAGGGGTAAGTTTCTGGTCAGATCATGTGGAGAAACACAATGGATATGCCCCCAACAGTTACCGCGTACTTTGACGCCGACCGCCGCAATGATGTGGAAGCGTTTTCAGAGACCTTTTTGGATGACGCAGTTGTCGAAGACGAAGGCGCTCGCCACCGAGGCATTGCCGCAATTCGCCAATGGTGGGCGGCTGTGAAAACAGCGACCAACTACGTCGCTGACCCTGTCGAAGCCACACGCGACGGCGACAAAGCGCTCGTCCGCGCGAATGTAAGCGGTCAGTTCCCCGGCAGTCCGGTGACGCTCACCTTCGCCTTCACCACCAAAAACGACAAAATCGCCAGACTGGAGATCAAGTGATGATCGATTTTCTCAATCTTAGAGGTAAACGCGCGCTCATCACCGCTGCAACGAAAGGCGCCGGCGCTGCGACGGTCAACCTGTTTCGCGAACTCGGTGCACAGGTGCTGACGACGGCGCGGGCGCGTCCGGAAAGCCTCCCGGAAGAGTTGTTCGTAGAAGCTGACCTGACCACCCGAAGAAGGATGTGCAATTGTTGCTGACGCCGCGCGTCAGCGCCTGGGTGACGTCGATATCATTGTCCATATGCTTGGAGGCTCTTCAGCAGCCGGGGGTGGCTTTGCGGCGCTATCCGAAGAGAATGGGACAAGGAGCTGTCACTCAATCTGTTTCCGGCTGTTCGACTTGATCGGCTCCTTGTCCCGGACATGGTTGCCCGAGGATGCGGGGTGGTCGTGCACGTGACATCCATCCAGGGGGTCATGCCGCTTCCGGAATCGACGACCGCGTATGCAGCGGCAAAAGCAGCGCTTTCGACTTACGGCAAGTCGATAGCGAAGGAAATTTCGTCCAAAGGTATCCGGGTCGTGCGGGTGTCGCCTGGGTGGATCGCAACGGAGGCCTCAGTCCGTTTGGCCGAGCGCTTGGCTAAGCAAGCCGGTACTGATCTGGAAGGCGGCAAGAAGATCATCATGGATGCACTGGGTGGCATTCCGCTTGGTCGGCCGGCGAATCCTGAAGAGGTCGCAGATCTGATCGCATTCCTCGCCCCCGACCGCGCATCTTCGATCACGGGTACCGAATACACGATCGACGGAGGTACGGTGCCCACGGCGTAGGCGCCCCCTGCAGATCAGGCGGGTGTGTCCCACCCGCCAATCTGCGAGTAGATCGCGTTGCGGAGATAGCGCACGTCGCGGTTCAAAGCGGCCAACTCCGGGGGCGTCTGGGTCGAAGCTGCAAGCAACGTGTCGCTGAGGCAGCCTGCCCTGTGCTGCAATGCCCGACCTTTTTCGGTCAACGCGATCACCACTTGCCGCTCGTTGCTGAGGTTTCGGGTCCTGCGCAACAAGCCGGATGTCTCAAGGCGCTTCAAGAGTGGTGTAAGAGTGCTGGATTCCAGTGCAAGGGTGTTGGCAATGGCGCCGACCGTTTGCTCATCTTCGCTCCACAAAACGTTGAGCACGAGATACTGCGGGTAAGTCAGGCCCAATTCGTCGAGGAGGGGCTTGTAGGCGCGCTGAATGGCGATGCCAGCAGTGTAAATCGCGTAGCACAACTGATCGTGCAATGGCGGTGGATCATTATGGGGTTTGGTCATTCTGGGCTCCTTTGCGCACCAATATAATCAAGGTTACCGCGAAAACCAATATCGCGATAAGAAATATGTTGACGAGCAGTTCAATATCTGACAACTTAAATATATCGCGATAACAGTTATCGCTATCAACGAAAGGAAAAAGCCATGACACGCACGGCCACTACCACCGTTGCCGCAATCGCAGCCGCCGCCATATCCGCCGCAATGCCCGCAAACGCCGCCGACACCATCCCTGAAAGCCAGGCCGTCAAAAACGTTGTGCTCGTCCATGGCGCATTTGCTGATGGCTCTGGCTGGAAGGGCGTTTACGACAATCTTACGAAGCGCGGCTATCGCGTCACAATCGTCCAGAACCCTCTGACCTCGCTCGAAGACGACGTTGCCGCCACCAGACGTGCGCTCGAGCGGCAGGATGGTCCGGTCATTCTCGTCGGACATTCCTGGGGCGGTACTGTCATCACGGAGACTGGCATCGATCCGAAGGTTGCCGGTCTCGTCTATGTCTCCGCTCTCTCACCCGATGCCGGCGAAACGACGGCTCAGCAATACGAAGGATTTGCTCCGGCAGCGGAGTTCGTCATCGAGACCACAAAGGATGGTTTTGGATATGTCAGCCCGGCAAAGTTCAAGGCTGGGTTCGCTCATGACGTCAGCGATGCCGATGTTGCGTTCATGAGGGACGCGCAGGTGCCAATCAACATGTCGGCGTTCGCCACGAAGCTCGAGAATGCGGCATGGCGCACCAAGCCTAGCTGGGCTGTTATTGCCACCGAGGACAAAGCTTTTGATCAGGCCATGCTGATCCACATGGCTGAGCGCATCAAGGCGAAGATCACCAAGGTGTCGGCAAGCCACGCCTTGTTCATGACGCAGCCTGCGGCCATCGCCGATACCATTGATCAGGCCGCCAAGACCGTGTCGGCGAAAAAGCAATGATCGACTTCGCGTCATCGGGAAGGTCGAGACCCTCCCGATGACGCTGAAACAAATCTGTTAAACAGACCGCAGGCCCGAGCGAGATGCCGGTAGGGCGTCGGATCCTTCCAAGATCCATGAGCATTTCCTCGTCTTTCGCGACCACCACTTCAGCAACTTTACCAGAATTAATTTACGGAGGAACTCACGTGAAACTGTATACCCATGATGAAAATGTACCTGCAAATACGTCTTTCGCGCACAACACGGTCGGCGATGTCTTCGACTTCATCGTCTGCGGCGCTGGGTCCAGCGGCTCGGTTGTTGCAGCGCGCCTGGCAGAGAATGGAAACGCGAGCGTTCTCCTGCTCGAAGCAGGTGGAGATCATAAATCCGAGACAGTATCGAACCCTGCGCAATGGCCGTTGAATCTTGGCTCCAGCCGGGACTGGGGCTTCGTTGGACAACCGACACCTGGTCTGGATGGCCGACGACTTCCTCTCAGCATGGGCAAAGGGCTTGGCGGCGGTTCGAGCATCAACGTCATGGTATGGGCCAGGGGACATAAGGAAGATTGGAATCACTTTGCCGCAGAGGCCGGGGATGACGCCTGGGGCTATCAGTCGATCCTTGGCTACTATCGCCGGATCGAAAACTGGCAAGGCGCTCCGGACCCTACTCGTCGCGGGGTAGGTGGGCCTGCATATGTGGCGCAGCCTACTTCTCCGCAGGCAGTGGCGGAGGCCCTGTTGAACGCGGCATCTGCCATAGGGATACCTCTCTATAATACCACGAACGGCGAAATGATGGAGGCATCTGGCGGTGCATCGATTGCTGAACTGCGTATCCGGAAGGGCAAGCGGGAAACGGTGTTTGAATCCTATGTTGATCCGCTGCTGTCGCGTCCAAATTTGATGGTGATCACCGAGGCGTTGGTTACGCGTCTCATCTTCGATGGTAAGCGGGTAAGAGGTGTGGAAGCTCTGATCGATGGTCGGCGACGCCAGTTCATGGCGCATTGCGAAACGGTGCTGTCACTTGGCGCGATCAATACGCCGAAGGTCCTTATGCAGTCCGGAATCGGCCCGGAAAACGAACTGCAATCGCATGGCATCCCAGTCGTGCAACACCTGCCGGGTGTTGGTCGCAATCATCAGGATCATCTCGCCTTCGGCTGCACCTGGGCCTACCGAAAACCGGAAGCAGTGGGGGGTAGCGGCTGCGAGGCAAACCTCTACTGGAAGAGTGACGCACGTCTGTCCCAGCCTGACGTCCTCCAGTGCCAGTTGGAGTTCGCCGTCCCGTCGCCGCTTGAGGCCGGTCTCGAAACACCGGAGCACGGCTGGACCATGTTCAATGGTCTCGCACAGCCGAAAAGCCGCGGCCGATTGAGGCTCTCTGGCCCCGATATAAACGACCCCGTCCTGATTGAGCCAAACTCACTCAGTGAGCCGGAAGACATGGCAGCCGCGTTGGCCGCAGTGGAATTATGCCGCGAACTTGGAAACAGCGATGGCTTTAGACCTTTGGTGACGGGCGAAACCGCTCCGGGGCAGCGCGACAGATCAGGAATGATCGACTTTATCCGGCGCTCAGCAGTCACCTATTGGCATCAGTCCTGCACAGCCAAGATGGGACGCGACAACATGTCGGTGGTCGACAATGAGCTCAAGGTATACGGTATCGACGGCCTCCGTATCGCGGATTCTTCGATCATGCCCCGGATCATGGCAACACGATGGCGCCGTGCGTTGTCATCGGAGAGCGGGCCGCCGTTTTGATCCGAAACACACACGGTCTGATAGCTGTGAGCGAACCTCTCGCCCAGTCCATTTGAACTCGTTTGTGAGGAGCTTGGCGTCCTGCTGCGCGGGTCGCCGAGTTCTCCGCAACTGCGTTCTAGGTTCGGCCTGGCTTGAGACTTACGGAGCACTCAGCGACGTCAGCTTTGCGCGCCCACGCCAGTCGTTGAGGCCGATTGGGCTTCGTCCCGAAAACAGCCAGTCAACCATTGCATAATCAACCAAGGCAGCCCCAGGTCCGGAGCCCAACGAAAGCTGGGTCGCAGTAAGTGGAACGTGTGGGCAATGTCGTCACGCTCGGCGGCTCGCAGGAGCACTGCCCCCTCGTCAGGGGCTCGTAGCAAGCCAATCCGCGAACAGCCGCGCCTTTGCAGTCGCGCGCCGATGTATCCTCAGATGAAAGCCGACAGGTGAGGGAATGCTTTCTTGCACGAGCTTGACTAGCCGCCCTTCGTTGACGAGGCTTCCGACGAGCCCGTCCCACCCCAGCACTGCTCCAACATCGTCCTGAGCCGCCTGAAGCGCGATCATGTAATTGTTGACGTAAAAGCTGCGGCCCTTAGGGGCGGGAAATCCGAGTGCGGCAAACCAGTCGTGCCAGCTGGTCCAGCCAGTCTCCTTGCTGCTTGAATGGATCAAGGGTGCTTTGAGCAGAGCCTCGAGCCGGGAGATCCGGTACTCGGCGGCAAATCGTGTCGTTCCCAGCGCGATAATGTGGTCCTGAAAGAGTTTCCTGTATTCTACACCGTTCTCCTGGGGGTTGCCGTAATGGATCGTCAAGTCGCAGCGGCCGGTCATTCCGGGCACGTCGCTAACGACCTGTGACACGGTGATGGAGGGATGTATCTTCCAGAAGGCCGAAATCTTCGGTGTGAGCCAGAGTGAGCTGAACGCCGTGGTCGCGCCGATGGTCACGTCGACGGTTTCGGGGCGCTCGCGGATCTGGGTAATGGCTTCCGAAATCGTCTCGAATCCGCGTTCAATTGCGATGAACAGAAGCGCTCCCTTCTCGGTCAGTTCCACACCTCGGTGGTGGCGCAGGAACAGGCTGCATTTAAGGTCAATCTCCAGCGCTTTGATCTGGTGGCTGACCGCCGCCGGCGTCACATTCAGCTCTTGAGCGGCTTTCTTGAAGCTCGCATTTCGCGCCGCCGCCTCGAAGCAGACGAGGGCGGTCATCGAAGAGAATTCATAAGGGCGTGGCATAAGGGTCCCGTTATATGTTCTCCCGCAGGAGTGGGTAGGCTTTGAGATTATTTCAGCTAATCCAAAGTGAAATTTAACGCTATTGCCAGACGGTCCGGTTTGCAAGCATGATTGATCTGAATTGAACCATCGCCCGGGAATTTGCCAATGACAGCTAACCCGACCTCGATTCATCAGCGGCTCGATCGCCGTCTATCGGGCTTCAGCCTGGAGCAGCCCTTCTACGTCTCGCCCGAGGTCTACGCGCTCGACCTGCAGCACATTTTCTACAGGGAATGGCTCTATGCCGTTCCGGCCTGCCAGCTCGCAAGGACCGGCAGCTATGTCACGTTACGCGTGGGCGCCTATGAAGTGGTCATTGTCCGTAGCCGTGACGGTGAAGTCCGTGCGTTTCATAATTCCTGCCGCCACCGCGGATCGTTGATCTGCAAGGCACGCCAGGGGCAGGTGGCGAAGCTTGTCTGTCCCTACCACCAATGGACCTATGAGCTTGACGGTAAATTGATCTGGGCGAACGACATGGGTCCCGATTTCGATGCTTCGAAATACGGCCTGAAACCCGTCAACCTGCGCAATCTCGACGGCCTCATCTATATCTGTCTTTCCGATACGCCGCCGGATTTCCAAACATTCGCACAGCTGGCGCGCCCCTATCTGGAGGTTCACGACCTCAAGGATGCCAAGGTCGCGTTCACCTCTACGATCATCGAGAAAGGCAACTGGAAGCTGGTCTGGGAGAACAACCGCGAGTGCTATCATTGCAGCAGCAACCATCCGGCACTCTGCCGCTCCTTCCCGCTCGACCCGGAAGTTGCCGGTGTTCAGGCCGATGGCGGAGTATCTAAGAAGCTCCAGGTGCATTTCGACCGTTGCGAAGCCGCCGGCACACCGGCGCAATTCGTCCTTGCTGGCGACGGTCAGTATCGCCTCGCACGTATGCCGCTGCAGGAAAAGGCGTTGAGCTATACGATGGACGGCAAGGCCGCTGTTTCCCGGCATCTGGGCCGGGTTGCCCCGCCGGATGCCGGCACGCTCCTGATGTTCCACTATCCGTCGACGTGGAACCACTTCCTGCCGGATCACTCACTCACCTTCAGGGTTATGCCGATCAGTCCGACCGAAACCGAGGTCACGACGACCTGGCTCGTACACAAGGATGCGGTCGAAGGAGTCGACTACGACCTCAAGCGCCTGACGGAGGTCTGGATCGCCACCAATGACGAAGATCGCGAGATCGTCGAAACGAACCAGCAAGGGATCCTCTCTCCGGCTTACGTGCCCGGTCCCTATTCACCGGGTCAGGAAAGCGGCGTCATGCAGTTCGTCGACTGGTATGCGGCCTCGCTGGAGCGCGCCCTTGCGCCGCGTCAAGTGGCTGCGGAGTGAGCAGATGACCCAGTTCAAGCAGCTCAGTTTCTGGAGTGATGCCGAGCCGCTTGAATGCGTCACGCGCACGCCGGAAGCTCCCAATGTGGTGACCTTCAGCTTTCAAAGTCCTTCCGGGGCGCTGTTCAACCATGATCCGGGGCAGTTCGTCACTCTGGAACTGCCCGCGCCGGGCGGACCGCTCTATCGCACCTATACCATCTCTTCTGCACCCTCGCGGCCAACCGCACTGACGATCACGGTCAAAGCGCAGGACGGGTCCACCGGCACACGGTGGATGCTGGACAATCTACATAAGGGCATGCGCATCAGGGCTATCGGGCCGGCGGGAAAATTCTCGATCGTGCATCACCCGGCTGATAAATACCTGTTCATCTCGGCCGGCTCGGGCATCACCCCGATGGTGGCGATGACCACCTGGCTCTACGATTCCGGACGCGAGCCGGACATTGTCTTCATCAATTGCGCGCGCCGACCCTCCGAGATCATTCTGCGCGACAGGATGGAACTCATGGCGTCGCGCATCGTCGGCATCGACCTGAAATGGGTGGTCGAAGAGCCAGACCCGTTCCGGCCCTGGACCGGCTACCGGGGCATGTTCAATCAGATCATGCTCGGCCTGATGGCGCAGGATTATCTCGAGCGCGAAGTGTTCTGCTGCGGTCCGGGGCCCTTTATGCGGGCCGTCCGCGAGGCGCTTGCCGGACTTGGCTACGATATGAGCCGCTACCATCAGGAGAGCTTCACGGCGGAGCCCGGGCATGCCGAAGACGTCCCCGAGGATGTGATCCCCGATGAGCAGAACCATGCCGAGATCGCCTTCGCCCTCTCCGGCGTCACGACCAGATGCAGCGAGACGGACACGATACTGGCGGCGGCAAAGGCTGCAGGGCTGGTGATCCCGTCGGGCTGCTCGATGGGGATCTGCGGCACCTGCAAGGTGCGCAAGACAGAAGGCCAGGTCCACATGGTGCACAATGGCGGCATCACGGATGAGGACGTGGACGAAGGATTCATCCTCGCTTGCTGCTCCAAGCCCCTGGGCCGTGTAGCGGTCGAAGCATAGGCAAGGCGGTCCCTAAAACAGATTGGGTTGGAGCGGCCAAACGAGACGGATGTTTCGTGCAGCTCGCCGATGCCAACATTCCACTATGAGACAAACTCAGACGAAGGCATTAGCCAAATCCTGGATAGTGGTACCTGCAAAGCGTGTCCGAAGGGCGCGCTCGGCATCTGCCATGGCCTGATCCAAGAAGGTGTTGACCGCACCTTCCACGGGACAGGTAATGTGGTCCCTTGAAAGGGCAATTGAGAATGCTGATCCGGTCTGCAGGGCATCGTGGACCTGCTCGACCGTGATCTCGTCGGCTCCCTTCGCGATCCGCCAGCCCCCGCTTCGTCCTCCTGCTGACCTCACAATGCCCTTTTCCTTGAGAGCGGCCATAGTCCGGCGCACAACGACCGGGTTGGTGTTCAGCATCTTTGCAATCGTCTCCGAGGTCTCGCCGCCACCAAGAAGATGCATATGAACGAGAACATGAAGCATTCGGGCAAGACGGGTGTCGGACATTGTGTAACTCGCCGTGTTTCGGAAACTTGACGTCACGTTTTCTGTAACATAGATTGTTTCGGAACAACAGGGGAGTTCGTCATGCCGTGTCGCAAGCTGGCCGTCAACGGTCTTAACATTCACATTGAGGAACAGGGCGAAGGACCAGTCGTCCTTTTCGCCCACGGATTTCCGGAAACCTCCTACGCATGGAGACACCAGGTTGCGGCGCTGGCAGCAGCGGGCTTTCACGCTGTTGCACCTGATATGCGGGGCTATGGCGAGACGGACAGTCCGGCCGAGGTGACTCGATATTCGACGTTTGATCTGGTGGGGGACTTGGTGGGCCTGCTCGATGCGCTAAGCTGCGAGAACGCAATCATCGTTGGGAATGACTGGGGCAGCACAGTTGCCTGGCAAGCAACCCTCTTGCGGCCAGATCGCTTCAAAGGAGTTGTAGCGATAGGTGTTCCTATGATGGACGCCCCTCCCGCGCCGCCCACGACCTTCTTTCCCCAGACCGACGATGAACTATTCTACACTCTCTATTTCCAGGAGCCGGGAGTGGCGGAAGCTGAACTTGATCGGAATGTGGACGCCACGCTCCGCAAGATTCTGTTCTCCGCCTCGCGTGAGGCTGGACCTCGAAGAGAAGGCGACGGTACCCCAAACCCGTTCAACATGGTGTCACGGAATACCGGGTTGCTCCCAACACTGCCGACTCCCGACGTGCTACCGCGCTGGTTGAGTGAGGCGGACCTCGCCCAGTACGTCAACTCCTTTAGGAGAACCGGGTTCAGAGGCGCGCTCAACTACTATCGCAACCTCGATGCCAATTGGCACCTTCAGCGCTCGCTCAGCGGCCTGAAGATCGAGGTTCCTGCCCTCTATATGGTGGGAGAGCAGGATGTCGGTTTGAGCATGCCGGGCATGCGGCAGATTATCGATGCGATGCCTGACCTCGTTCCCAATCTCAAGCAGAGCCTCACGATACCAGATTGCGGACACTGGGCACCGCAGGAGAAACCTCATGAGGTCAGCGAGGCCATCATCGCCTTTTCGCGATCCGCGTATTTCCGCTAGTGGCGCACAGGCGATGGGACGCCGCCGCCCGGGTGATGTCTTCTTTCAGGCAGGCACGATGACGGCCTCTATGACTGACATAGGGGCGCAAAGCGGCCACCATGACCCCGCCCTGGAGACTCTGCATTGAAGAGAGCCGTTCTTCACGAGCCCTGTCCTTCGAAGACAGCCGACGCCTTCATCAAGGCGGTTCTCAAATTAAATGCCACAATGCGCACGCGATCTCAATTTCAAAATGCGAACTCTCGTTTTATGTGCGGGGACAACTATTTGATTCCGCTCAGACCGGAGTCTTGCGATTAACTGCCAAACGACAGAGGGCCCCGACCGACCGCCACAGTCGCTCGGATTGGCGGGAGCGGCGGGCGCTCTTGGCGCTACGAGGGCGGGGCGTTGGACCGGCGAACGCTTCGGCCAGCGTGTTACCGGCGTCGCACTCACGCTGATGCTCTGCTCATGTATTATGATCGGCCTGTTGCCTTATTCGATCCTTTTCCTCGTTGCCGGGGTGCTGCTGCTCGATTTCGGGCTCCAGGACGTTCACGTGGCGAGCCAAGGCCTGCTCAGTCCCCGTTCGCGGCCTTCACAAAGGCAGCAAGTTCTTGCCCGTAACGTGCAGGCTCTTCGTAGAAGGGGCTGTGTCCGCTGTTGTCGTAGAGAGAGAGGCGGCTGTTCTTGTGAATGGCCTTGATGCGTTCTGACATCGCAACTCGAACCAGCCGATCGTGTACACCATGGGTCAGCAGAATCGGACCGGCATAGGCTGCAAAGACCGGTTCGAGATCGATTGTCGCAGTCCTGACGAAGCCTTCGTTCACGGCGCGAGACGTCATGCCGTTGACAACCAGCATGCGCTGCATCTCCGACGGTGCCGGCAGCTGGTGAAAGCAGGCGGCGAGGAAATCGGCTGTCGCGGCGGTGCGTTCGGCCAGATCGTGCGAAGTGGTGGTCCGGGCTTACTCCATGTTGTTTAGTGGTCGTTATTCAATCGGCCTTGACGAGACCTGTCAAGATGTTGTTTAGTGATCGTTATGGAACAGAGTGCAAAATCTCGTGGCGGCCGGCCGTGGAGCTTCGATCGGGACAAGGCAGTCGACATCGCCATGCGGCTGTTCTGGCGTCACGGCTATGAAGGGGTGTCGGTAGGCGACCTGACAAAGGCAATTGGGGTTGCCCCCCCTAGTCTTTATGCCGCGTTCGGAAGCAAAGCCGGGCTCTACCGGGAAGCGCTCGCCCGCTACGAGGAGACGTTCGGAGCGCTGGATGTTTCTGTGGTCGGCTCGGCTGGCACGCTCGAGGAAGCGGTGCGGCTCCTGCTGGAGGGAGCTGTCAGGGCCGTCACCCATCCCGATCGCGAGCGTGGCTGCATGATTTCCGGCAGCCTCGTCGAATGTCAGCCGGAGAACGCCGCGCTCGCGCGCGTCGCCGCCGCACGCCGCGACGCCATGCGCGAGAGGATCGCGAACGCACTCTGCCCCTTTGCCGAGCCGCAGGATTTGCAGCGCCTGGCCAGGCATCTGGCTGCGGTCATGCAGGGCGTCTCGATCCAGGCGCGAGACGGCGCGACACCGGCCGAACTACAGGAGGTCGTAGAGGACGTCGTTTCGGGCGTAGCGGCACGACTTGCTTTGAATCGGCGAGCGTTGAACGACCTGAACCTCGGAAACTAAATTGGAGGCCGCCGATGATGTCCTCAGTGATGCCGTCGCTGAAAAAAGTCTGATCCGGCGAGCTGCAGAGATTCTCGAACGGCAACACCGCAATCAATGTCCGCGCCGATGCCGAAGACATCGACGGCGCGGCTATTGGCGTATACCTGAATGCCAGACGTGAACGGGTCTGGCGATATTCTTGAGGGATATCTCGCCTCCGTCCAGGAAGGCGGTCCGGCACTTTCCGCCAAGCTGGCGATGCACGGCATCGGCGATGCATATCCCTCCCGGCTCGGCCGATGCCTCGAGGCGAGCAGCGACGTAGACGCCGTCCCCCAGCAAATCGTCTCCTTCGATGACGACATCGGCGAGATTGATGCCGATCCGTAGGACGATGCGTTCGCCAGACGGTAGCTCCTCCTGATCACGCGCCAGTTCTTCTTGCAGCGATATCGCGCACTCCACAGCGTCGACTGCGGAGTTGAACGCGACCAGGGCTCCTTCCTCCATGAGCTTGACGATCCGGCCGCCGCGTGCGTCGATGTTGGGAGAGAATATCGAGGCTGCAGTCGCTTTATTGCATCGAGGGTTCGCCCCTCGTCGGCCTCCATCAGGCGCGAATAGCCGACGATGTCCGTAGCCATAATGACAGCAAGTCGCCGTTCGATGCGCCCCTTCGTCATCGCGCTTTCCACACCTAGGCACGAAATACTAGCTTTTATTGATGGAACGAGAAAGGCGCTCGGGAAGGCAGACGGGAGTGTGCCGCATCGTCAAGCGAGCACGAAGGCAGGCTGCCAGCGGGGCGCGGGCGGGGAGATGGATGCCGAACGGACTATGCGCAAGTGGTGCAAACATCGTGTACAACACTTCTCGGGAGACTGTACCGCCGTGCAAGCTGATTGCCTCGAGTCCGGAGCCCAGCCGGTGCGGGGAAGAGGGCAGCCATGTTCGATCAGCGGGAGAGAATCGCGCTCCTCATCGACGGCGCCAATCTCTTTGCCTTAAAGGCGCTCGGCTTCGACATCGACTATGACAAGCTGCTCCAGGCTTTTCGACGCGCGCCTATCTGCTCCGGGCCATTACTATTCCGCGTTGGTGGAGGAACAGGAAACGGCCGGAAGGAAGGGCAGCCACGCCACGAATTCGAACAACGCGCTCATGTTTGGGCGGATAGCCGCCCCGACGCAACCGCAAGAAACTTGTCGATCGCGCCGCCACCGACAAGATCAAAATGCTTGGCCGTCACCGCAGTTATCCGGGGCGGGCTTCGCCGAGAGGAGGGGTTCCACCGACCTTATTGCAAAGACGAACTAATGCGCCGGTCGCCCAGTTCGCGGCGACTGCGCCACGGTGAAAACACGCAAAGCGTTTTACGCTGCTCGATTCGGATCCAGGCTAATCGAGGCCGTCCAGCGATCAGAGCACGGATACGTTTTCCGCCTTCGACTTTCCGGTCTTGCGATCTTGACCGATCTCGTAGCTGACCTTGTCACCCTCTTTGAGCGAGCCGCCACGCTGCAGGGCAGACACGTGAACGAAGACGTCAGTTCCGCCATTCTCAGGCGTGATGAAGCCGAATCCCTTGTCGTCGTTGAAAAATTTAACAGTGCCAGTAGGCATAATAGTCCCTCTTCAATTTTGCACTTATGACTCGCGCGCCGAACGTATAGCCCAAGTGCTTTCTGATCAACGGTCAGAAGCCTTCCTAATCATTGTTGCAGGCGATTACTTCGGTAGAGGGACGATTGTCTCGTTAGATCTGTGCTTGAATTATAAGTCGGCCGTTAGCCTCCCTTCGAGGCGAGGGATGAAAGTCGGCTCTGGTGAAGGTTTTTCGATGCGGGCCGCGGCGCGGCGGTGGCGGCTGGGCCTGTGTCGGCCCGCGTTGAA